>NZ_JANRHB010000014.1:0-118655 GCF_024733855.1 Gordonia sp. GONU
CGGGTTGCTGCATCCCGAGCAGGGGTCGGTGATCATCGATGGCACCGATATCACGCAGTGTTCGGCCAAAGAGCTCTATGAGATCCGGACGTTGTTCGGTGTGCTGTTCCAGGATGGTGCGTTGTTCGGTTCGATGTCGTTGTTCGACAACATCGCGTTCCCGCTTCGTGAGCATACGAAGAAGAAGGAGAACGAGGTTCGCGACATCGTGATGGAGAAGATCGATCTGGTGGGTCTGACCGGTGCCGAGGACAAGCTGCCGGGTGAGATCTCCGGTGGTATGCGCAAGCGTGCGGGTCTGGCGCGCGCGTTGGTGCTCGATCCGCAGATCATTTTGTGTGATGAGCCGGACTCGGGTCTGGATCCGGTGCGTACGGCCTACATCTCGCAGTTGTTGATCGACATCAACGCCCAGATCGATGCGACGATCCTGATCGTGACGCACAACATCAACATCGCGCGGACGATCCCGGACAACATCGGCATGTTGTTCCGGAAGGAGTTGGTGATGTTCGGTCCGCGTGAGCAGTTGTTGACCTCGGAGCAGCCGGTGGTCAAGCAGTTCCTCTCCGGTGATCGGTTCGGTCCGATCGGTATGTCGGAGGAGAAGGACGAGGCTCTGGTGGCGCAGGAGGCGGCGATGGCGGCGGCGGGTATCTCCGGTGGTGGTACCAAGGAGGATTTCACCGAGATCATTCCGCAGGTGCAGCCGAATCCGGGTATGCCCGAACGCAAGGCGGTGGCTCGTCACCGGGAGCGCGTGCATGCGATGCTGCCCGACCTGCCGCAGAACGCGCAGGAGGCGATTCTGCGCAGTATGGCCGAGGAGGACCGCATCCGCGCGGAGGGCGACGCCCATGCGGCCGACGTGGCAGGCGGCGTCGCGGGCCCGGGGGCGCGGGACTGGCAGGACGCACCCACACAGGTCCTGCCCAGGATCTGAGAGCGCGTCCGGCGCCCCGTCGGCGCGCCGGCCGACGCATGCCCACTACCTATTGATGTTAGGTTTGTGTCCCGTGTACGGGCCGTGAACCGTCACGAGTGTCCATGCCTGAAGTGGAGGCGAATCGCCCATGAGAATTGATCCCCGTACCCCTGTCGTCGTCGGGGGCGGACAGGTGAACGAACGGAACGGCGGGGTCGAACCCGTCGACCTCATCGTGCGGGCCGCCCGCGACGCGGCCGAGCAGGCCGGGGCGCCGAAGCTGCTCGAGAACGTCGACTCGGTGCGTGTGGTCGGATTGCTCTCCTGGCGTTACCGCGATCCCGGGGCGCTCGTGGCAGAACGACTCGGTGCGGCACCGGCGCACACCGGTTACACCGGAAATGGCGGCAGTACCCCGCAGGTGCTCGTCAACGCCGCCGCCGAGGACATCGCCGCGGGACGGGCCGATGTCATTCTCATCGCCGGCGCGGAGTCCTGGCGCACCCGGATGAAGTTGCGTGCCAAGGGTGAGCGGCCGGCGTGGACCAAGCAGGACGAGTCGGTGCCGGCGGCCGAGATCATCGTCCCGGACGTGCCGATGGAGGCCGAGAGCGAGCGCCGGATCGGGCTGGACCGCCCGTCGTACGTCTACCCGCTGTTCGAGCAGGCACTGCGAGTCTCTGCCGGTCGGACCATCGCGGAGCACGCCGAGTACATGGGCGCACTCTGGTCGTCGTTCAGCGAGATGGCCGCGACGAACCCGCACGCCTGGACGCAACGTGCGCTCACCGCGGCCGAGATCGCGCAACCCTCGGAGAACAATCGCTGGATCTCGACCCCCTACCCGAAGTTGTTGAACTCCAACAACATGGTGGACCAGGGCGCGGCGCTCATCCTGTGCTCGGCGGAGGCGGCGGAACGTTTTGGCGTGCCGCGTTCGGAGTGGGTGTTCCCGCACAGCGGCACGGAATCGCATGACACCGACGCGATCGCGGCACGTGGCGCGCTGGACCGGTCGGCGGCGATCCGGATCGGTGCTCGACGCGCACTGGAGCTCGCCCGGGTGGGGATCGACGACGTCTCGTTCCTGGACATCTACTCGTGTTTCCCGTCCGCCGTGCAGGTGGCCGCCATCGAACTGGGCCTCGATCCGAGTGGTACGCAGCGCCCGCTGACCTGCACCGGTGGTCTCACCTTCGCCGGCGGGCCGTGGAACAACTACAGCACGCACGCCATCGCCACGGTCGTCTCACGACTTCGCGAGTCGCCGGGTACGTACGGTCTGGTGACTGCCAACAGCGGGTACCTGACCAAGCATGCGTTCGGCGTCTACAGCACCGAACCGCCGGTCGACGGCTTCCGCCGCGAGAACGTCCAGGCCGAGGTGGACGCCGAACCCACCACCGCGGTGGCGGAATCGCACGACGGTGTCGCCGAGATCGAGTCCTGGACCGTCGCCTTCGGACGAGACGGTAACCCCGAGAAGGCATTCGTGGCGGCTCGCGTACCGGGCGGCGCCCGCACTCTGGCAGTGGTCACCGACTCCGGTGACCTCCGTGAGCTCGCCGAGGCCGAGATGGCCGGCCGCCGACTGCGGGTCGAGCAGTCCGGCACGGCCCGCCTCGATTGACCGAGAATATCTAAAGACGTAAGGTTTATTGCACAGACGCCGGGCATCCGGCGGTGAAGGAGTGACGCGATGAGCGAGATCGACGACTTTCGTGCGCGCTATACGCAGCACGTCGGCCACGTCGCCGCCGGGGACATGAAGTCCGCAATGGCGGAGATGGTCCAGGAGAACCTCCCGACCGTGTTCGAGGGCGTCGACGTGCCCCGTGGCGCGATCGAGAACCACCGGATCGTCGGCGTCCGGGCGGACGGCGACCGGATGATCGGTGAGGCGGTGTACGCCTTCGATGGCCGCGAGATCGGCCTCCGCTCGATCTGGGAACGCCACGACGGCACCTGGCTGGCCGCGGCGCTGGAGAACTTCCCGCCCGGTGATCGCGCATGACCGCCCCGACGGTCGACGTCCCGTGGGGGCCGGCGGCAGACGGTCTCGATGCGCCGTATTGGGAGGGCCTTCTCGCCGGTGAACTGCGGCTACAACGCTGCGGCACCTGCCGGACCTGGATCTGGAGTCCGCAGTCGGTGTGCGGCTCCTGCCACGGCTTCGACCTCGGATGGGAGCGCGTCGAACCGGTGGGCACCGTCTACAGCTGGAGTCGGAGCTGGTACCCGTACATCGAGGAACTGTCCGACCGGATGCCCTACATCAGTGTTCTCGTCGAACTGGCCGACGCCGGCGGTCGCCGCGTCCTGGGCCTGCTCGTCGACGACGTCGAGCGGACACCGCGGATCGGCGAGTCCGTCACCGGTGTCTTCGAGCACAAGGCGGGCGAACCCTGGCCGCTGCTGCGGTGGCGCCGGGCCGACTCGCCGAATGGAGAGCAGTGATGTCCGGATCGATTCGTGGTGCGACCGCCGTCGTCGGCGTCGCCGAGATGCATTACAAGCGTGGGCAATCGCCCATGACCGAACAGCAGATGACCATCAAGGCCATCATCGACGCCTGTGCCGACGCCGGGGTCTCGCCCCGTAAGATCGACGGATTCGTCTCGTACGCAGGCGGTTCCAACGACGGCCCGATCCTCGGCGCGGCCCTGATGGTCGACGAACTCCGTTGGTCGAACATGATGTGGGGCGGCGGCGGAGGCAGTGTCGCCGCGGCCGTCACCAACGCGGCTGTCGCGATCGCATCGGGACAGGCGCAGTGCGTCGTCGTGTACCGGGCCATGTCCCAGGCCGACACCGGACGACTCGGATACGCCAAATACCACTACGGCCCGCATTTCGTGGCACACGGAGTGGGTTCACCCGCACAGATCTGCGCCATGCGGACGCAGCGGATGCTCGAGCACGACGGCGTCCCGCGGACGGCGATGCGCTCGCTCGTCCTGGCGGCCTATCAGCATGCGCAGCAGAACCCCACGGCTCAGGGGCACGGCCGGCCGCTCGACGAGGACACCTACGAGTCGTCGCGCCTGATCGCGGAGCCCTTCCACCTGTACGACTGCTCGCGGGAGAGCGACGGGGCGGTGGCACTCGTCCTGGTCTCCGCCGACCGGGCGCGCGACCTCCGTGCCGATCCGGCCTACGTCATCGCGGGCGCGCAGGGCGCGCCGGGCGGATACTCCGAACGCGTCGACAACGACGAGCAGTACTCGACGGCCGGTTTCGGTCCGGCCAACAACGGTAAACCCGGTGTCGCCGAACGTCTCTGGGCGTCGGCAGGTCTGGGCCCCGACGATGTCGACGTGGTGCAGGTCTACGAGAACTTCAGCGGCCCCGCGGTTGCGGCGCTCATCGACCATCGCCTCTGCCCACCCGGTGAGGCGGCCGGCACCGTGATGACGGTGGAGAACCTGACCGCCCCGCACGGCAAGCTCCCGGTGAACACCAGCGGCGGCAACCTCGCCGACTCGTTCATCAACGGACTGAACCTCGCCGTGGAAGCGGTGCGACAGATCCGGGGTACGTCGACCAACCAGGTCGCCGACGCGAAGACCTCGCTGTTCATCGGTGGTCCGATGGCGCCGCTGGTCAGCTCCGTGTTGTTCGGCCACGCAGACACCCTGTAGCCAGGCACTCAGACTCCGAAGGGTCATCATGTTGGATCGCAACGAACTGTTCATCGACGGCACCTGGACGGCGCCGGCGTCGGGTGAGCACGGCGACGTCATCGAAGCCGCCACCGAGAAGGTGCTCGGCCGAAGCGCTCTCGCGGGACCGGCGGACATCGATGCCGCCGTTGCAGCCGCGCGCGCCGCGCTCGACGGACCGTGGGGTTCGATGAGTCGCGCCGAACGTGCCGACCTCCTCGACCGTTTCGCGGCGGCGATGACCGCCCGTGCTCGTGGCACCGCCGAACTGGTGAGCCGGGAGAACGGGATGCCGATCAGCCTCGCGAAGCCGACGAACGGCTACGGCCCCGCGGCGATGCTGTCGTACTACGCCGGCCTGATCCGGTCGGCGGAGGACGAGGAGGTGCGGCCCGGTGCGCTCGGCGGTCGGACCGTGGTCCGCAGCGAGCCCGTCGGGGTCGTCGCCGCGATCACGCCGTGGAACTACCCGCAGCCGCTCGCCGCGATGAAGATCGCGCCCGCACTTGCGGCCGGCTGCACGGTGGTACTCAAACCGGCGCCCGAAACCGCCCTGGATGCTTTCGTCTTCGCCGACGCGGCCCAGGAGGCCGGTCTGCCGGCCGGTGTCCTCAACGTCGTCCCGGGCGGTCGCGAAGCCGGTGCCCACCTCGTCGGACATCCCGGGGTCGACAAGGTGGCCTTCACCGGGTCGACCGTCGCCGGACGGGCGATCGGTGAGGTGTGCGGTCGGCTCCTGCGGCCGGTGACCCTGGAACTGGGCGGCAAGTCGGCGGCGATCGTCGCCGAGGACGCCGATCTCGGGGTGTTCGCCGATCACCTGCTGGAGGTGTCGCTGGTGAACAACGGGCAGACCTGCCACGCCAGCACGCGGATTCTCGCTCCGCGGTCTCGCTACGGCGAGGTCGTCGACGCGGTCACCGAGACCGTCCGTGCGCTGCGCGTCGGTGACCCGCTGGACAAGACGACGGCCATCGGTCCACTCGTCAGCGCCGCACAGCGCGAGCGGGTACTCGGCCACATCGAGTCGGGCCGGGCCGACGGTTATCAGATCACCACAGGGGGAGGCGTTCCCGCCGACCTCGCGCAGGGCTGGTTCGTCGAGCCGACCGTCTTCGCCGGCGTCGACAACTCTGCCTCCATCGCGCAGGAGGAGATCTTCGGTCCGGTGCTCACCATCACCGAGTACGCCGACACCGACGACGCGGTGCGCATCGCCAACGACTCGGTGTACGGACTCGGCGGCACCGTGTGGACCGCCGACGAGGAGCGCGGACTCGAACTGGCCCGCCGGATCCGAACGGGGACGGTCGGTGTCAATCACTACGCCCTGGACCTCACCGCTCCGTTCGGCGGTGTGAAGGCATCGGGTCTCGGACGTGAACTGGGCCCAGAGGGTCTCGCGCCCTACCTCGCCCCCAAATCGGTGTACTTCGCCACCCGCTGATCGACCGACCTGCAACAGGAGTGACATGACGGATCTGCCCCTCACCGGTGTACGGGTCGTCGACGTGACCGACGGCCTCGGCGAGTCGTGCGGCCGATTCCTCGCCGACCTGGGCGCCGAGGTGGTCCGCGTGGAGCGGCCCGGTGGTTCGGCCTCACGCCGGTCCCAACCGGTCGAATCCGGGATCAGCATCCCGTTCGCATTGAACAACGCGAACAAGCGGGTCGTCGTCCTGGATCTGGACTCCGGACCGGACCGGACTCGTTTCCTGGATCAGGTTGCCGCCGCCGACATCCTGGTGGAGAGCACCCCGAACGGGCTGCCGACGGGAACGGGGTTGGGCGCCGCAGACCTCCTGGCCATGGCCCCCGGACTCGTCGCCGTCTCGATCAGCGGGTTCGGTCAGACCGGTCCGTACCGGGACTGGGCCGCGACCGAATCCGTGATCTACGCGATGAGCGGGGTGCTGTCCCGATCCGGCGAACCGGGCCGTGAACCGCTGCTGCCGCCGGCCGGCCTCGTCGAGCAGTCGGTGGGGGTGCACGCCGCATGGTCGGCGTTGCTCGCCTACTACGACCGACTGCGGACCGGCAGCGGACAACTCGTGGACATCTCGGCATTCGAGTCGGTGGTCCACGGCTTCGATCCCGGCTTCGGCGTGCAGGGGTCCGCCGCGGCCGGTCGTCGTGACGACTTCCCGCGTGGGCGTCCCGATGCGGCGAATTTCTATCCGGTCCTGCGGTGTGCGGACGGACAGGTGCGGATCTGCCTGCTGGCCAAGCGACAGTGGCGCGCGATGTTCGCCTGGCTCGGCGAGCCCGAGGAGTTCGCCGACCCCGCCTACGACACGATTCCGGCGCGCTTCGCCGCGGCCGACCGGCTGCATCCACTCATCGAAGAGCTCTTCGCCGGGCGCACGCGCGACGAACTGGTCGCCGAGGGTGCCGCGCGCGGGATTCCGATCGGGGGCGTGCTGCGTCCCTCGGAGGTGCTCACCAACGACCACTTCGCGGCTTCCGGCACCCTCGTCGACGTCGAGATCGCCCCGGGTGTCGAAGCGCGCATTCCGTCGGGTTACGTCAAGTTCGACCGACAGCGCGCAGGCTTCCGGCACGGCGCGCAGTCGCTCGACGAAGCGGCCGACTTCTGGTCCGGGACAAACGATCTCCACGAGTCGATCCCCGACGCGGGCGTGGCGGGGCCCCATCCGTTCACGGGGCTGCGTGTGCTCGACCTCGGTGTGGTCGTCTTCGGCGCCGAACTCGGTCGCCAGTTCGCCGACCACGGCGCGGACGTGATCAAGGTCGAGAACCGCGACTTCCCGGACGGTCTCCGCCAGTCGAAGAGGGGCGCTTCGCTCGCCGCATCCGTGGCGTGGGGACATCGCAACCGCCGCTCGCTGGGCGTCAACCTCCGCACCGACGAAGGCCGGGAAGTGTTCCGGCAGCTGGCCGCCGAAGCCGACGTGGTCCTGGCCAACTTCAAGCCCGGAACCCTCGACTCGATGGGGATCGGCTACGACGAACTGCGCAAGATCAATCCGCGCATCATCGTCTCCGACGGCAGCGCCTTCGGCAGCACCGGTCCGTGGAACAACCGACTCGGGTACGGGCCACTCGTGCGCGCGGCCTGCGGGGTCTCCGCACTGTGGCGATACTCCGACGCCGACACCGGCCTGAGCGACGGCTCGACCGTCTACCCCGACCACATCGGCGGCCAGGTCGCGGCGGTGGCCGTACTCGCCGCGCTGATCGCCCGACTGTCGCACGGTCGCGGTGCCGAGATCGAGGTGGCGCAGGCCGACGCCGCTCTCGTCGCGCTCGGCGGGCAACTCGTCCGCGAATCGCTGGCGCCGGGATCGGTGTCGGCGGTGGGCAACACCGACCCGTTCGCCGCGCCCGCGGGCGTGTACCCGTGTGCCGGTGACGACGAGTGGTGCGTGGTCGCCGTCCGCGATGATCAGGACTGGCGCAACCTCACTCACCTCATCGGCCGCGACGATCTCGCCGGCGACCCCCGATTCGACGGCGTGGCCAAGCGGATCGAGAACCGCGACGAGGCGGACAAGGTGCTGACCGAATGGCTGTCGGAGCGGACGCCGACCGAGGCGATGACCGCCCTGCAGGAGGCCGGCGTACCCGCCGGGGCGATGGTCCGGCTTCCCGAACTGCTGACCGACCCGCACCTGTCGGCGCGTGAGGCCTACACCCAACTCGAGCATCCGCTGCTCCCGGCGCCCCTGCCCACCGCGGTGCGCGTCGCGCGGTTCACCTCGATTGCCGACGCGCCCCTACGGCCGGCCCCTCTGCCCGGCGCCGACACGCACGAGATCGCCGTGGAGCTGCTGGGCCTCGACGAGGCCGGGTACAGCAGGCTCGTCGCCGACGGAGTGCTCCAGCCACTCGAGGAGAGTGCACGATGATCACCTATGAATGGCGTCCTCGCCTCGAGGGCGACGAACTCGACGAAGTGATCGAACTCGTCACCACCGCAGCCGAATACGACGACGAGGCCGGGTTCTCACACATCGACCCCGCGTTGGTGAGGGAGGTCGGTGACGGTACCCGCACCGTTGCGCACCTGCCCATCAAGGCACGTCGCGATCTCAGCCCGCTCGAGGACGTCCCGATGGTGATCGTGGCGTACCTGCACCTCACGGTCGACGCGGACGGGTTGGGGACCGTCTCCTGTGTGGTTCATCCGGACTACCGGTCGCGCGGTATCACGACCCTGCTCGTCGAGGAGATGGGTCTCGACACGGCCGGCCCGGACGGCTGGGATCACACCGGCGCCACCGCACTTCGGTGCTGGGCATATTCGACGCATCCCGCTTCGGGGCGCCTGACCCGGCGGTTCGGTGTCCCGGCGGTCAGCCGGCAGTGGACCCTGGTGCGGCACCTGACCGGGCCGTTCGCGCTGCCGCTGGACAAGCCGGTGGTCCCGGCCGGGGTCACCCTCACCGAGCCGCGGGAACTCACGGCCGACGACCCGGTGCTCGCCGATGTCCTCGAATCCGCCGAACTCGCACCGCGGCACCGTGATCGCATCACCGACGAGCTGCGGCTCGGCGGCAGGTTGATCGCCGATGCACGGAACGCGGACGGAGACGTACTGGGCTTCGTGTGGTTCTCGATCGACCACCGCCGTCACCTCGACCTCAGGTCTGCGCCGGTCCACGCGCTGGTCCTCTCGGCCGCCGCGCGCGGCGAGGGCGTGGGCACCGCGCTCCTGCTCGGTGCGCTCTGGCACCAGATCGACGCCGACGTCCAGCTGTCCACGTTGCGAATCGATCCGGAGGACACGGGCGCGGTCCGGATGTGTCGTCTGCTCGGCTACGAGCAAGAGGACGTGCACTCCTGCTACCAGGTCGGCGAGAGCGCGAGTCCGCCACCGGCATTCCGCTGACACGACGTCACGACATGTGAGAAGGCCCTAGATGAACGACAACCTGACCGGCGTCGGCGTGCTCGACCATCACAAGCTGCGCGTCGTCGCGAAAGAGGTTGCGGCCGAAGGGGTCGTATCGCTCGTCCTCGCCGACCCCGACGGCGGCGACCTCCCGGCGTGGTCGCCGGGCGCGCACCTCGATCTGGTGCTCGGGCAGAACCTGATCCGCCAGTACTCCCTGTGCGGTGCGGTCACCGACCGGCGTCATCTCCGGGTGGCGGTCCTGCGCGAACCGGAGGGGCGCGGTGGGTCGCAGAGCGTGCACGATGACGTGGCGGTCGGCGACCTGATCGCGGTCAAGGGGCCGCGGAACAACTTCCCGCTCGTCGACGCACCGGCCTACCTGTTCGTCGCCGGCGGAATCGGTATCACCCCGCTGAAGCCGATGATCGCCGAGGTCGACGGGTGCGGTGCCGAGTGGACCCTGCTCTACGGTGGCCGGACGGCGGCGGGGATGGCGTTCGCGGATGTTCTGGCACAAGAGTATTCGGATCGGGTGCAGGTGAGGCCGCAGGACGAGCACGGACTGCTCGACCTCGACGCGGCACTCGACGCCGTGAGTCCGGGTACTGCCGTCTACTGCTGCGGACCCGAACCGTTGCTGGCGGCTCTCGAAGAGAAGTGCCGGTCCCGCGGCGTCGAACTACACCTGGAGCGGTTTTCGCCGAAGTCCGTTCCGTCCGAATCGGATTCACCCGGCGATGCGTTCGAGGTGGTCCTCCACCGAAGCGGACGGACGGTGACCGTCGGAGCGGACGAGACGGTCCTCGACGCGCTCCTCCGCGATGGCGTGGAGGTCGACTTCTCCTGCCGCGAGGGCACCTGCGGAACATGCGAACAGACCGTCCTCGACGGCGTTCCGGACCACCGGGATTCGGTGCTCGACGACGACGAGCAGGCCGCGAACGACTGCATGATGGTCTGCGTCTCGCGCAGCTGCTCGGCGCGGCTGGTTCTGGATCTCTGACCCGAAAGGACCGTCCGAGCGCGCCCATCGTCAGCCCGCTGCGACCTCGTCCGCGGCCGGGAGGTCGTGATCCCGGATGATGCCGTGCAGGAAGCTCCGCATCATCGCCTCGAACAGCTGCTTCTGGGTCAGTTCGTTCTTCGACAACGCCTCGGCGAGAAGCGGTTGCGAATCGGCCGACACGTTGGGGAAGATCGCCGAGCGCGGTCGCGGCGGCCGCATCGCCTCCATGAGTACCGCGCCGATGGACAGCGTCTCCATGCCGTCGAGGATGCGGACATGCAGGTCGACGGGGACTCCTGACTCCAGCAGGAACTCGGCGGTGTCCTCGTAGGTGGCGGTGAACAGGTCGCGGGGCAGGTGCTGCAGCAGAACCGGTGCGGCATTGCGATGACGGAGGATCGACTGCCGGAAGTTCAGGGCCAGGTTCACGAAGAACTCCGGCCAGTCCGGTCCGGGTTTCATCCGGGGCCGGCGCACCGCGGTGCCGGCGATGTACCGGGCGACCTCGGTGAGGATCTCGTTCTTGTCGTCGAAGTGGTGGTACAACGACGGCGCGCGGACCCCGAGATGCTTGGCGAGTTTGGGGAGGCTGAAGGCGTCGAGCCCTTCGGAGTCGATGATCTCGATCGATGCCATCACGGCGGCATCGCGACTGATCAACGGCTTGGACGGCCGTGCCATTGTTCCCCTCTCAGCGCGTCACAAAGTGCGGCACACCTTATGCGCGCCCGCATCTGACCTAACCACAGTAGTTTCTGCGTGACCGATCGTCCATGTGGTGGGGGCGATTCTCTCCGGTCAGTCCAGGCGGCGCTCGGCGTACGCCCTGAGCTCCTCCACCTGGACCGGGTCGAGGGAGGGGCGGACCCGTCGCCGGGCCTCGGTGACATCGTCGGCGGTGACCGCGGCGGCGTTGATGTCCCGGCGCATCGCCGACAGGGCGGCTTCGCGCAGGAGCGCCGAACAATCTGCGGCGGAATAGCCGTCGAGGTCGGCCGCGAGTTCGTCGAGGTCGATGTCGTCGAGCGGGACGTCGCGGCCGCTGGCGCGCAGGATGTCACCGCGGGCGGCGGCATCCGGCGGCGGTACGAAGACCAGTCGTTCGAGGCGTCCGGGCCGCAGCAGAGCGGGATCGATGAGATCGGGCCGGTTGGTGGCGCCGAGCACGACCACGTCCTGCAGCGGTTCGACCCCGTCGAGTTCGGTGAGCAGCGAGGCCACCACGCGGTCGCCGACCCCGGAGTCGGTGGACTGTCCGCGGCGGGGAGCGAGGGCGTCGACCTCGTCGAGGAAGATCAGCGACGGCGCCGATTCCCGTGCGCGGGCGAAGAGGTCACGGACCGCCTTCTCCGACGAGCCGACCCACTTGTCCATCAGCTCAGCACCTTTGACGGTGTGCACCGACAACTGGCCGGACGCGGCGAGCGCCCGCACGACGAAGGTCTTGCCGCAGCCGGGCGGGCCGAAGAGCAGCACACCGCGCGGCGGGTCGACGCCGAGACGGGCGAAGGTGTCGGGGTGCTGCAACGGCCACAGCACGGCCTCGGTCAGGGCCTGCTTGGTCTCGACCATGTCGCCGACGTCGGCGAGCGTGATCGAACCCAGGGCCACCTCGGGTGAATCCGACCGTGAGACCGGGCGGATCACGTCGAGCGCGCCCACCAGGTCCTCGGTGCGGAGTGCCGGTTCGGACCTGGTGTTGCTGGCACGGGTGGCGGCGCGCAGCGCGGCCTCCCGGGTGAGCGCGGCGAGGTCGCCGGCGACGAAGCCGGGCGTGCGTGCGGCCACCGAGTCGAGGTCCAGGTCGCCCTCGGTCGGAACCGTCGACAGGATCGCCGACATCAGCCGCGCCCGCGTCGCGGCGTCGGGTAGGCCGATGATCAGTTCGCGGTCGCACAACGACGGATCGCGAAGGCGCGAGTCGAGGCGGACCGGCTCGGCCGTGGTCGCGACGAGTGCGATGCGACCGTCGGCGATGCCCGACCGCAACTCGTCGAGGATGAGGGTGGCGACCGGCTCGGGTTCGGACGGCAACAGGGCGTCGACGTCGGTGATGAGCAGGACCCCACCGGTCGCGCGGGCCCGGGCGACGGCGTCGGAGACCGTGCGCAGGCGGGTGTTGGGTTCGGTCGCGCCGGTCGTCGGGCCGTCGACGGTGACGAGTGTGCGTTTCGCGCAGACCGACCGCACCACTGTCGCCTTGCCGCCGCCGGCCGGCCCGGTCACCAGGACACCGAGGCGGGGTGCGGCTCCCAGGGTGCGCAGCACGTCGGGCTCGTCGAGCGTGATCGCCAGCCATTCGGTGAGCTTGGTGATCTGGGAATCGACGCCGACCAGCTCGGACACCGGCCGGACCGGGACGTCCGGCTCCTCCACCGGGAGGCGGCCGACGCCGGCCGCGGTCGCCGGGGCGGGTGCGCTGACCTGCGCCTCGGGCACGATGCCGAGTGCGCCCGGAAGACGCGGTGAACCGGTGCGGTCGTCGCCGAGCGGGGGTACCACGCCGGCGGTCGTCGACCACAACACCGCGGTGTTGGTCTGGACGCTGACGGGGGAGCCGGGATCGGTGCCGGTGACCGTGAGCAGTTCGGTGGTCCAGGTGATGCCGACGGACCGGGCCAGGGCGCGCGTCGCCTCGGTGGCGGCGAGTTCGGGGCCGAGGTCGCGCGGCAGCAACGACACCGCGTCGCCGACCGACAGCACCTTGCCGAGCAGCGCGCGCCGGAGCGTGGACTCGGTGATCGACTGGGTGGCCAGTACCGAACCGTTCACGATCACCCGGCTCGCCCCGTGCACGACCACCGGTGCCAGCACCACCGAGGCGTTCTCTCTGACCCCGGCGTTGGAGAAGAGGATCTCGTCGAGCAGCGCGATCCCGGTCGGCGACGCCGCGCCGGTCGCCGCGACCACCGCGGCGGTCACGCGGGCGCCGGTGATCGACACGGCGTCCCATTCCCGCAGCGACAGCGCGGTCAGCACCTCGGGATGGACCCGGATGATGCCGCGCCGGGCCTCGGCCGCGGAGGTGTTGAGCCGCGCGGTCAGCGTCAGGGACACCTGTGAGCTCACTCGGTCTCGCTTTCGGCTTCGGCGGCCACCGGTCCAGCGCCGGCGGTCGCGGCGTTCCGGTCCGCGGTGTCGTCCTCGGTCGGGCGATCAGCGGGCTGGTGAGCAATGGCCGGGGCGCCGGTCGGACGGTTGAGGCCGAGCCGGCGCTGCGACTTGAGGACGGGGCGTCGTCGACGGCCGTCGGGCTCGGTCTTCGACGCCTTCCGCTGTGCGCGACGTTCGGCGGGCCTCTCCTCCCAGTACTCCGGTCGGGAGGCGACCCAGCGCCGTGAGCGCCACGCGAACGGGATGTGGATCGCGTAACCGAGGATCGCGATCATCATCAGCACGTACGGGTAGGTCAGCAGGAGTGCCGCGCCGACCGCGACGAGGACGAGGAGACCGGCGACCGCGCGGGGCGGGATCGACGCGGTCTTCAGCGACGCGGTCGGGACCCGGCTGACGGCGAGGAAGGCCACCAGGACCAGCCAGCCGCCGACGGCGGGAAGCGACGTCCACCAGCCCTCACCGAACTGCTGGGCGAGACCGATCGGCAGCAGCGCGGCGATGGCGGCCGCGGGCGCCGGAACGCCGACGAAGAAGTCCCTGGTGTAGCCGGGTGCCTCCTCGTCGTCGAGCAGGGTGTTGAAGCGGGCCAGGCGCAGCACGACCGCGCAGCAGTAGACGAGCGCCAGCGCCCAACCGAGATCCTGGCCCTCGAGCAGGTGGAAGTAGACGATCATCGCCGGCACCACGCCGAAGTTGATCGCGTCGGCCAGGGAGTCGATCTCGGCGCCGATCCGGCTGGTCGCGCCCATGAGCCGGGCGACCCGTCCGTCGATGCCGTCGAGGAAGGCCGCGGCCACGAGCAGACCCATGGCGGCGTCGATGTCACCGGTGGTCGCCGCGCGCATCGCCGTCAGTCCGGCGCAGATCGCGAGGATCGTCAGCGACGACGGGATGATGATGCGCCCGGCCTGCGCCTGTCGGCGGACGCGACGCCGCTCGGGTTCCCGTGGCGCCGCCGGTGTCGGGGCGTGGGCCTGCGCCTGGCGTCGTGCCGACCGCGCGGTGGGGTTGCGGGTCGTGGAGGGTCGGGTCGGTCGGCGGATCCCGGGGCCACCGGCCCGGAGTCCGGAGTGGCCGTCGGAGGAGTTCGCTGCGGGGGGGTTCACGGGCGGGCCGGGTCAGAGATCCAGGTAGGCGAACGGGGTCTCGCCGCCGACGGCGCGCTGACCCACCGAGACGCGGGGAGTGGTGCCCTCGGGGAAGTAGACGTCGACCCGGGAGCCGAAGCGGATCAGCCCATAGGTGTCGCCGAGACGCAGCGTGTCGCCGACCTCCGGATCGCAGACGATCCGGCGTGCGACGAGTCCGGCGATCTGGACGACCGCCAGGTCCGGCCCCGCCCCTCCGCCGGTCGCCGTGGTGCGGATGGTCATCGTGGTGCGCTCGTTGTCGCGGCTGGCCTCGGGCAGGTCCGCGGACAGGAATGCTCCGGGCGTGTGGGTCACCGCGGTGACCGTACCGGCGATGGGCACACGCTGCACGTGGACGTCGAAGATCGACAGGAAGGTCGAGACGCGGGGCAGCGGCTCGGTGCCCAGGCCCGATTCGGCGGGCGGCACCGCCTCGTCGACCAGCGCGATCGTGCCGTCGGCGGGGGCGACGACCACGCCCGGCTCGGTCGGCGGGATACGGCCGGGGTGGCGGAAGAAGGCGGCACAGGCGCCGGCGGTGAGGGCCGCGGGGCGAGCGATCCAGCGGTGGCGGCGCCCGAGGAGCGCGACCGCCGCGGGAGCGGCGACGAACGGGATACCCGCCGGATGGATCGGTGGGATGGTCTCGCGGGCCAGGTCTAGGAAATGGGCGACACGGCCGGTGTTGCCCTCGTCCGGACGCGGACGTCTGGCCACGATCTACCTCCTGTTGTGCCCGGTGTGGGGCGACTCGATGAAACCTCGTGCACCACGGTGGGTGCGACTCCGGTCCAGCTTAGAGCTCAGCGCAGGACGAGCACGTCGACCGGAGATCCGGCGGCCAGGCCGTCGGTCTCGGTGGGCACGTCGATGAGCGCATCGGCCTCGGCGAGGAACCGCAGGTGATGGGACGCGGGCGGCCCGATCGGATCGACGACGACGCCCGATCCGCCCTCGTCCGTCCGAAGGACTCCGCGCAGGAATTGCCTCTTGCCCTGCGGTGAGCGGATGTCGGCGCCCAGGCGCGCGGTCACACGAGGCCGGTGCGGCGGCAACCCCGTCGCGGTGCGGAGGGCGGGCCGGATGAAGACCTCGAAGGACACCAGGGCGCTGACCGGGTTGCCCGGCAGTGTGATGATCGGCACGGTGGGTCCGGCCGTCCCGTCGGACCCGGCGGACGCGACGTGGTGACCGCACCCCTGCGGCATGCCCGGTTGCATCGCGACCTTGACGAACTCGACGGAACCGGTGGCCGACAGCGCGTCCTTCACGACCTCGAAGGCGCCCGCACTCACACCCCCGGACGTGATGATCAGGTCGGCCTCGCCGGCGACCTCGTCGAGACGCGCGAGGAAGTCGCCGGTGTCGTCCGGCACGAAGTGCACATGCCGGCCGAGCGCGCCGGCCTCGATGGCCGCGGCGGTGAGCATCGCCCCGTTCGATTCGTAGATCTGGCCGTGCTGCAACGGGTTTCCGGGTTCGACGAGTTCCGAACCGGTGGACAGGACCTCGACGCGCAGCGGGCGCGCGACGGTGACCTCGACGATCCCGAGCGCGGCGAGCAGCCCGACCTGCGGCGCGCCGATCACGGTGCCGGCGGGCAGTGCCCGTGCTCCCCGCCCGATGTCGGACCCCGCGCGCCGGATGTGTTTGCCGGACTCGACCGGTGCCGTGAAGGTGACCGTCTCGGCGGCCGCGACCGGGCCGATCACCGCGTCGGTCAGTTCCACCGGCACCACCGCGTCGGCGCCGGCCGGCAACGGGGCGCCGGTCATGATCCGGTGCGCGGTGCCGGGCGCGAGCGTGAGGGTGTCGGTGCGCCCGGCCGGGATGTCCGCGGCGACGGGCAGTGTGACGGGGGAGTCGGGGCCGGCGGAGGCGAGATCCGCGGCGAGGACGGCGAATCCGTCCATCGCGGAGTTGTCGAAGCCGGGCAGCGACAGTGGTGCGTCGACGTCGGCGAGCGTTGCCCGGCCCAGTGCCTCCGGGACGGGCAGCCGGACGGGGACGGGTGGGCCGAACAGCGCCGCGACGACGGCCTGATGCTCTGCGACGGTACGCATGCGCTCAGGATGCCAGGTGGGCGGTCGCGTCTCGCCGCGGTCCCCGATTCGCGGGATGCCTGCACTGCGTCGCCGGGGACCGCGGACTACATTCGTGCCCATGGCATTGGGTCTGCTTCTCGACATCGACGGGGTGATGGTCACCTCGTGGAAGGCTCTGCCCGGCGCGGTGGAGGCCGTCTCCCGACTCGCCGACCGCAAGATCCCGCGGATGTTCCTGACCAACACCACCTCGCGCTCGCGCAACGAGATCGCGGAACTGCTGAACGACTGCGGTTTCTTCGTCGACGGCGGCGAGATCCTGACCGCCGCGAAGCTGACCTCCGAGTATGTGGCGTCGACCTTCCCGGGAAAGCGGGTGTGGGTTCTCAACCAGGGGCCGATCGCGGAGGACATGACCGGCGTCGAACTCACCGACGACCCGTCGGACGCGGAGGTCGTGGTTCTCGGTGGGGCCGGGCCCGTGTTCACCCACCACGCGCTGTCGAAGGTGCTCGAGATGCTGCTCGACGGCGTGCCGGTCATCGCCATGCACCGTTCGATGACGTGGTCGACGGCCGACGGGCTGTCGATCGACACCGGCGTGTACCTCGAGGGCCTCGAGAAGGCATCGGGCAAGAAGATCAAGGCGATCGGCAAACCGTCGCCACTCGGGTTCCGGGCCGCCACCGACATGTTAGGGCTGGAGCCCAACCAGGTGGTGATGGTCGGGGACGACATGCACAACGACGTCCTGGGCGCGCAGGCGTCGGCGCTGATCGGTGTGCTGGTACGCACCGGCAAGTTCCGCGAGGAGGCGCTGAACGCGCTGCAGCGTGACGAGTTCGGGCCCTACCCGGACCACGTCATCGACTCGGTGGCCGACCTCCCCGAGCTGATCGACAAGATCAGCCGAACCTGATGGCCCTCAGACGCGGTCGAGCTTGCTCTCCGCGGCGCGCTTGATCTTGCCGAGGGTCTCGGCCATGCCGAGCTTGAGTTCGGCCTCGAAGGACTCGGTGCCGCCCATGACCTTGTCCACGAGGACCGACGACACCTTGGTGGTGGTGCCGTTCAGCTCACGACGTTCGGTCACGGTGACGCCCGACCCGTTCGGGGTGATGGTGTAGCTCCACACGGTGCGGTTCTCGGCCACGCGGAACGCGATCTCCTGGTTCGGCGTGAAGCGCACGACCTTGGAGGTGGTCGGCCACACCAGCGGTCCCCGGCGGTTGATGTTGATGGTCTTCGTCCCCAACCCGACGGTGCCGCCGCGGATGATCATCTTCTTGCACTGCGGGCTCCACTCGCCCATACGCTGGAGATCGGAGATCACCGACCACACCTGTGCGGGAGTGGCGTCGATGTCGATGGACTCTTCGATGAGTGATGCGGTCATGGTCGCCAACAGTATGGGCTTGTAGGCGCACCGTCAATACGTTGTTGGCGGACCGTCAACAAGCGCGATCGGTGCGACGGAGGGGCTCAGACCAGCAGTGTGATGCCGATGACGGCGCCGATGCCGACGAATACGGCAGCGGTGATCCACCCGGCGGGGTGCTCGTCGTTCTCGAGGAGCAGCGTGCCCAGCTTGCCGGGGGTCAGCCAGTCGATGAGCACGAACGACCACATCATCACGGCGATCGTCAGGACGACGTAGGCGGCGGTGTAGAGGAGCGCGCGCCACAGTGCGAGGAGTTCGGTGTCGACGACCGAACAGGCGAGCACGATCGACAGTCCGATCACCATCGACGTGGTGAGGATGACCGCGTTGCGGTTGTGGTCGACCCACACCAGCTGCCGCAGACGGCCGGGGGTCACCAGGTCGAGCGCCACGAATCCGAGGACGAGCAAGGCGATCCCGACGAGGCTGAAGGACGCCCCGGCGGCCAGATTGTCACGCAGCAGTTCCATCCGAGTCCCTCTCCATCGCCGAGTGTGCTGAGGAAACAGTATCGGTGGGTGGGGGTAAGTGGTCGCCGACACGAAAGCGCCTGCCGAACGACGACCCGCTGCCTGATCCGGAAGAACCCGCCACCGATCCGCCGGGCACCCGCGACTGGTACGCGGCGAAGTGACGTCGCGTGCGACCTCATTTCTTTCTCACTGACGCGGGCTCGGTGGCCAGATGAGCCGGCGGCGCGAAGCACTTCGTGATGCGGCGAGTCGTTGACGGACATGTCCCCGTGAGCATCCTCCGAGGGCATATTGCCCTCCGAAGCAGCTCAGATGGACGCGAATTTCCGATCGCGAGACCCGCTGTGGGGCATTCGTCGCCAGAACCGCGGAGAGCGCGACACTTCCGTGGGTAGCACGAGTTCTTTCGTCCTCACGACGGCCAGCAGGCCGCGGGTACTGAGGTGTGAGGAGCGAAAGCGACGAGCCACGAAGGGTTGGTGAGAATGTCACCAGCCCTTCGTGGCTCGCAAGCTCGCACCTCAGGGAGCGAGGAGATGCGTCAGCCGACGCTGAGCATGTCGTAGGAACCGAGGTCCTTCGACAGCTTGGTGACGTGCGCGTCCGCGTCACCGAGGGTGTGGCTGATCGCGGTCAGGCGGCTCACGTAGTGCGCGATCGGGTACTCGGCGGTCATGCCGATGCCGCCGTGCATCTGGATGGCCTCCTGGCCGATGAGGCGTGCCGAGCGAACGGTCTGCAGCTTCACCCGCGAGGCGATGGCCGCGTCGGCGATGCCGTCGGCGAGTGCGGTCGTCGCGTACAGCACCAGGCTGCGCGCGAGTTCGAGCTGGACGTACATGTCCGCGGCGCGATGGGTGAGCGCCTGGAAGGTCGCCAGCGGAACGCCGAACTGCTTGCGCGACTTGAGGTATTCGACGGTCAGCTCGAGGCTGCGTTCCATCGCGCCGAGGGCTTCGGCGCACAGCGCGGTCTGGATGCCGATCTCCGCGTTGGCGATGAGCTCCGACGCGTCGCCGCTGCCGAGGCGCGTTCCCTTCGCGTCGTTGAAGGTGATCTCGGCGCCGCGTCGACGATCGTGCGTGCGGTAGGGGGTGCGGGTGACGCCCTCGGCGTCGGCGTCGATGAGGAACAGGCCCACCTCGTCGCCGGCGCGCGCCGAGACGATCAGCTTGTGCGCTGCGTCGCCGTGTCCGACAAGGGATTTGGTGCCGTTGAGCACGCCGTCGGCGGTGGCAGTGGTGGCCACCGCGGCCACTGGCCAGCGGTCGCCGGGCTCGTTGTGGGCGAAGGCCATGAGCAGTTCGCCGGAGGCGAGGCCCTGACGCAGCTCGCCGCGGGTCGCGTCGTCGGCGGCCTCGAGGAGCGAGCCCGGGACGAGCACCGAGTCCAGGTAGGGCTCGGGTGCCAGGGCGCGACCGAGTTCGGTCATCACGCTGGTGAACTCGACCGGTCCGGCGTCCATGCCGCCCTCGGACTCGGGAAAGGTCAGGCCCAGGATGCCGATCTCCGCGAGCGACTTCCACACCTTCTCGCTCCAGCCGAGATCGGTGTCGGTCACCTTGCGGAGGGTCTCCACGTCGTAGGTCTTGGTGAGGACCTCGCGCACGGTGTCGCGCAACATCCCCTGTTCTTCGGAAAGCTCGAAATCCATTGTCGTCCTTGGTCTGTGAAGTCGAAAGTGAGGTCAGCGGGGCCGGCGGTCAGAGACCGAGGACCGCCTTGTCGATGATCTGGCGCTGGACCTCGGAGGAACCGCCGTAGATCGAGACCTTGCGGTAGTTCAGGTAGGTCGGGGCGGCGAGCTGGGCCCACTCGGGAGAGGTGACCGCTGCGCTGCCGTTCGCGGCGTCGACGTCGACCCCGGCGACCGGGAGCGAGTCCGGTCCGGCGATGTCGGCGATGAGTTCCATGGCGGCCTGCTGCAGCTGGCTTCCCTTGAGCTTCAGCAGCGACGACGCCGGGTTCGGCTTGCCGTCGGCCGACGACGCGGCGACGCGGAGCTGGGTGATCTCGAGGGCGAGCAGCTCGTTCTCCAGTTCGGCCAGGCGGGTGGCGAACAGCGGGTCGTCGAGCAGCGTGCCGTTGGCGGTCCGGACCTCCCTGGACAGTTCCTTGGCGCGCGCCAGCTTCGACTTCGTGTAGCCGACCCGGGCGATGCCGTTGCGCTCGTTGCCGAGCAGGAACTTGGCCTGCGTCCAGCCGCTGTTCTCCTCGCCGACCATGTTCTCGACGGGCACGCGGACGTCGTTGAAGAAGACCTCGTTGACCTCATAGCTGCCGTCGATGAGCTGGATGGGGCGCAGCTCGATGCCGGGGGTGTCCATCGGGATCAGGAACATGCTGATGCCGGCCTGCTTCTTGACATCCGGGTTGGTCCGGGCGAGCAGGAAGATCCAGTCGGCGTACTGACCGAGCGTCGTCCAGGTCTTCTGACCGTTGATGACGTAGTGGTCGCCGTCGAGGACCGCGCGGGTCTTCAGCGAGGCGAGGTCGGAGCCGGCCTCGGGTTCGGAGAACCCCTGGCACCACCAGATGTCGAGGTTGGCGGTCTGGGGGAGGAACTTCTCCTTCATCTCCTGCGACCCGAACTGCGCGATGACCGGACCGATCATGCTGACGTTGAACGGCAGCGGGTCGGGGACGAACGCCAGGCTCATCTCCTCGCGGTAGATGTGGTGCTGGATCGGCGTCCAGTCCTTGCCGCCCCACTCGATCGGCCAGCTCGGAGTCAGCACGCCGTGCTCGTTGAGGACGCGCGAGGCGGTGACGATGTCGTCGGGGTAGTTGAGGTTGCCCTCTTCGTTCCGCTTGCGGATGTCCTCGGGGACCTTCGCGAAGATGCCGCGCAGTTCCTCGCGGAACGCCTCTTCCTCCGGACTGAACTTCAGGTGCATGGGTTCTTCTCTACTCCTGTCGGGGGTTGCCGGGTGTTCGGCGACACCGGTCGCGGACCGCCTACCTGGAAAGACCGGGAAGACCGCCGCTGACTAAGCGCTTGCTTAGTGATATGTTGCACTATGCCGCGCCGCGTGGACGGTGTCAATCGGCAAGGTTGGCGCATGGTCGCCGAGCTAATTCGAGGAGGCGTACATGGTCTCGTCGACCGAACCGACGACCCGGGTGCAACCGGTCGCGGCCCGGCAACGACTCCTGCTCGCCGCCGTCGAGGCGTTCGCGGCGAAGGGCTTCAACGCCACGACGACCCGGGATATCGCCAACGGGGCGCAGATGAGTTCGGCCGCCGTCTACGTGCACTTCCGCTCCAAGGAGGAGCTCCTCTTCGAGCTCTCCGACGCCGGGCATCGAAGCATCCTCGACATGATCGACGAGGTCGATGATCCGGCGTCGTCGCCGGGTGACCGGCTGGCGACGGTCATCGGTGCGTTCACCGAGCATCATGCGCGCGAGCACGTCCGCGCTCGCGTCGTGAACTACGAACTGGCCTCGCTCGCGCCCGATCACCTCGAGACGGTCATGGAGCTGCGACGGGAGATCACCCGCCGGGTGCGGGCGATCGTCGATGCGGGTATCGAGAACGGCGACTTCGATGCTGCCGATTCGCAGGCCACCACCAACGCCATGCTGTCGATGGGTATCGACGTCGCGCGGTGGTATCGCGCCGAGAACTCGCTCCCGCCCGAGGAGATGGGGAAGTTCTACGCGCGGCTGGCCACCCGGATGGTGGGTCTGCGGGACCGGGACTAGCTGTACCAGCCCGTCGGTCAGGGTTCGCCGGCCGCCACCGGTTGTCGTGGGCCGGTGTCGCCGATCGTGGCGATGGCGCGGTCGGCTCTCGTGGCGGCACGACGCATGAGGAGGGCGAGTACCGCGCCGAACAGTGCGACCACCAGGACGTAGCCGATGATCGTCGCGCGAAGACCGATGTGGGACAGGACAACCCCCGCGATCACCGCCGGCACGCTGAACGCGAGGTAGCTCGCGACGAACACCGACGAGAAGACCTGCCCGCGCTGGGCGGGCGGTGTCGCGGCGGTGATGTTGTCCATCGCGCTGAGGAAGGTCGCCGCCCATCCGGAACCGGCCACGATAGAACCGAGGATGTAGAGCGGCAGGGCCTCGGTCAGCACGCCGGACAGCGAGATCAGCACGCCCGCGGCGAGGGTCGGGTAGCCGACGGCCTGCTTGACCGTCGACGGCCGTCCCGTGATGACCAGGGACGTGATGGTCGCGCTGGCGAAGAACGTGAAGAGGATGAGTCCGGCCGCACCGTGGTTGGTGACGCCGAAGACCCGTGCGACAACGGATGATCCGAGCGACAGGTACAGCCCGCCGAGGGACCAGGTGGCCACCAGGGTGGGCACCGCGGCGAAGAACACGGGACGTACCTCACGGGGCACGCGAACCTGGGGGGCGAGGGTGACCGCGAGGTGGCGGCGTGAGCGGAATCCCTCGCGCTCGCGCGTCTCGGGGATGATGAGCAGAGCGGCGAGAAGCATCGCGAAGAAGCCGAGAATGATCTCGTAGACCAGGATTCGCGGCGCGGGCGCGTACTCGACGAGCAGGCCGGCGACACCGACGCCGGCGGCGAGCCCGAACGCCGGTGCGGCGCCGATGATCGTCGAGCCGAGGCGAGCGGTGGGCTGGAGGTCGACGGTGGTCGCGGTGAGGGTGCCCATCGCCGCGCCGGTGGCCAGGCCCTGGAGTGCGCGGGCGGCGAGAAGCGTGCCCACGTCCTGGGCCGCGACGAACAGCACCATGCTGGCGATCAGCAAGACGAGCGCGACGGCGAGCACCGGGCGTCGGCCGATGTGATCCGACAGCGATCCGACCGTCAGCAGGCTCATCAGCATCGTGACCACGTACACCGCGAAGACCAGGGTCAGCGTCAGCGACGAGAACCCCCAGAGCTCCTGGTAGATCGGGTAGAGCGGCGACGGCGCGGCGGAGGCGACGAGGACCATCACGTAGGTGGCCGCGATCAGCCAGAACGCGCGGTGAGGATGTAGCGGTGCCATCTCGTCTCCTTAACGCAAACGCAGTTGCATTAAGCACGACGATAGGCAGGGATCGCTTCCAAAAGCAATTCGATTTGCAATAATGGTCGCATGGCTATGGGAAGCGCAACGTCGCAGTCGGACTCCGCGGATGCGGCGCCGCGCGCGAGGCGGCCCGGTGGCCGGAGTGCGCGGGTGCAGTCGGCGGTCTATGCCGCGGTCGGCCAGCTCGTCGGCGCCGGACAACGCGACACGATGACCATTCCCGAGGTCGCCGACCTCGCCGGGGTCAACCCGACCAGCATCTACCGCAGGTGGGGGTCGATCGACGTGCTCCTGGGTGAGGTGGCGGTCGCCGCCCTGACGCAGGGCGAACCGCTTCCCGACACCGGGGTGCTGCGCGAGGACGTCGCGGAGTGGGCGCGCGTCATAGCCGCCGACATCGGCCGACCCAAGCGCCGGGCGTACCTGCGGGCGATGGTCGCGGCCCGCGACGACGTCGTCGAGGTGTGCCCGTGCTGGGAGATCCGCCGTGAGCAGGCGGAGGAGATGATCGCGCGGGCCCGCGCGCGTGGCGAGTCGGCGCCATCGGTGCGGCAGCTGCTCGACCACGTGATCGCGCCGCTCTACCAACACGCGGTGTTCGGCCTGGCCGTCGACGATGCGTATGTCGCCGAGTTGATCGACGATGTCGTCTCGATGTTCTCCAGCCGCCCCGGAGACCCGCTTCCGGGCGATAGGGTCCGGGCATGAAGAAGGTTCACGCGTTCCGAGACGACGCGCTCGGTGATCTGGACGCGGTCGGCATCGCCGCGGCAATCGCCTCCCGGGAGATCTCGGCAGCCGAGGCGGTCGAAGCGGCCCTCGCCAGGATCGACGCGGTCAATCCGCAGCTGAACGCGATCGCCTTCGACGACCGCGAACGGGCCCGGAAGCGTGCCGTCGACAACGACTTCCCGCTCGGGTCGTTCGGCGGCGTGCCGTCGATCATCAAGAACAACACCGACTTCGCGGGTCTCCCCACGTGTCATGGGTCGGCGGCGGTCGCTCCGAACCCGGCCGTGGCGAACGAGGCCTTCACCAACCAGTTCCTGGCGACGGGCGTCAACTTCGTCGGCGCGTCGAACATGCCGGCCTTCGGGCTGACCGCCACGACGGAGTATGTCGACCGCGAGCCGACGCGCAATCCGTGGGACACCGACCACTCCGCCGGCGGCTCGTCGGGTGGGTCCGCTGCGCTCGTGGCCGCGGGTGCCCTGCCGATCGCGCATGCCAACGACGGTGGCGGTTCGATCCGAATCCCCGCTGCCGCATGCGGTCTGGTCGGTCTCAAACCGACTCGGGGTCGCACCGCGCCGGCGAAACAGGCCGAGGACGCCCCGATCGATCTCGTGTGCAACGGGATCGTGAGCCGTTCGGTGCGCGACACCGCCCGCTTCCTCGACGACTCCCAGGGTTTCCGTCCCGCGCCCGGCCTGCCGCCGGTGGGTCTCGTCGAGGGACCCGGTACCAAGCGTCTGCGGATCGCACTGATCACCGAACCGATCACCGGCCAGCTGCTCGATCGCGACACCCAACGGTGCGTCACCGATGTCGCCGAGCTCGTCGAATCCCTCGGTCACCGAACGGAAATGGTGCCGTTGCCCGTCGATCGCGCCTACATCCGGCAGTTCATCGACTACTGGTCGCTGTTGGCGTTCGCGCTGGACCGTACCGGTAAGCGACTGCACGACAAGGGGTTCGACCGCAAGAAGCTGGACACGTTCACGCGCGGCCTGTCGCGGAACGCGCTGCGCCACTTCTATCGCATGCCGTCGTCGATCCGCGGACTCCGTCGCTCCACGGCCGCTTTCCGCTCGCTGCACGACCAGTTCGACGTGATCTTGTCGCCGACTCTCGCGCACCTACCTCCGGAGATCGGATACCTCGACCCGGGTGTCGATTTCGCCGAGGCGATGGATCGTCTGACCCGGTACGTCGCGTTCACGCCCGCCAACAACACGTCGGGAACCCCGGCCATCAGTCTGCCGCTGGGGCAGTCGACGTCGGGGCTGCCGGTCGGAATCCAGTTCTCGGCCGACCTCGGCGATGAGCGCACGCTGTTGGAGTTGGCGTTCGAGCTCGAGGCGGCCCGCCCGTTCGCGCGGATTCAGGACGCCTGAGCGTCGGTATCGCCCTCCGCTGACAAACCCACCCCTAATCGGCAAAATCACCACCTGGAAGGGTGGTGATTCTGCCGAAAAGGGGTGGGTCTGCCGGAAAGGCTAGTGCTGCACTGCCTTCTCCGCGCCGATGCCGGTGAGCGAGCGAACCTCCATCTCCGCATTGCGCTCGGGGGTGCCGGTGTCCGCCGGGCTGGTCAGCGTGCCGATGATGCCGAGGACGAAGGCGAGCGGGATCGAGACGATGCCGGGGTTGGCCAGCGGGAACCAGGCGAAGTCGGCGCCGGGGATCATCGCGGTCGACGAACCGGAGACGGCCGGCGAGAAGACGATCAGCACGATCGTGGAGATCAGGCCGCCGTACATGCTCCACAGGGCGCCGCGGGTGTTGAACCGCTTCCAGTAGAGCGAGTACACGATCGTCGGCAGGTTCGCCGCCGCGGCGATGGCGAAGGCCAGTGCCACGAGGAAGGCGATGTTCTGACCGTTGGCCAGGATGCCCAGGACGATGCCGAGGATGCCGAGCACGACGACGGTGTAGCGCGAGACGCGGACCTGGTCGTCCTCACTCACCCTGTTGCGCTTGATGACCGACGCGTAGATGTCGTGGGCGAAGGACGCCGACGCGGTGATCGCCAGACCGGCGACGACGGCGAGGATCGTGGCGAAGGCGACCGCCGAGATGATGCCGAGCAGCACCACGCCGCCGATCTCGAACGCCAGCAGCGGTGCCGCCGCATTCTGTCCGCCGGCGGCGGCGAGGATCTTGTCCGGACCGACCAGAGCGGCTGCGCCGTAACCCAGGACCAAGGTGAACAGGTAGAAGGCGCCGATGAGCGCGATCGCCCAGACCACCGACTTACGAGCCTCTTTCGCGGTCGGCACGGTGTAGAAACGCATCAGCACGTGCGGCAGGCCCGCGGTGCCGAGGACCAGCGCGATGGCCAGCGACAGGAAGTTGATCTTCGATTCCAGCGAACCGCCGTACTGGGCGCCGGGCGCGAGAACGTCACGGGCGGCCACCTTTTCGCTCGCCGAGCCGGAGATGGCGTCCTGGGCCGAGCCGAGGATCGAGGACAGGTTCATGCCGAATTTGGCGAGGACGATGAAGGTCATGATCGCCGCACCGCTGATGAGCAGTACCGCCTTGATGATCTGCACCCAGGTGGTGCCCTTCATGCCGCCGATGAGGACGTAGACGATCATCAGCGCCCCGACCACGGCGATCACGATCGACTGGCCCACGCGGCCCTCGATGTCGAGGAGCAGGGCGACGAGGCCACCGGCACCGGCCATCTGGGCGAGCAGGTAGAACAGCGAGACCGCCAAGGTCGAGATGGCCGCCGCGAGACGGACCGGCCGCTGCTTCAGGCGGAAACTGAGGACGTCGGCCATGGTGAACTTGCCGGTGTTGCGCAGCAATTCGGCGACGAGCAGCAGAGCCACCAGCCAGGCGACGAGGAAGCCGATGGAGTAGAGGAAGCCGTCGTAGCCGTAGACCGCGATGGCACCGGCGATACCAAGGAAGCTGGCGGCCGACAGGTAGTCGCCGGCGATGGCGATCCCGTTCTGCGGTCCGGAGAAGCCACGGCCGCCGGTGAAGAAGTCCGCGGCGGAGTTGTTGTTCTTGCTCGCCCGGATGACGATGTACATCGTGATCGCCACGAACGCGGCGAAGATCGCGATGTTGGCGGCCGGACTGCCGACGGTGGCGGCGAGCGTGGTGGTGTGTACGGAGGTGTTCACAGCGACGGTCCGCCTTCCATCTCGTTGCGGATGGCCTCGGCGCGCGGGTCGAGTTCGCGGTTCGCGAAGCGCACGTACAGGCCGGTGATGACGAACGTGGTCACGAACTGCAGCAGGCCGAGGATCAGGCCGACATTGATGTTGCCCCAGACCTGGATCGACATGAAGTCATGCGCGAAGGCGCCGAGGAGCACGTAGACCGCGTACCAGATCAGGAAGAACGCGGTCATCGGGAAGATGAACTTGCGCAGCCGTGCCTTCAGTTCCTGGAACTGAGGGCTGTTCTGCATCTCGATGAACTGCTCGCCCGTCGGCGCATGCGGTGGTGCCGCTGCTGGTTGGTCGATGTTCGACACACTGTCCTCCAAGGTGATGGGGCCACGGTGGTGGAGCCCCACGGTGATGGCTCTTCGGGGAACAGCCTGATTGAGGCCCAGATCACACCGCAATCGGGTGTCGTGGGTCACACGCCGAAGGTCGTCGTCTGTGCGACGGACGGTCGATCGGATCCGACGAACGGTGAACGGTCAGACGTCGCGTCGGTCCGTCTGCCGATCGGCGGGAGGCGTGTCGACGGTCCGACCGGGTAGACGGTCCACGCCCATCCCGACGCGTTCGGGAACGTGCATGCGTGCGAACGTCCGGGCGAGGTCGCCGGGCAGCCGTCGTCGGGTGGCGAGGCTGACCAGCACCATCGTGCCGAAAGCGAGCGGCACGGTGACCGCGCCCGGATAACCGGCCAGCGCGGCCGCCCATCCGCCGAGGACGTCGTCGTCGATCACCCCGGCGATGGCGAGCGACGCCGCCGAACCCGACGACAACCCGCCGACGACCAGACCGGCGATCGCACCGGTTGCGGTGAGACCTCGCCACCAGATCCCCAGCACGAGCAACGGACACAGCGTCGACGCCGCGACCGCGAACACCAGCCCGACGGTCCGGGACAGTTCGAGGGATCCCGCCGCCAGCGAGAGGGCGATCGGGATCGCCCCGCCGATGACCGCTGCGATGCGGAAGTCGCGGACGCGTCCGCGGAGGACGTCAGTCGCCAGCGCGCCGGCCACGGACACCAACAGGCCCGACGACGTGGCGAGGAAGGCTGCGATGGCGCCGGCTGCCACCAGGGCCGCGAGGATCTGTCCGGCCAGACCGCCGACCGCCGCGCTCGGAAGGAGCAGGACCGCGGCGTCGGAGGTGCCGGTGATCAGCAGTTCGGGTACATAGAGGCGCGCGAACACCCCGAGCAGGACGGGGAACAGATAGAACAGCGACAGCAGGGCGATCGCCGCGAGCGCCGTTCGGCGGGCCGTGCGGCCGTCCGGGTTGGTGTAGAAGCGCACCAGCACGTGCGGCAGACCCATCACGCCGAGGAAGGTCGCGAGGATCAGAGACAGCACCTGGAACAGTGGATGGCGGTCGCCGAAACCACCGCCGGGGGTGACCCAATCGTCGCCGTGCACCGGGGCGCCCGCGACCACCGGGGTGGCCGCCCCGGCATCGAGTTCGATCACCGAGCCGGCGGAGATGACGTGACCGCCCGGGGCCGGGATCGGCGCGTCGACCACGGGAGCGCCGTCGAGTGTGCCGGTGACGCGCACGCCTTTGGTCTCGGCGACGGTGACCGACACGTCGGTCGTGACGTCGACGGTGGTGGCGGTCGTGACCCGGGGTGGCGCGGGCTCACCCACGCGTGCCGGATCATTGGCGAATACCCCGATGAGCACCAGGGCGGGGATCGCGATCGCGGTCAGCTTGAGCCAGTACTGGAATGCCTGCACGAAGGTGATCGATCGCATCCCGCCACCGACGACGTTCACGATCACGATGAGCCCGACGCCGACCGCGCCGGTCCACACCGGCGCGCCGAGCAGGATGTTGAGAGTGAGTCCCGCGCCCTGGAACTGGGGGATGAGGTACAGCACGCAGACGACGACCACGACCACCATCGCGGTCTTGCGCACGGTGGTGGAGGAGAGCCGGAACTCGGCGAAGTCGGGCACGGTGTAGGCGCCGGAACGACGCAACGGTGCAGCGACGAACAGCAAAAGTCCGAGGTATCCGGCGGTGAAACCCACGGGGTACCACAGCGCGTCGGCCCCGTACTTCGCGACGAGACCGGCCACACCGAGAAACGATGCCGCCGAGAGGTATTCACCCGATACGGCAGCGGCGTTCCAGCGTGGGCCGACGGTGCGTGAGGCCACCAGGAAATCCGAGGTGGTCCGGGAGAGCCGGCCGCCCCACGCCCCGACCGCGATAGTCGCGATCGCCGCGGCGAACAGTCCCACCGCGGTCAGCACGTCGACGCCGGTCACGGCCCGCCCGGATCGCCGGGGTCGTCGTCGACGAGGTTCATGAAGTCGCGTTCGGCGTGTTCGGCCAGTCGCACGTACAGGAGTCCGGTCAGGTACAGCACGGGATAGGCGAGGAGTCCGAGCACGATCCAGGTGATCCGGATACCGAAGATCGTCGTCTCGGCCAAGCTCGGGAACAGTACGGCGAGGAGGGGGATCGCCACCACGACGACGAGGAGGCTCCCGCCGAGGCGCAACGCCAGCCCGAGCTGAGCCCGCATCAGCCCGCGCACCAGCGCGTCGCCGACCTCGGTCTGCTCCTGGACCTCCACGCGGGTGCGGACCATCCGGGCGCCGCGCCGCGACGCGAGGACCACCCGTTCACGCTGCGGAGGGTTCTCAGACATCGCCGCGACCGGTGGGGGAGCGGTACTGGCGCAACGGGTCTCGGATGAGCCGGTCCTTCAGGTCGCGGACTTGACGACGACTGACCGGCAGTTCCACCGCCTCCGATGCCCCGTTCGCGCGGATGCTGACGAGTGTGCCGCTGCCGCTGCTCCGCAGTCCGGTGACCATGGGCAAGGCCACCAGGTAGGAACGGTGGACACGTGCGAATCCCTTGTCCTGCCAGCGTGATTCGAGGGTCGACAGCGGGATTCGGACCAGGTGGGCGCCGGACTCGGCGTGGAGCCGGGCGTAATCGCCGACCGCCTCGACCCAGGAGATCGAATCACGCCGGACCAGCGAGGTCACCCCACTCATCTCGACCGGGATCACGTCGTCGGAGCCGGTGCGCGGCTCACCCTGGGTGGCGGGGGTGGGAGTCGTCTCGGCGGGCTGCGTACGGGCGTCGAGGCCGGCGCGGACGCGTGCGATCGCCTGGGCGAGTCGTTCCTCGCGGAGCGGTTTCAGCAGATAGTCGATGGCGCCGACCTCGAAGGCGTCGACCGCCTTGTCCTCGTGAGCGGTGACGAACACGATCACCGGGGGCTGGGCGTACTTGGCGAGGACGCCGGCGAGTTCGAGTCCCGACAGTCCCGGCATGTTGATGTCGAGGAAGATCGCGTCGACCCGGCGGGAGTTGAGTTCGCGGAGCGCGCCGGTCGCATCCGTCGCGGTGTGGACCTCGGCGACATCATCCTGCCGGTCCAGGAGGTAACGGAGTTCGTCGAGAGCCGGGGATTCGTCGTCGACGGCGAGCACCACCAGCCCGGACATCCATCACCTCCCGACCGACTGCGCCTGACGTCCGACGACGGACACGAGGATCGTACCGCGTGGTCCGCATCACAGATCGGAACCGCCTGCAACGTCTGGCGGCGACTCGCTCGAGAACCGGCGAACGGTCTGCTAGGCGCGGATGCCGGCCCGGAACTTCGGTACCCGCATGCCCACCTTGGTGCCCGCGCCGACGGCCGTCTCGACCACCAGTCCGTAGTCGTTGCCGAAGGCGGCGCGGAGACGGTGATCGACGTTGGTGAGCCCGACATGGGCGCCCTCGCTGTGGTCCAACGCGTCGAGCGCACCGCTGCGCAGGAGTTCGGGGTCCATGCCGACGCCGTCGTCCTCGACGGTGATGACGCAGTCGGTGCCCTCGTCGGCCGCGGTGATCTTGATGGTGCCGCCGCCCTTCGACGCGAGTCCGTGACGGACCGCGTTCTCCACCAGCGGCTGGAGTGCGAGGAACGGTACGACGACGTTCAGGACCTCCGGCGCGACATGAAGTTTCACGTCGAGTGAGTTGCCGAACCGGGCCCGTTCGAGGGTGAGGTAGCGGTCGATGTTGCGCAGTTCGTCTGCCAGGACGGTGTATTCGCCGCTCGCGCGGAACGAGTAGCGGGTGAAGTCGGCGAAGTCGAGCACGAGTTCACGGGCGCGGTCGGGGTCGGTGCGGACGAACGAGGCGATCGTGTTGAGGGCGTTGTAGATGAAGTGCGGGCTGATCTGCGCGCGAAGAGCGAGCACCTCGGCCCGGTCGAGGCGGGCGCGGGACGCGTCGAGCTCGGCCAACTCGATCTGGCTCGACACGTAGCGGGCAACCTCGGCGACGGCACCGAGCATGCCCGGACCCGGACGACGGGTCGTGGCGACGACGAGGACACCCACGTTGACGTCGCTGGCGACGAGTGGCTGCGCGATGAGGGCTCGCACCGGTGACTCCGCGCCGCACGGGTCGGACACCAGGACACGACGCTGATCGCCGGTGGCCGACGCGGCGGCACGGGCGGCCTCGCGCAGCATGTCGGCATCCCAGATCGCATCGTCGTCCGGGTCGTGGGCGAGACGACGCGGCTCGTCGTCGAACAGGGCGACGGCCTCTGCCGAGGTCAGCGTGCGCAGGTGGGGGAGAGCTTCGCGCGCCGAGTCCTCGGAGAGCCCGGTGCGCAGCGATCGCGCCGCCAGCGACGCCGTGTGCAGCGCCATGTGCACCGCGCGTTCGGTGGGTGTGGTGACCTGGCGGCGCGTCCGGACCAGCACGACGAGGCCGAGAACCATGATCAGCAGCAGGATCGACCCGACGATCGCGACTTCGCTCGACATGGCGCCTCAGCTCCGGATGCCGGTCGCGGTGCCGCGCGAGGCCGCGGTGGTCGACACGGCGAGGTCGATGAGGCGGTAGCGGTCGGCGTGCCACTTCTCCGGCGGCAGGTGGCCGTGGATGTCGAGTTCGGTGACGCCGTGTGCCGTCGCCAGCAACAGTGCGGCGTGGTGCCGGGCCGCATCCCGCTCGGCGTCGGGGCCGATGACGCGGCCCACCAGGTTCATCAGGCCGTCCTGGGCTCGGGCGGTCGCCGGGATGGCGGGTGCGCCCGCCGGGGTCGCGAACATGAGGCGATACAGGTGCGGGCGTCCGACGCCGAGGTCGGACAGGGCGCGCAGAGCGGTGCGGAGTGCGTCCTCGGGGTGGAGTCCGGCGTCGGCGACGATGGCGTCGAGCCCGCCGGCGACGACCTCCCACGCCTGGCTCGCCAGCGCGGCGAGCAGTGCGTCCTTGTCGGCGAAGTGCCGGTAGGGGGCCGACCGTGAAACGCCCGCGCCGTTGCCGACCTCGCGCAGCGTGACCGCTTCTGGGCCTCCGGTGTCGAGGAGCGCTGCGGCGGCATCGAGGAGCGCCCGGCGCGTCTGGGCCGCGCTCTCGGCTCGGGTGGGCATGCCCACACCATAGTTGACATTGTCAACCGAAAGGGCTTGTCTTGAGTTGACAATGTCAACTGAAATGGGAGCCGCGATGGACTCGACGCAGATCGACTCGAACCCCTGGACGCTCGTGATGACCGGGGCGACCCGCGGTATCGGGCGCGTCGCCGCACGGCACGTCCTGGCGGAAGCGCCCGACTGCCATCTCGTCCTCCTCGCCCGCGGCGGCGGGCCGACCGGATTCGCCGACGACTTCGGTGACGTCGGCGGCCGACTGACCATCGTCGACGCCGACCTCGCCGACATGCGCAGCACGCGTTCGGCCGCTGCGGCCATCGGATGGCTGCTCGACGATGCGACGCTGCCGCCGCTCCGAGGCCTCGCCGGCAATGCCGGCATCCAGTTCGTCGACGACCAGCACACGACTGCGGACGGTCTCGAGGCGACGTTCGCGGTGAACGTGCTCGCCGAACATGTGCTGATCGGCGATCTGGCCGACCGCTTCACCCGCGGCTCACGGATCACGATCACCGTGAGTGACACGCATTTCGGGGATCTGCGGCACAACCTCGGGATGGTTCCCGCGCCGCGGTGGATGTCCCCGGCGCAACTGGCGCGGCCGGGCGCCTTCGGCGGCGCGCCCCCCGCGTCCGGGCGAACCGCGTACTCGACGAGCAAGCTCGCGGCCGTCCACCTCGTCCACGAGTGGTCGCGCCGATTGCCCGACGGCGTCGAGATCGTCTCCTACAACCCGGCTTACGTGCCGGGGACGGATCTGACACGGGACGCCGGGGTGGTGGAGCGCTTCGCGAACCGCCGGATGCTTCCGGTCTTCGCGCTCATGGGACTTCTCGATCGGGTGCCGGTCGCGGGACGGCGTCTCGGCGATGCAATCCTCGGCACGTCGTCCGCGGAATCGGGGGCCTACCTCGACCGTGGACGAGTCGCCGCATCATCGGCCGAGAGTTACGACCGGGCAAGGGAACTCGAACTGTGGGAGTTCCTCGAGGCGAAGCGCGTCACGCTCGGCAACGTTCAGTAGGTGGCCCACTCGCCCTGTGCGTACCGCAGGATGCGCGGGTCCATCAGAGTGGACGGCGGAAGGTCGAGTGGTTGCCGATCGAGGGGGAAGACAGTGGCTGCCGTCAACTGTTCCGCACTCAGGAAACGTAGTGGTCCAGGCGCGTTCATCGTCGGGCTGAGGGGTCCTCGGGTGCTCGCGAGGTGAAAACCCCAGTCGCCGAAGGCCGGGACGTCGACGTGGTACGGCGTCGCCGGAAGTCCGGCCTCGCGCATGGTGGAGGCGATGCACCAGAACGACTTCGGTGCGAAGTACGGCGAGCCCGCCTGCACCACGACGCGGCCGTTGTCGGCCAGGTGCGCTCGGACGAGGGCGTAGAACTCGGTGGAGTACAGCTTCGCGGTGGCGGAGTCGTCCGGATCGGGCATGTCGACGATGATCACGTCGAAGCGACGGTCGGTCTGGCGCAACCAGGTGAACGCGTCGGCGGTCACCACCTGTGCCCGTCGGTCGGTCATCGATCCCTGGTTGAGGGATGTCAGGCGCGGGTCTGTCCGGGCGAGGCGGATCATCTCCGGGTCGAGTTCGACGAGCGTCACGTCCCGCGCATCGGGGTATCGGAGTACCTCGCGCAGCGCGAGGCCGTCCCCGCCGCCGAGAACGAGCACCGACGAGTGCGCACCCGACATCGCCGGATGGACGAGCGTCTCGTGATAGCGGTGCTCGTCGATCGAGGAGAACTGCAGGTCGCCGTTGAGGTAGAGGCGGGTGTCGGGGCCTGTGCCGGTGGACTTCTCGGTGATCACGATGTCCTGGTAGGCGCTGCGGGCGGCCGCGACGATCGGGTCGCGGTAGAGCGCCTGCCGCGCCGTCACCTCGAACCGGGCAGACAACAGCAGGCCGGCCACGAGCGCCGCGACCACCGCCAGCGCTCCGGCGGACAGCAGGACGAGGTGGCTGCGGCTCAACGACTTCCGGAAGATGACGAAGACCAGGAAGCAGCCGGCCGCAGCATTGACCAGTCCCACCACGAGCGCGCCCCGCAACTGGCCGAACAACGGCAACAACAGGAACGGGAAGCAGAGGCCGCCGATCAGCGCGCCGATGTAGTCGACGGCGAACATGTCCGCGACCGCGGCGCCCGGTTCCTGCCGTCGAATCCGTTGGAGCAGGACCATCAGCAACGGGATCTCCGCCCCGATGAGGACACCCAGGAGGAAGGCGACGACGATGAGGGCCGGGGTGTAGAGCTCCAGGTAGGCGAAAGCGGCGTAGAGCGCCATCACCGACAGGCCGCCCAGGAGCGCCAGCAACAGTTCGATGACCGCGAACGCGGTGACCGAATGGGGTTGCAGTGGCTTCGCGGCGAGTGAGCCGGCACCCATCGCGAAGACCATCACCGCGAGGACGATCGACGCTTGTGTCGCGGTGTTGCCGATCAGGAAGGAACCCAGGGAGACCAGCGCCAGTTCGTACACCAGACCGCAGGCGGCGCAGACGAACACCACGGCCAGCAGCGCGGACCGGGCGAAGCGTGGTCGCGCGGAGAGCGGTTCGGTCGTGGTGTCCGTGAGTGTCACAGGAAGACGGTCGTCACAGGATGGAAGCGGCGATGATGATGGCCACCCCGATGTGCGCGATGCCCTGCACCCACACCGCCGGATGGCTTTCCGGCTGCACGAGGATCTCGCCGAGTTTGCCGGGGGTGAGCGCGTCGATGACCAGGAAGGTCACCCCCATCACGACCAGGCCGATCGCCGAGTAGACCACCGTGTAGGTGAGTCCCTCGAGCAGGCGGCCCTCGCTGGCGACGATGGCTGCCGTGACGATGATCGCGACCGCGAAGAGGTTGGCGCCGACCAGGATTCCGGCATTGCGGTTGCGTTCGGACCAGACCTGTTGACGCAGCTTCCCCGGCGTCAGCAGGTCGACGATCGCGAAGGACACGATCATCAGGATCACTCCGACACCCGCGTAGGCACCTGCGGCGTAGGCGTTCTCGGTCATGTCAGCGAGCATGGTCATCTCCGTGGGTTCGGTCGAACGGGATCGGTCGCAGGGACAGGGGGCCGGGTCCGGTCGTCATTTACCGCCACCTCCACTGCCGCCGCCGCGATTGCTGCTCCCGCTGCCGGAATAGCCCGGCATCGGAACCCAGAAGGCGCCGACGTAGTTGTGGTACCGGTTGTAGCCCGACCGGTAGTCGCGGCTCAGCATCACACGGGTCTGGTTGGCGGCGTACGGGAAGAGTGCGACCAGGTAGTCGGGGTACTGGAGGAACTGGGTGCCCGCGACATTGCCCGTTCCGGAGGCGCCGGCGCGCTGGTCGGTGGGGCGCTCGGCGTCGCGGATCTCCGCGGCCACCTCGGCGGGCGTGCCCTCGGCCACGTAGGCGTCCACATCCCCTTCGTCGAGGCCGGTGTTGCGCTCGTAGTTCTGCGCGATGTGATCGCGTGCCGAACCGCCCAGTCCGTCGCCGCGCAGGGCTCGGGCGCCGCACGCGCCGAGCAACGCGAAAATCGTGATCACCACGATGACGCCGATGATGATGTTGCGGATCCGGTTGAGGCGGCGGCGCGGATCGGGCGCCGGTTCGTCCGGGGACGGGGGTGGGTGGTTGCCGGGCGGCGGGTAGGTCATGCGGTTGCCGCCCCGCGGTGGATCACGCTGGTCGTGATGACCACCTCACCGGCCTGCGGGTAGGTGTGCCAGGTGTGCCACGAGATCGAGTCCGCCGACAGGTCGGAGACGATGGCGGTCACCGCGTGGGGATCGCCGGGAAAGACACCCATCACGCTCGGATTCCCCGCCGCCATCTGTTCGGTGACGCGGACGCCGAGTTGCTCGACGAGCGCGGCCAATCGGTCGTCGTCGGCCCGTTCGATCCGGGAGCTGAAGAGGTAGCCGCTGTCCTGGAGGCTCTTCGGCAGGGCCGAGGTCACCTCGGGCAGACATGCGACGGTCTCGCAGATGCGTTGCGCGCCGTCGTCGACGACGACCTGATGGCTGGCACCGAGCAGGCGGACCGACACCGTGATGCCGTCGATCTCCCCGTCCTCCCGGGCCAGGGGCTCCTGGAGCGGGGCGTCGAGCGAGAAGCCGAGCTGAGCGGCACTCGTGTCGGCGTACGCGACGGGGAGTCGAGTGACGGACGCACTGAGTTCGCCGGGCTGTTCTGACATGTGTCTCGCAGTCCTTCGTCGCTCAGGTGGTCTGATCGGTGGGGTTGCTGGGGAAGATCCGGTAATCGGCCCGGGTGAGGAGTTCGCCGCGCGCGCATTCCCACCCGCTGCCGTAGTCCTCGAAGGACAAGCGGTCCTCGCCGGCCTGATAGTCGTGGTAGGCCATCCGGCCGGATGTCGCGACCCCGGTCGTGCCCGCCGAGGTGAACCGGGCGTTGCCGGCCTCCTCGGAGTGATAGCGACGGCCGTCGACCTCGACCGTGTCGGGCCCGGGTTCGGAGACGACGCCGGACAGTTCGTGCCACAGCACTACCTCCAGGTCGGGATCGTCCTCGACCGAGATCCACGCCTTGGTGCCGAGCCCGGTGTCGAGGAAGTTCTCGGTCCAGGTGTAGCCGTCCTGGGTCAGCCGCAGCGTGCCGCGGACCGCGTAGGTCTCTCCGCGCAGCTCGACGAGGTCGCCGGGCTTCAGCTGCCGCGGATCGCCGTAGACCGAGTCGTCGTCGGCCGAGGAGAACGGGTCCCCGGGCCGGTAGGTGCGGTTGCGCAGGGCATCGGCCTCGGCCTGTCGGGCCCGGCGGTTGCCCAGAAAGTTGAAGATGACGACCACCGCGATGATCGCGAGCAGTGCCACGACGATGATCAGCAGGAACTCCACTCCGCCGACCCTATCCGGATCCCGGGAGACCGTCAGCCCGCTTCGGCGAGCCGAATGACGCCGCTACCACTCCGCCCGCGCGTCGACGCCGCGCAGGAGCTCGATGACCGGGGCGAACTGCTCGAGCACCGGTTCGAGGACCGTGAGGTAACTGATCCCGGTGGTCTCGCGGAGTTCGACGAGCCGGTCGGCGATGTCGGCGGCGGTGCCGATGAGGATCGACGGCAGATCGAGAAACTCCTGCGGACTCATCGACAGCTCCCACTTCTCGATGTTCTTCGCGGCGACGCCGGTCGCGTCGTCGGTGACCTCGACGATCTGCATCAGCAGGTTCCACTCGATGGTCCCGGCGCGGTCGCCGGCCGCGGCCCGGGCGAATGCGACGCGTTCGGCGAAGTCGTCCGCCGACAGCGGCTCGAGGTCGCCGTCGCGACCCGTGCGTGCCGCGGTGAACCCGACGATGTCGGCGTGCTCGGCGGCCATCCGGAGCACGCGGTCGCCGTTCCCCCCGAGGAGCAGCGGTACGCGCTCCTGCACCGGACGCGGGGTGTGGTCGGGGTCGGTCAGCAGCGACATCGTCCGCGCCACGGTGTCGCCCAGATGGTCGACCCGGCGACCCGCCGGCAGGAATTCGATTCCCGCCGACTCGAACTCCTCCTTGACGTAGCCGGTGCCCAATCCGAGCTCGACGCGACCGTGGGACAGCTGGTCGACGGTCGCGACGTCGCGGGCGAGCAGCGTGGGGTTGGTGAACGCGGCGTTGAGGACGAAAGGGCCCACTCGGAGGCGCTCGGTCGCGGCGGCAGCCGTCGCGAGTGCAGGCCAGGGGCTCGGGATGCCCAGGTGATCGGGGACCAGCAGGACATCGAAGCCGAGCTCCTCGACGTGCTGCGCTCGTCGCTGCCACGACGCGCCGCTGTCCACCGCGAGCATGTCGACCCCGAACCGGAACGCCCTGGACGCGAGAGACATGTCCACAACCTAACCGGGGCCGCGACGGCCGGCCGGGTGAATGCGGTGGCGTCGGGCCCGCCGCAACCTTGCACTCGGCAGGGGCGAGTGCTAAAACGGACGTTGGCACTCGCGAGCTGTGAGTGCCAGGTCGGGACGGTGAGATCGGTACCGAATGACACACCGGTCGTCCGTCGCGGGCACCGAGTCCGGCCATACGAACCTAGTGTCACCCCCTTCGGAGGATCACTTACCCATGGCCAAGCAAATCGCGTTCGACGAAGAGGCCCGTCGCGGCCTCGAGCGGGGCCTCAACAGCCTCGCCGACGCCGTCAAGGTGACGTTGGGACCCAAGGGTCGCAACGTCGTTCTGGAGAAGAAGTGGGGCGCCCCCACGATCACCAACGATGGTGTTTCCATCGCCAAGGAGATCGAGCTGGAGGATCCCTACGAGAAGATCGGCGCCGAGCTGGTCAAGGAAGTCGCCAAGAAGACCGACGACGTCGCGGGCGACGGCACCACCACCGCCACCGTGCTGGCCCAGGCTCTCGTCCGTGAGGGTCTGCGCAACGTCGCTGCCGGCGCCAACCCGCTGGGTCTGAAGCGCGGCATCGAGAAGGCCGTCGAGGCCGTCACCGAGTCGCTGCTGAAGAGCGCCAAGGAGGTCGAGACCAAGGAGCAGATCGCTGCCACCGCCGGTATCTCGGCCGGCGACCCCTCGATCGGCGAGCTCATCGCCGAGGCGATGGACAAGGTCGGCAAGGAAGGCGTCATCACGGTCGAGGAGTCCAACACCTTCGGCCTGCAGCTCGAGCTCACCGAGGGCATGCGCTTCGACAAGGGCTACATCTCGGGCTACTTCGTCACCGACGCCGACCGTCAGGAAGCCGTCCTCGACGACCCGTACATCCTGCTGGTCTCGGGCAAGGTCTCGACCATCAAGGACCTGCTGCCGCTGCTGGAGAAGGTCATCCAGGCCGGCAAGCCGCTGCTGATCATCGCCGAGGACGTCGAGGGCGAAGCCCTCTCGACCCTGGTCGTCAACAAGCTCAAGGGCACCTTCAAGTCCGTCGCCGTCAAGGCTCCGGGCTTCGGTGACCGCCGCAAGGCCATGCTGGCCGACATCGCCATCCTCACCGGTGGCGAGGTCATCAGCGAAGAGGTCGGTCTCTCGCTGGAGAGCGCCGGCGTCGAGCTGCTCGGTACCGCTCGCAAGGTCGTCGTCACCAAGGACGAGACCACCATCGTCGAGGGCGCGGGCGACCCCGACGCCATCGCCGGTCGCGTGGCCCAGATCCGTGGCGAGATCGAGAACAGCGACTCCGACTACGACCGTGAGAAGCTGCAGGAGCGTCTGGCCAAGCTGGCCGGCGGTGTTGCGGTCATCAAGGCCGGCGCGGCCACCGAGGTCGAGCTCAAGGAGCGCAAGCACCGCATCGAGGACGCCGTGCGCAACGCCAAGGCTGCCGTCGAAGAGGGCATCGTCGCCGGTGGTGGCGTGGCCCTGCTGCAGTCGGAGCCGGCCATCGACGCACTCTCGCTCGAGGGTGACGAGGCCACCGGCGCCAACATCGTCCGCGTCGCTCTCTCGGCTCCGGCCAAGCAGATCGCCGTCAACGCCGGCCTCGAGCCGGGCGTCGTCGCCGACAAGGTCCTGAACTCGCCCACCGGCACCGGCCTCAACGCCGCCACCGGTGAGTACGAGGACCTGCTGGCCGCCGGCATCAACGACCCGGTGAAGGTCACCCGCTCGGCGCTGCAGAACGCAGCCTCGATCGCGGCTCTGTTCCTCACCACCGAGGCCGTCGTCGCCGACAAGCCCGAGAAGAACGCTGCTCCGGCGATGCCGGGTGGCGACGAGATGGGCGGCATGGGCTTCTGAGCCTGAGCTCTCCACCTCGGAGCGACACGCTCTGACATCTCAACGGGACCGGCCCACTCCTTCGGGAGTGGGCCGGTTCTGTTGTCTCTCAACCGCTTTCTCCAAACCTGCCGGGAGCGCCCGGAATGCGGCGCGGTCGAAGGGAGTTGAAGACGGCATGGCCTCTCCCATCACAGTCGACATCGGGTCCGACATCGCGTGTCCCTGGTGCTTCATCGGGAAGCGGCGCTTCGAGGCGGGTCTCGCCGGGTTCGCCGGCCGCGACGACGTCGAGGTGACCTATCGCAGCTTCGAACTCGCCCCCGACACGCCCGTCGACTTCGAGGGCTCGGAGATCGAGTTCCTCGTGCGGCACAAGGGGATGCCCGCCGCGCAGGTCGAGGGGATGCTCGAGCAGGTCCGCGGGATCGCGGCCGACGCCGGGCTCGACTACGACTTCGACCGCCTCCAGCACACCAAGACCCTGAAGGCCCATGAGGCGCTGCACTTCGCGCGAGCCCACGGGCGCCAGCTCGAGCTGGCGGAACGACTGTTCCAGGCGTACTTCGAGCAGGGCCGGCACGTCGGCCGTCCCGCCGAGATCGCGGACCTGGCCGCCGAGGTCGGGCTGGACCGCGACGCGGTGCTGGCCGCTCTGGAGTCCGGTGACCATGCCGACGCGGTCGCCGCGGACATCGAGCAGGCGCGGGCCTACGGGATCAGCGGCGTTCCGTTCTACGTCTTCAACGGCAAGTACGGGGTGTCCGGCGCTCAGCCCGCCGAGACCTTCACCCAGGTCCTGGAAAAGGTCCACGCGGACTGATCGTGTGTGGACCGCCGGGCTCCGCGGGTAAGGCTGCGTGATGCAGACGTTCCTGCCGTACCCGGACTTCCGGCGATCCGCCGAGGCCCTCGACCCCACGCGGCTCGGCAAGCAGCGCGTGGAGACACTACAGATCCTGCGTGCACTCGAGCTGTACGACTACGGCTGGGGCAACCATCCCGCGGTCACCATGTGGCGTGGGCACACTCCCGCCCTCGTCTCCTACGGCCTCGCCTTCGTCGACGTCTGGCTACGTGGGGGACGCGCGGACACCACGGCCGCGATGATCGCCGAGTTCGCTCCGGAGGCGGTGGGCGTGTCCCAGTCGGATCTCGCCGACGCCGGTCTCATGCCTCCGTGGCTGGGCGACGATCGTCTTCATCGCAGCCACCGTTCGGCGTTTTCTGCGCAAGGACCCGGACTTCTACGTCGCCGAATTCGGCGACGTCCCCGATAACCTCCCGTACTTCTGGCCGGGACCTCCCGCGACGGTTCCCGACCTGGACGACCGGGGCCGAACGGTATGGATCATCCGGGCTTCGTCGACGGAGCAGTACGACGAATTCCGCCGCCGCGACATCGTCGGTCTCGGCGCGGAGTCCGGCATCGACTCCGATGCCGCGATGGCGACCTCAGATGGTCTGCGCGCCCTGCTCAAGGAGTGCAGCCCGGGACGACGGCCGGGCAAGGACCTCCGCGTCCTCGCGTCTTTCGTCGACGACCTGACCCCCGGTGACGAGGTGGCGGTCGTCGATCCCGACGACCCCGAGATCCTTCGGCTCGGGGAGATCGAGGGTGACTACGAATTCACGAGGCGGGGAAAGACTCTCGCACCGCATCGGCGGCGCGTCCGGTGGACCGGCACATTGGCACGTGCGTCCGTGTTGCCTCCCGCACTCCTGCAGAACCCGCGGACGATGTTCCCGGTGCCGGTCGAGACCGAATAGACAGGCCGGACCGGGAAGCGTGGTCCGTTTGGGTGAATTCGGCGGCTTGTCATAGCGAACCGGCGATTGCAGAACGCTATTACGTGGTGGTCGACCCTCCAATTCGTGTCCCGTCCCCGACATAAAGCGGACGCATCCGACGATGTTGAGTATCGTCCGACGTATCCGGATCGATTCCTATTCGTTCGTATTCCGTTGTCGAGACCGAGGCGCGGTTGAAGTCAGTTGAAGGGACACTGATGTCTGCTGTTGGCGGTGACCGCCACCGACGCCTGACCGTTGCGCTGGTCTCTGTCTTGACAACCGTTGCCGCCCTTGCCATCCCGTCGACGGCTTCGGCTGATGACGGGGTGCATGCGGCCCGTGTCGAGCGGCTGGCCGACGCCGTCGCGCAAGGTCGTGTCCTCGACCTCGCCGTACATTCGGCATCGATGAGACGTGACGTCCCGGTCCGCGTGCTGGTCCCTGCGGACAGGTCGAAACCGCGACCCACGCTCTATTTGCTGAATGGCGCCGGTGGCGGCGAGGGAAACGGGCATTGGTTCGAGCAGACCGATATCGTCGACTTCGTCGATGACAAGAATGTCAACGTCGTCGTCCCCATGCGCGGTGCGTACAGCTATTACACCGATTGGGTGAATGTGGACCCGGTCCTCGGCCGCAACAAATGGACGACTTTCCTGACCAAGGAACTCCCGCCGGTCATCGACGGCGAACTCAACACCACCGGGGTCAACGCCATCGCGGGTATCTCGATGGCGGGAACCTCGGCGCTGAGCCTTGCCGAAGCCGCTCCCGATCTCTACACCGCGGTCGCGTCGTACAGCGGCTGCGCGGAAACGAGCACCGACGTCGGCCGGCTGGCGATCCAGGCGGTGGTCGAACTCCGCGGTGGCGGTGACGTGACCAACATCTGGGGGCCGATCGGGTCGCCGGCGTGGCGAGAGCACGATCCGGTGGTCAATGCCGGCAAGCTCCGCGGGAAGTCGATCTACATCAGCTCGGGTACCGGCCTGCCCGGCCCGCACGACCGGCTCACCGGTGCGGGGATCGGCGGCGACACCGTCATCTACGCCGATCAGATCGCGGTGGGCGGTGTCATCGAGGCGGCGACGCATCACTGCACGCGCAACCTCGAGCGCCGGCTCGATCAACTCGGCATCCCGGCGACGATCGACTACGAACCCGGGACGCACTCCTGGCCGTACTGGCAGGACCAACTGGCCAAGTCGTGGCCGACGCTCGACCGCGCGCTGAGTCGTTGACCGCGGCGTGATCGGCCGCCGGTCGCCCGCTTTCCGCGCCGATCTGCCACGATGAGTCGCGTGACGACACCCGGTGCACCGAGCCCGATCGGCAGCCTGCCGAATCTGCGTGACCTGGGCGGCTGGCGGACCGGCGACGGGCGAGTGGTGCGCTCCGGGACGCTGTTCCGGTCGACGGACTTCTCCTCACTCGCCGACCCCGACCTCGCCGCGCTCGCGGGCCTCGGGCTCCGGACCGTGTACGACCTCCGGTCGGTGCATGAGCGGGAGGCCATCCCGGACCCGGCACTGCCCGGCGCCACCGGGATCGGCCTCGATGTGCTCGCCGATGCCCAGATGTCGATTCCGGCCAACATCGGTGCCGTGCTCGCCGATCCGGTGGCGGTCGCCCAGGCCGGTCAGATGCTGGCCGGCGGCAAGGCGCGCGAGATGATCTCCGGTACCTACCGCGAGATGATCACCCTGCCCAGTGCCATCGAGGCCTATTCGGAGTTCTACCGCGGACTGCTCGGCGACGCGCCCAGTCCGATCCTCTTCCACTGCACGACCGGCAAGGATCGCACCGGCTGGGCTGCAGCCGCGTTCCTGACGCTCGTCGGGGTGGGCGAAGCGGACGTCTACCGTGACTACCTGCTGACCAACGAGCGGCTCATCCCGGCGCTGAAGCACATCTTCGACGGCTTCGCGGCAGCAGGCGGCGACCCGCAGCTCCTGGTCGGCGTACTCGGCGTCGATGCGGGATATCTGGATGCCGCGTTCGACGAGGTGCACAGCAGGTTCGGCGGGATCGAAGGGTACTTCGTCGAGGCGCTCGGGATCGGTCCGGGCGAGCAGGAGAAGATCCGCGAGCGGTTCCTCGTCGAAAGCTGACTGGCACTCTGGCGTGCCGAGCTATGTATAGTTGCATAGACCACTCGGGCCCAGATGAAGGAGCAGGTCATGGCGCCGCATTCCGCCGAATCCGTCATCTCCGGATCGGAGGCGCGCGGTCCGCGTGAACGGATGATCGTCCATGCCGCGGACCTGATCGGACGTGATGGTGTCGCCGCGACCTCGATCGGCGACGTGATCACCGCGAGCGCGGCGCCCCGCGGGTCCATCTACCATCACTTTCCCGGTGGCAAGACACAACTCATGACCGAGGCCGTCCGCTACGCAGGCGATTTCATCGCCGAACGACTCGCGCGCCGGGCGACGCTCACACCGGCCGAGACGGTCCGCGAGATCGGCGACGTCTGGCGGCGGATGCTGGTCAACACCGATTATCAGTTCGGCTGCCCGGTCATCGCGGGCGGTCTGGCGCGACGCGGTGAACCCGAGGTCGCCGATGCCGCGGCCGAGATCCTCCGCCGCTGGGCCGATCTCATCACCGCCCGGCTCGTCGTCGACGGCGTGGACAGCGAACGCGCCGACTCGCTGGCCAATCTCGTCGTCGCCGCCATCGAGGGTGCCGTCGCGCTCTGCCAGACTCAGCGCAGCGTCGAGCCGCTCGACCGCGTCATCACCGAACTGGCCGCTCTCTGCGACGCCGCGGTCTATCGGCAGTGACGCCGGCCGGCGCCGCCTGAGGCTTCGAACCCGCAGGACCTGGTCCTGGTCATCTGTTCACCGTTGGTTTGGGAAGGGCTCCGTAGTAGGTTCACGGTGGCGCTACCGCGGTGGTATACGCCGTGAGAACGACGCTGGGCCGAGTTCGGGAGGAGATACGATGACGCCGGTCTTCCGGCACGAGCTGGGCTCGGACTTCGACCGCCTCCATCCCAACGTCGCATGGCGTTACGGCATCGATTCCACCTCCGGTGTCGCGCAGATCTGTCACGGGATGTACGAGTCGGTGTACGTGTCCTCGGCGCTCCCCCCGCCGGCTCTCTGGCACTACGCCAAACGGAATGCGCTGCCGTCCAAGACCAGCCGGATGGTTCCGTTCACCCAGGCCTACTACTGCTACACCGACGAGCTGGAGCGGGAATCCCTGGCTGTACTGCGGACCTTCCAGTACACGACCGGTCCGCGCAAGCTCAACTCGCTGCTCGTCGCGGGACGCACCGGGCTCGTCGACTACTTCGGCGACGGACCCGAGTTCCTGTATCCGATCGAGCCCTCGGTGACCCCGGGCGGCGAACTGCTTCTCGAGAGCGGACCGATGCGCTGGCTGGGACGCGGGCCGAAGGTGGGTATGCGCGGACTGTTCACCGCGCAGATGAAGTACATCGAGGGCTGGGACGAGAAGCGCGAACGCTTTCGCTGCGACATGACGGTCCGCAACCCCGTCATCGGCGAGATCATGCATTTCCGCGGTTGGTTCACCGCCGTGGACCAGGCGTGCACGCTCCGCGACATCCCCGACGAGGCGTGGCCGGTGAACCTGGTCGACCGCGAGAGCTGAGTCTCCGCCGCCGGCCGGACCGTGTTTTGGTCAACCGACCAGGATCGGGGCCCGTCGGCCGACGGTTCGTTGTGTGGCCGTGACCGTCGGGCGGTAGGTTCACCCCATGGCTGTCTCCGCGAACATCGAATTCCACGTCGCCGCCCCGGTCTCGGTGGTGATGGAAGTGCTCATGGACATCGAGTCCCTCCCCGATTGGTCGGGCCCGCACAAGGAGGCCGAGGTCCTCGACGAGCACGACGACGGCAAACCGAGGACCGTGCGCATGGTGGTCACCGCCGCCGGGATCTCCGACGAGCAGACGTGCACCTACGAGTGGACCGAGACGACCTGCGAATGGCACCTGGTCAAGTCGAATCAGCTCAGTGAACAGCACGGCAAGTACACCGTCACCGAAACCGACACCGGCGCGCACGTGCACTTCGACCTGGGCGTGGATCTCAAGATCAAACTTCCGGGACTGATCGTCAAACGAGCACAGAAGATGGCCGTCGACACCGCACGTAAGGGGCTCTCCGCCGAAGTCGAGAAGCGCGCCGCCGGCTGAACGATCAGGGTCGTGCCCCGGGGGTCGTCATCCGGACGATGTCGCTCCGACGATCCCCTCGGGTGGTCCGCACCGGCCCCGGGTACCCTGGGATCGTCATCTGCCCAGCCGTCGCGTCATGGAGGCCAAATCCTTTGAATATCAACAAATTTGCTGTGCGGGCACTGGTCCTTCTCGCCGGCGGAGCCGGTTGTGTCGCATTCGCCGGATTGTCCGGTGAAGGTGTCGCGTCGGCTGTTACGTGCTCGGCGTCCAACGGGACTCAGATCGAACGGGTCGTGGGTGCCAGCGGATGTGGCGCCAAGGCCGGGTTGGGCAGCCGCGCGATCGCCGAGGACCGCAGCGGCAACGGCACCGCCATCTCCGTGTCGGACAACGGCGGCAACGCATCGTCCTACAACCTGCAGCCCGGGTCGTCGGCGCTCGCGGGTGCCAACTCGCGCGGCGTGGCGTATTCGGTGACCACCGGCCCCAAGGCGTTGTCCATCGCGCAGGCGCGACGCGGCGGCACCACGGTGGCGGTCGGCGGGTGGGGCGGGCAGGCCTACGCCGGACCCGACGGGGCGCAGTGCAGCGGCGGTTTCGCGGCGGGCTTCGACTCGATCACCGGAAAGGCTTGCCTGCATTCGGGTTCCATCGATCTGCGGAACTGACCGGGTGAGCGGCCCACTGATCTGAGACGAAAACACCCGACGCGGCGCGTCGTTCACCGGCGCGTCGGGTGTTGTCCGCCCAGGCGTCCTATCGTGGGATCGTGACCGATCTCCACGACGCAGACCCCCACATCGGCCCGGACTTCAGTGTCCTGAACGGCCGGGAGGCACTTCAGCAGCTCGTCGACCTGCACGACGTCACGCAGTTCACGGTCAACGACGACGATGACGACGACCCGGTCCTGCTGACGCTGCCCCACCGCAACGTCGTCGACACCTGGCGCCAGGACTATCCGTACTCCGAGCGCATGAGCCGGCGCGAGTACGAGGTCACCAAACGTCGTCTGCAGATCGAACTGCTCAAACTGCAGAAGTGGTCCAAGCAGACCGGGCAGCGGCACCTGCTGGTCTTCGAGGGCCGCGACGCCGCCGGCAAGGGTGGCACCATCAAACGCTTCAACGAACACCTCAACCCGCGCGGTGCGCGCGTGGTCGCGCTGGAGAAGCCCAGCGAGCGCGAGGCGACCGAGTGGTACTTCCAGCGTTACGTCCAGCATCTGCCCGCCGGCGGCGAGATGGTCTTCTTCGATCGCTCCTGGTACAACCGCGCCGGTGTCGAACGGGTGATGGGTTTTTGCAGCCCGCCGCAGTACACCCAGTTCATGTCGCAGGTCCCGGCCTTCGAGAAGATGCTCGTCGACGACGGCATCAACCTGGTGAAGTTCTGGTTCTCGGTGACCCCGCTCGAGCAGCGCACGCGGTTCGCCATCCGCCAGATCGACCCGGTTCGGCAGTGGAAGCTCTCGCCGATGGACCTCGCGTCGTTGGACAAGTGGGATGCCTACACCGAGGCCAAGGAGGCGATGTTCGCCGCCACCGACACCGACCACGCGCCGTGGACGGTGGTGAAGTCCAACGACAAGAAGCGGGCACGCATCAACGCGATGCGGCACGTGCTCAGCCTGTTCGAGTACGACGGCAAGAACCGCGAGTTCGTCGGCCGGCCCGACCCACTGATCGTCGGACGTGCCGCCGACGTCGTGGGGGAGTAGCCGTCGGGCGCAGGAGTGGGGGATCGGTAGCCTCGTGGGGTGCGTAGCTTTCTCAGTGCCCTGATGACGCTCGTCGCGATGGCTGCGACCGTGCTCGCGGTCCCCGCTCTCTGGCTCGATCTGCGCATCGTCGACCAGGACGGATTCGTCTCCACCGTGGCGCCGATGGCCGAGGACCAGAAGGTGAAGGACTACCTCGCCGACGAGATAGCCGCCCAGGCCACGGCCCGGACCGATCTCCCGATCGCGGGTGCACTGGTGCGTCCACTGGCCGGCAGATACACCGACAGCGAGCAGTTCCGGCTCGACTTCGCCGACGTCGTCGGTCAGCAGCACGCCTGGCTGTTCACCGAACCCGCCCCGGGCGAGGACACCTCCGTCATGCAGCTCGACATCACCGCGATGATCAACCGGGCGCTCAACCTGACCGGTACCCCGAACGAGATCTCGGGACCGGTCGTCGTCGAATTGACCAATGGTGCATCGGGTCTCGAGGCCGGTAGATATGCCGAGGTGGGGAAGCAGATCACCTTCCTCGCCCGGGTGGCGGCAGCGGCGGCGGTCATCGCCGGGCTCATCGCTCTGTTGCTGGCCAGACGGCGCAGCACCGTGTTCGCCTGGCTCGGCCTCGGGGCCGTCGCGGCCGGGGTCGCCAGCTGGGCCATCGGAATGTTCTTCGCCGACCGCGCCAAGCATGAGGTCTCCGGTGCCGAATCGTCGGGTCGGCAGGTCGCGGAACTGATCATCGACGGCGCCTACTCCGACCTCACCCACGTCGCGCTCATCGTCGGCGGTGTGGGGGTTGCGATGTTCGTCGTCGGACTCCTGGGCCGGGTGATCTTCGCCGGCCGGCGCTGAGCGAGTCGCTCCCTGAGGTGCGAGCGAAGCGATCGTCCAGCGCTCCCTGAGGTGCGAGCGAAGCGAGCCACGAAGGGCTCAGTGCCCGGCGAACGCCTCGGCGAGCCACCAGGATCCGCCGTCATTCGTGATCTTGGCGTCGATGACCAGCGGACCGGACGGTTCGGGTGATTCGAGTGATGCGACCCAGCGTCGTACGTCGTCGAGGTCGTCGAACCCGGTGACCGTCACACCGGTGGCGCCATGGCCGCGGGCGATGGCGGCGATGTCGACCTCGGGAAACGTCACCGTGGTCATGTCGGCGTCGCCGAAGTGGTGTACTTCGGCGCCGTAGGCGGAGTCGTTGTAGACGATCACCACGAGTGGGAGTGCCAGGCGCACAGCGGTTTCCAGTTCGGAGATCGCCATCAGGAAGCCGCCGTCGCCGGTTCCGAGAACCGGGAGCCGACCGGGCTGGGCGATCGCCGCGCCGATCGCGGTGCCCAACCCGAGGCCGATCGACTGGAATGCCTGGGTGAAGCAGAAGCCGAACTCGTCGGGAACCGAGAGGTGCGTCGACGGGTAGCCCATGAAGTTGCCCGAATCGATCGAGAGAATCCGATCGATGGGCAGGATCTCGTCCACCGCGATGGTCAGGGAGCGCGGGTCGATCCGTCCCTCGACGGGTTCGGCGGTGACCGGTACGTCCTGCCACCGCGCGGACCTGGCGATCCGCCCGGCGACCTCGGGGGTGCGGTATCCGCTGTGCGTCAGCGGATCACCGGAAAGGGCGACGAGCACATCGGCAGCCGTGGCGGCACAATCTCCCACCACGCCGATGTCGACGGGACGGTGCGCACCGATCGCCTCGACCTCGACGTCGACCTGGGCCACGACGGTCTGATCGCCGATGAGGCGGCCGTGACGCATCGTCCACATGTTGAGCGCGCAACCCCACCCGACGATGAGGTCGGCGTCGGAGATGAGTTCGGCGACCGTCGGCGACGAGAAACCGCCGGAGATGCCCAGCGCGAACGGATTTCCGGCGAAGAGCCCGTTGGCGACGGCTGAGGTCGCGAGCAGCGCGCCGCCGGCCTCGGCGAGCGCGGTGATCTGCGGTCCGGCCTCGCGGCCGCCCCGACCCGCGACGAAGACCGGTCGACGGGACGCGCGGATGGCCGCGGCGAGGGTCTCGACCGACGTGGTGTCGGGCCGGACCCGCGGCGTCGCAACCGATGCGACGACCGGCCCGGTGATCTCGGCAGGAGCCGCGGCCACGTCGATCGCGACGTTCAGGACGACGGTCCGGCGCTGGGTCACCGCGGTGCGGTAGGCGCGGGTCACGTCGGCGACCACCGTGTCCGGTCCGTGGACGCGGTCGCTGACCGCGCCGACGCTCGTCGCCAGTGCGTCCTGGTCGATCCGGAAGTTCGACCGCAGCGCAGCCGCCGGGGCGTCGGCGGTCAGGACGATCATCGGGGTGCGACTCTTGGCCGCCTCGCCGATGCCGGTGACCGCGTTCGTCAGTCCGCAGCCCTGGTGCACGGTCAGCACACCCACCCGGCCCGACATACGCGAGTAGGCGTCGGCCATGGATGCCGCACCGCCTTCGTGACGAGCCGCGGTGAACCCGACCCCACCGGCGCGCAACGCATTCGTCATCACGAAGTTGCCGCTGCCGACGACCCCGAAGGCGTGACCGACGCCCAGGTCGGCGAGAACCCGGCCCACGACGTCGGCGACCGTGGGGCCGTACGTTGCTGCAGTGCCGGTCACACCGATCAGCTCTCGACGATCGCCAGGACCCGCGACGGGCTACCGGTACCACCGACGATCGGGAGCGGGCTGACGACGATCACGGCGCCGGTCGCCGGCAGCGAACCGAGGTTGCGGAGCGAGGTCAGGCCGTACTTGTCGTTGCCGAGGAAGTGGTAGTGGACGGGGAAGGCCGGATCGAAACCACCCGCGAGACCGGCGTCGACGCCGACGGTCTCGACGCCGAGCCCGGCGATCTGCCGCTGCGTGGCCAGCCACTGCGCGCACTCGACCGAGACGCCGGGGGTGTGCGAGCCGGTCTCGTCGACGTTGAGGAACTCGGCCTCCGATCCGCCGCGCGACTCCCAACCGGTGCGCAGCAGGAGCCAGGCGCCCGGCAGCAGCTCGCCGTGATCGGCCTCCCACGCCTCGACGTCGGCGACCTCGAGCAGGTAGTCGGGGTTGTCGGCGACCTGGGCGGTCAAGTCGAGGACCGCGGTCGGCCCGATCAGCCGCTGCACCGGGATCTGGGAGACGTCGTCACCGTCGCGACCACTGATCCAGTGGATCGGCGCGTCGAGGTGGGTGCCGATGTGCTCCCCGGTGTGGATGTTGTTGTGCCGCCAGTACGGTCCGGGTTCGTTGTAGGCGCTGACCTCTTCGAGACTGAAGTCGATCAGGTTCACGAACGGGGCCGGCAACCGCAGGGCCGGAGTCGAACTCGACAGCGGGGTGGTCAGGTCGATCACCTGCAGGGATCCGTCGGCGAGGCCGGTGAGGAAACCAGAGAGTGCGGTGGCGCTCACTTGCGGGCGCCCCGCCAGTTCATACCCCAGCCGTATGCCTCGTCGATCTTGTCCTGAGCACCGCGGATGTAACGCACCTCGCGGTTGATCACCAGTTCGCCGCCGCGGTTCTCGAGCAGCGCGATCGCGCAGGAGATCGCGGACTGGTCGGCCTCGTCGAGACGGACCTCGATCTCCGGGCCACTGGCCGGGGACAACGTGACGACGCCGTTGGCGCTCGCCCAGTTGGGGGTGCCCTCGTAGATGTAGGCGAAGATCAGGATTCGACGGATCCGGTTGGTGGCGGAGAGGTCGATGTACATGTTCTCGCCGCCGGCGCCGCGCCGGTCGTCACCGTCCAGGCGGATGATCGGTTGTCCGTCGCGGGGTGCCTGGAATGAGTTGCCGAGGGCCTGGACGATTCCCTTGCTTCCGTCGGTGAACTCCCACAGGCAGGCGAGGTCGAGGTCGATGCCCTTGGCCTTGCGGAACAGGCCGCCGCCGGAGGAGTTCGCGGTCCAGCTGAGGTTGACGCGGACCTGACCGGTGGTCGCGCCCTGCTTGCTCAGGGAGATACTCGGCGCCGACTTGGTCAGGGTGATCTTGGAGAGCGACACCGGCTGGGCGGGCGGCTGCTGACCATAGGCGGGGGTCGGAGCCGGTGCCTGCTGGCCGTAGCCCGGTGCGGGCGGAGTCGATGGGGGCTGCGCAGGCGGTTGCGGCGGTTGGGCTTTCGGGCGCTTGGTGTAGTCGATCCCCATCTCGTTCCTCATCTCGTCGTGCTGACATCGTCGTCGGTGCCGGCGATCTGCTGCCCAGGGTAGTGGAGAGTCGACGGCGTCAGCAGCCGCGTGCAGGAGCCTGGGCCCGGGCGCTCCGGCCGAATGTCGAGGCGATGACCAGCGTGCCCTCCGCTGTCCGGCCGTCCGGCGTCGGTGCGGACGGGTGTGGTGTGCCTCCCGGCGTCGGTGAGAGAGTTCTGGAACGAACCGGCGGGTGGTCGTGCGCTTGTCGCACCTCATGCATCAGGACTCGGGAGCCAGCTTCCGCCACAGGAACTCGAAGGCGAGTGCGGTCTTGAATGCGGCCTGCTTGTTGTCCGCGGCACCGCCGTGACCGCCCTCGATGTTCTCGTAGTACATCACCTCGTGGCCCGTCTCCTCCAGCCGCGCAACCAGTTTGCGGGCGTGGCCGGGATGGACGCGGTCGTCCCGGGTGGACGTCGTCACGAGGATCGGCGGGTACGAGGCATCCGCATCGATGTTCTGATAAGGCGAGAACGGCTGCATGAACTCCCACTGCTCGGGATCGTCGGGGTCGCCGTACTCGGCAACCCATGACGCGCCTGCGAGCAACAGGTGGTAGCGCTTCATGTCGATCAGCGGGACCTGGCACACCAACGCGCCGAAGAGCTCCGGGTAGCGGGTGAGCATGACGCCCATGAGGAGTCCACCGTTGGAACCCCCCTGTGCGCCGAGCTGTTCCGGGGTGGTGAGTCCGCTGTCGACGAGAGCCCCGGCGACGGCGGCGAAATCCTCGTACACCAGGTGGCGTCCGGCCTTCTGGGCCTGCGTGTGCCACGAGGGTCCGTACTCGCCGCCGCCGCGGATGTTCGCGATCACGTAGGTGCCACCGCGTTCGATCCAGTTCTTGCCGGAGATCGACAGGTAGTTCGGGGTGAGCGAGTTCTCGAAACCGCCGTAGCCGTACAGCAAGGTGGGGCCGGTGGTCACGTCCCGGCGGCGGATCACGAAGTAAGGGATCTGGGTCCCGTCCTCCGATGTCGCGAAATACTGTTCGGCGATCACCGATTCGGAGTCGAAGAACGTCGGGCTGCGCTTGATGACCCGAGGACTGGTGCCGTCGCTGTGCAGCAGACTCGGCGGATCGGTGAACGAGGCCGCCATCCAGAACACCTCGTCGCTCTCGTCGGGATCGGTGTCGAGAACCGACACGGTGGCGAGGTCCGGGAGGCCCGGGAAGTCGACGACCTCCCAGCTGCCGAGCTCGCGCACCTCGACCCGGGTGTGCACATCGTGCAACGTCACGATGATGAGATGTGAACGCGTGTAGGCATAGTCGACGAGGCTCGTGTGCGCGTCCGGGATGAACAGCACCGCGGCCTCGCGGCCGCCGGCACGGTAGTCGTCGTAGTCGAACGCGAGCAGGGTGCCCGGCGCGTGGGTCGTACCGGCGACCTCCCATTCCGACCTCGTCATCACCAGCAGCCAGTTCATCCGCACCCCGGCGTGAGCGTCGGTCGGGACGTCGACCAGTTCCGGTTCGCCGTCGCGCAGTTCGAACAACAGGGAGTTGAAGAAGTCCGTCGAACGCGAGACGAAGTGCCGCTCGAACCCGGGAGTGTCGTCGTAGGTCGCGTGCACCGACACGTCGCTCTTCTCGCCGGCGAAGACCGTGATGGCGTCCTCGAGCGGCGCACCCCGCGACCAGCGCTTGGCCACGCGGGGATAGCCGGAGTCGGTCAGCGAGCCCACACCGTCCGGCTGTTCCCCGAAATCTGTTCCCACGTAGACGGTGTCGCGGTCGATCCAGCGCACATTCGACTTGTTCTCCGGCAACGTGAAGCCATCGGTGATCCACTGCCGCGACGGGATGTCGAACTCGCGGATCACGCTGGCGTCGGCACCACCCCGGGACAGCGACACCAGCGCGCGCTCGTACTCGGGCCGGAGCACCGTCGCGCCCGACCACACCCAGTTCTCGTCCTCGGTGCGAGCGAGTTCGTCGATGTCGAGAATGATCTCCCATTCGGGCGCGTCGGTCACGTAGGACTCCAGCGTCGTCCGTCGCCAGAGCCCGCGAGGATTCGCCGCATCGCGCCAGAAGTTGTAGAGGAACTCGCCGCGACGCCGGACGAACGGGATGCGGTCGTCCGTGTCGAGGATCGCCAGGGCCGACGCCTCCATGTCGCGGAAGCGGTTCGACGACGAGAGCGTCTCTACGGTGGGTTCGTTGTGGGAGCGCACCCACGTCAACGCCTCGTCGCCGGTGACGTCCTCGAGCCAGAGGTAGGGATCGTCGATGCTGGTGGAGATGGCGTCGGCCTGCTCGGTCATGGCGTCAAACTTACGCGGGCCGGGTGCCGGTCGCGGGTGTTGCGGGGCCCGCCCGCGGTACGTCTGTGCCTCGCTCGGCCGAAATCGTGCCGATGAACTGGGGAATCGCGACCTGGCGACGCACCACGCGGTATCTTCTCTGCGCGAGGATGAGGAGATCCGCATGCCCACTTTCGATTCGGCCCCCGTCCGGCGCCATGGCCGTGTTCGCGGCCGCTTCTCAGGCAGTTTCCCGCGACGACATGCTCCCCGATGGGGGCGGGTGCCGTTGGCGGTCTGTTCGGCGCTCTCGGTGGTGGCCCTCGTCGCCGCGTGTGACAGCGGGTCCTCCGGTACCGGCTCCCCGCCGACCGAACCGTCGGGGTCGTCGGCGTTGGTGAACCCGAACGCCGTCGTCGCGAGGCCGTTGCCGGCCGACGCGGTGGACAAGGCCGTCGGGCAGCTCGACGGGCTCGTCGAGTCGCTGATGTCGTCGACCGGATTGCCGGGTCTGGCGGTGGCGGTGGTGTCGGGCGGTGAGACCAAGTATGCGAAGGGATTCGGGGTCAAGGACGTGACCACGGGGCAGAAGGTCGATCCCGACACCGTCTTTCAGCTCGCGTCGGTGTCCAAATCCGTCGGGTCGACGGTGGTCGGCGCGGCGGTCACCGACAAGACCGTGGCCTGGGACATGCCCATCGTCGACGGGCTGCCCTGGTTCGCGCTCTCCGATCCGTACGTCACCCGCACGGTGACCGTCGGGGACATGTACTCGCACCGATCCGGACTGCCGGACCACGCCGGCGACAAACTCGAGGACATGGGTTATTCGCGGACCGAGGTTCTCCAGCGGCTCCGCTTCATGCCTCTCGACCCGTTCCGGATCAGCTACGCCTACACCAACTTCGGTGTGACCACCGGCGGTGAGGCGGTTGCCGCGAAGGCGGGCAAGGACTGGCCGACGCTGTCGCAGGATCTCATCTACGGACCACTGGGCATGACCAGCACCAGTTCCCGCTACGCGGATTTCGAGAAGCGGACCGACCGTGCCGTCGGGCACATCAAGATCGACGGCAAGTGGGCCAAGACCACCATCCCTCGTGACCCGGACGCCCAGACACCGGCCGGTGGGGTCAGCTCGACGGTCAACGACATGGCCACCTGGCTGAAGATGGTTCTGGCGCAGGGCAAGCACGACGGCGCGGAGATCGTCGCCCCGGACGCACTGCTGCCCGCGGTGTCGCCGCAGGTCGTGTCGAGTCCGCCGGCGAACCCGGACACGCGTGCCGGCTTCTACGGCTACGGCTTCAACGTGGGCGTGACGGCCGACGCCCGCACCCAGTTCAGCCACGCCGGCGCGTTCGCGTCCGGTGCAGGCACCGTGTTCGCGATGCTGCCATCTGCGGACACGGCGATCGTCGTGCTGTCCAACGCCGCACCCATCGGCGCGGTGGACGCGCTGGCCGCCGAGTTCATGGACCTCGTGCAGTTCGGCGAGATCCGCAGCGACTGGCGCGAGCTCTATGCCAAGGTCTATGCGCCCCTCAGCGTGCCGAACGGCGAGCTCGTCGGAGAGCAGCGTCCGGCGAATACCACGCCGTCACAGCCGATGCCGACGTTCGTGGGCACCTACGCGAACGCTGTGTACGGACCGGCCGAGGTCGTCGAACGGGACGGCAAGCTGTTCCTCGAAATGGGTCCGGGCGGCGTCCGCAAGCACGAACTCGCCCATTGGGACCGCAACACCTTCACCTTCACCCTGCACGACGAGAACGCCGAGATCGGCACGATCTCGCAGGTGACCTTCGACGGTCCGAAGATGACGGTCGAGTACTACGACGACGAGGAGAGCGACGGGGTCTTCCTGCGGAGGTGAGACGGGTTCGACCGTGCAACAGCTGTCGCGGATCGGTTCGACCGGCGACACGATCTGCGACAGCTGCCGTGAGCGTCAGCTCGTCGGCGATGCGGTGGCGAGCGGGTCGGGAACCTCGCCCGTGCGGATCGGGCACCGCGTGTGCGAGTAGATCGTCGGCATGCAGAGGTTGCAGTGGATGCACCGCGACTTCGTCGACGGGTCCGCGGCGATCCGCAGCGGCAGATCGGGTTCTCGCAGGACCGCGCGGCCCATCGCCATGAACTCGAAGCCCTCGGCCATCGCCATGTCCATCGACGCCCGGTCGGTGATGCCGCCGAGCAGGATCATGGGCAGGTCGACCGCCTTGCGCAGCTCGCGGGCGAGCGGCAGCAGATAGCCGTCGTGGTATTGGTAGCGCTTGAGGAAGACCGGTGCGAAAGTCTTGAGCCCGTATTTCATTGCGCCGGAGAAGGCGTCGGCGAACTCCTTGCGCGGGGCGTCCCCGTGGAACAGGTACATCGGGTTGAGCAGCGAGCTGCCCGCGGTGGGTTCGATGGCGTCGAGATGGCCGTCGGACTCCAGCAGCTGCGCCACCTGACATGCCTCGTCGACGTTGAAGCTGCTCAGCTTGGCGCGCCCCTTCGCCCGTGCCTCCGGAGACCGCTCGATGTCGGGCTTGCCCACGCCGTCGTAGGTGTTGAGCTTCACCCAGATCGCGGCCTCGTTCCCGACCTCCTCACGCACGCTCTCGACGACCTCGCGGGCGATGCGTGCGCGGTTGACCAGGCTCCCGCCGTAGCCGTCGCGACGATGGTTGAGCAGGGGAGACAGGAAGCTGGAGATGAGATAGTTGTGCCCGCAGTGGATCTCGAGCCCGTCGAAGCCGGAGTCGACGGCGATGCGGGCGGCCCGCCGGAACTTGATCCGCAACTCGGCGATGTCCTCGACAGATGCCTTGTGGGTCAACGACATCCCCATCGGTGCGGGGATGCGGCCCGGACCCCACGCCTTCGCGCGGTTGGACACCGAGTTGGCCACCGCGCCGGCATGGCCGAGCTGGGCGGCGGCGAGTGCGCCCTCGGAGTGGATGGCGTCGGTCAGCTTGCGCAGACCGGGCATCGCCTCGGGACGCATCCAGATCTGGTGACGGTCGGTGCGACCTTCCGGCGAGACGGCGCAGTAGGCGACGGTGCTCATCGAGACACCGCCGGCCGCGACCTCGCGGTGGAACTCGATCAGTTCGTCGGTGACGAGGGCGTCGGGCGTCATGCCCTCGAAGGTGGCGCATTTGATCAGTCGGTTCCGCAGGGTGAGCGGGCCGAGCTGCGCTGGGCTGAACGGTCCGGCGTCGGGGCTGTCCACGTCGGTTCCTCTCAATCGGTGTCGGTTTGGGTGGGCTGGCTTTCTGCTCCCTGAGGAAGCCCGGAGCTTGCGGAGGGCTGTCACGAAGGGGGCGCCGACAGCCCCGCGGTGACGAACTCCGCGAGGGCGGCGACGGCTTTGGCGTCGAGCGGCTCGGTGCTGCCGAAGCGCAGGAGGATCAGCTGGAAGGCGAGTGCCCAGCGTCGGCGTGCCGCGCCGGCGGGCAGTCCGGGGATGGCGTCCAGCAGGATGTCGGCGAACGGATCGAGGCCGAACCACCGGGCGGTCCAGCCGACCGTCGGGTGGTTGAGGACGAACCGTGACAGCAGCCGCAGGTGCAGGTGACCGGTCGGATCGCCTTGGAGCTCGACGAACGGTGCGAGCAGCACGTCGACGACGTGACGCACCGAGTCGGTCTCGGGATCGATCGACGCCAGGGCGTCGGCCCAGCACGGCGCCAGCCGGGATTCGAGCAGGGCGATCGTCAGGTCGTCCTTGGTTCCGAAGTGGTAGTGCACGGCCGCCGGGTTGGCGTCGGCGGCGGCGCAGATCGCGCGGACGGACACCTTGTCGTAGCCGTCGGCCAGGAAGAGCCGTTCGGCGACGGCGAGCAGGGTCTCGCGGGTACCGGCCGATCCGGCCCCGGGTGCCGCCGCATCGGTGGTCTGGGTCACAGTGGGATGAAACCACAGATCAAACAGCGTTTCAAACAGTGATTGAACCCGTCGCGGTGTTACCGGCGAGTAGTGGGGACGGACTGCGACGGACCATCGACGGGACGTAGGGTGGCAGGCGTGGCTGAACACTTTCAAACAGTTGTATTGGGTGCAGGTCCAGGTGGGTACGTAGCCGCGATCCGGGCGGCTCAGCTGGGCATGAAAACCGCCGTCATCGAGGAGAAGTACTGGGGCGGTGTGTGTCTCAACGTCGGATGTATCCCGTCCAAGGCGTTGCTCCGTAATGCCGAACTCGCGCACATCTTCAATCACCAGGCCAAGACCTTCGGCATGAGTGGCGACGTGTCCTTCGACTTCGGCGCGGCGTTCGACCGCAGCCGCAAGGTCTCGGACGGCATCGTCAAAGGCGTCCACTACCTGATGAAGAAGAACAAGATCACCGAGATCGACGGTTATGGCGTGTTCACCGATGCCAAGACCATCAAGGTCGGCGATCGGGAGATCACCTTCGACAACGTCATCATCGACACCGGCTCGACCGTGAAGCTGCTTCCGGGCGTCGAACTGTCGGAGAACGTGGTCACCTACGAGACCCAGATCCTCACCCGTGAGCTGCCCGAGTCCATCGTCATCGTCGGCGCGGGTGCGATCGGCATGGAGTTCGGCTACGTGCTCGCCAACTACGGTGTCGACGTCACCATCGTCGAGTTCCTCGACCGCGTCCTGCCCAACGAGGACGCCGACTCGTCGAAGGCCGTCGCCAAGGAATACAAGAAGCTCGGCGTCAAGCTGCTGACCTCCACCAAGGTGCAGTCGGTCACCGACAACGGCGACAGCGTCACCGTCACCTACAAGGACGCGAAGGACAAGGACGGCGAGCTGACCGTCGACAAGGTCCTCATGTCCGTCGGCTTCGCCCCGCGCGTCGAGGGTTTCGGTCTGGAGAAGACCGGCGTCGAGCTCACCGACCGCGGCGCCATCGCGATCGACGACTACATGCGCACCAACGTCGACGGCATCTATGCCATCGGTGACGTCACCGCCAAGCTGCAGCTCGCCCACGTCGCCGAGGCGCAGGGCGTCGTCGCCGCCGAGACCATCGCCGGTGCCGAGACGATGACCCTGGGTGACTACCGTTTCCTCCCGCGAGCCACCTTCTGCCAGCCGCAGGTCGCCTCCTTCGGACTCACCGAGGCGCAGGCCGAGGACGAGGGGTACAACGTGAAGGCCACCACGTTCCCGTTCACCGCCAACGGAAAGGCACAGGGGCTCGGCGAGACCACCGGCTTCGCGAAGCTGGTCACCAACGCCGACACCGACGAACTTCTCGGCGGACACCTGGTGGGCGACGGCGTTTCCGAACTTCTCCCCGAGCTGACGCTGGCCCACAAGTGGGATCTCACCGCCAAGGAGCTCGCACGCAACGTGCACACGCATCCGACGATGTCAGAGGCGCTGCAGGAGACGTTCCACGGCGCGATCGGGCACATGATCAATCTGTGAGCCGCGCGTCGGGTTGGTCGGCCACGGCGCGATCGGGCACATGATCTACCACTGGCCACCGACAACGGCTGCTGCCGGTCCCATCCCGAAAGGGGCGGGCCGGCAGCAGCCGTTGTGGTCTGTGCTGTGGGCGAGGATCGGGCGGGTGACTATTCCCCGGTCCGAGCCCCGCTGTTCTGGGTCTCGCTGTTCTGCGTCTCCGCGGCCTTCTCGAGCTCCTCGAGGATCTGCAACGACAGGAAGGTCATCGGCCCGTCGTCCTCGAACTTGTCACTGACGTTGCCGGCGAGTCCGCCCTCGACTGCCAGGCGGCCGCACAGGTCGAGCTTGAGTTGCGGCGAACCCTCGCTGAAGTCCAGATCGGCGAGGTCGACCCACACGATGTTCGGGCGGGTGGTCGATTCGTAGACGAAACGCTTGTTCGTCAGATCCGTGACCGTCTGCCAGATGGTCTGCGACGCATCCGGTTTGCCCGGGTCCGGGATGCGGAAGGGTTGCGCGGCGTTACGGATGACGCTGAAGATCGCGGCGATGGCCTCGAGCTGGGTGTCCGGCTGGGCGAGACGTTCGACGTAGTACGACGCGCCGGCGAATCGATCGGCGGCGAGGGTGGAACCCGGCAGGGGTTTGTCGCCGCCGAGTCCACGGATCTCCTTGACCAGCTCGAGCTGCTTGTCGAAGGTCGGTGAATTGGTCATCACGCGGTAGGAGGGATCGTGGTAGACCTTCGGATGGCCGTCGATGTACTCGATGATCGCCGAGTCGCCGGTGGCGTCGTCGAGCGCCAGGTGGATGGTGGGCGGGGTGCCGCCGGTCGGGTCGTCCATCTGCACCACCTGGACGTCGGTTTCCTCCACCCACGCGACGGCGTCGGCGACCGTGGCGAAGTTGTCGAGGAAGTACTGCAACCAGATGGCCTGGCTGAGCGCGGTGCGCGACCCGTCGTAGGTGCCATAGGTGGATTCGGCCACCCAGAGCACATGTCCCGCCAGACCGGCTTCGTTGAGCCCATCGACCGAGATGATATCGACCGAGATGATGTCGAAGGCCGCCGCGATCACACTGCCGTACTTCGACGTCCAGGTCAGCTCACCCTCGACGCCGTCGTCGCGCTTCACGCCGCGTGGTTGCTTCCACAGGTTGGTCATCAGATCCTTGTGGAAATCCATGTTCCGGCCGACCAGCACCGAACCGTTGGCGTCGGGCCAGATCACTCGTGTGCACATGCGTTGTCACTGCCTAACTCATCGCGATGGGGATCGGTCTCCGCACAGACGGAGTCCGTCGCCGGTGAGCATACTCATGAGGATCTCGAATGTTCTGCCGCACAGTGAAGTCGGCGCATTCTTGACGCTGGGTCGGCAGGCGCCGGCACCCCGGCGCGGACTGTTCCGGTCCGCCCGGGAAGGGATCGCGCACCGGCGGCGACCGGGCTTCCCCGATCACCCGATTGCAGCCGACTCGAGGGCGGCAATTTCGTGACACAACAAGCGGTTCGGGCGGCAAATTTGAGCAGGTGCGGATTGCTCTGACACCGATTGCGGAACGCCTGGACAGATCGGTACGGGACACAGAAGCGGATGACGTGGGAGTTCGCCGCGATTCCGGCGTCCACCATCGAATTCGCACGTTCCAAAAGGTCCGCGCAGGCCTCTCCGGGATCGAATTGCGAATGCCCGGGAAGATCGGAATTCACGGTATAACCAAACGTTATGAGCACAACCATCCTGCACAATGCTCGTCTGATCGACGGGACCGGAGCCGACCCGATCGCCGACGCGGTTGTCGTGATCGACGACGGCAAGATCACCTACGCCGGTGCGGCTGCTGGTGCCCCGCAGATCGACGAGTCGGCGAAGCCGGTGAAGGTGGATGTCGGGGGCAACACCGTCACTCCCGGATTCTTCGACTGCCATGTGCATCTCTCGCTGCCGGGCACCAAGGGCTCACCGATCTCCGCAGCGATGGTCCCGCCGTCGTACCGCTACTTCGAGCTCATCGACCGCCTCAAGACCACGATCGGCGCCGGTGTCACCACCGTGCGTGACCTCATGGGCGTCGACGTCGGCGTTCGGGACGCGGTCGCCCACGGTCTCGTCGCCGGTCCGCGACTCCTGGTCGCCGACAAGATGCTCAGCCAGACCGGTGGCCACGCCGACTTCCACATCGCGTCCGGCCTCGACGGCACCGGCCTGATCGGCGGTCTCCTCGTGGACACCGTCGACGAGGCGCGCCGCGAGGTCCGCAAGCTGTTGCGCAGCGGTGTCGACGTCGTCAAGGTCGCCTCCAGCGGCGGTGTCTCCTCTCCCAGCGACGACCCGGACTGGCTGGGTGCCCGCACCGAGATCGTCGCCGCCCTCGTCGAAGAGGCCCACAACTACGGCGGTCGCAAGGTCGCGGCTCACGCCATCGGACTCGCCGGGATCCAGGCCGCCGTCCAGGGTGGCGCGCATTCGATCGAACACGGCTACGCCCTCACCGACGAACTGCGCGCCGAGATGGTCGAGCGCGGTCAGTACCTGGTGCCCACCCTCATCGAGACCCTCAAGCCCGACACCGCGACCCCGCAGGCGGTCGCCAAATCCGAGAAGTGGCACAACCTGGCACACGAGTCCATCGCGGCGTCGATCGAGGCCGGCATCAAGGTCGCCGTGGGCACCGACGCCGGTCTGGTCCCCGACCACGGGGCGACCCTCGGCGAGCTCGGCTGCCTGGTGAAGTTCGGTGGCATGACCCCGATGCAGGCCATCGTCGCCGGCACCCGCACCTCCGCCGAGCTCTGCGACGTCGCCGACACCCTCGGCACCCTGGAGCCGGGCAAGCTCGCCGACGTGGTCGTCGTCAAGGGCGATCCGCTCGCCGCCATCGATTCGCTGGCCGACCACGACAACATCCTCCTGGTCCTCAAGGAGGGCAAGACCGCCTCCAACCGCGGCGGATACGCACTCTGATCGATCGCGGGGAGTGAACTCGTGGAAGCGCTGAATCGCTTCCTGTGACGCATCGACGAGAGCCGGTGACCAGTTCGGTCACCGGCTCTCGTCGTATCCCGGCACTCTTTTCACGGCCGGCGGTTCGGAATGGCCGATGAATTCTTCGCACACATATCCCGTCCTTTTCCGGAATTCGGCGAGAAACGGACCTAGGAAGTGCGGACTACGCTCGGAGCGGTGAGTGTCGTCGAACGTGTCCGCGAGTGGGAGTTGCCGTGGCCGCTCGACGTTCGGGGCACTGTCGGTCATCTTCGACGGGGAGCCGGTGACCCCACGTTCGTCTACGGCAGCGACGGGTCGATCTGGCGCGCTGTACAGACCCCCGACGGCCCGGGCACCGAGACCCTGCGAATCGACGGTTCCCGAGTGCTGGGACGTGCATGGGGTCCGGGAGCCGACTGGCTGCTCGAGCAGTTGCCGGACTTCCTCGGTGCCTCCGACGACCCGCAGGCGATGACCGTGCACGACGACGTGGTCGCCGGACTCGTCCGGCGGTCGGTGGGCCTGCGCATCGGCCGGACCGACCGGGTGTGGGAGGCGCTCGTACCGGCGATCCTCGAGCAGAAGGTGGTCGGCGCCGAGGCCTTCCGCGCGTGGCGATATCTGGTGCGCCGCTTCGGCGAACCGGCGCCCGGTCCGGTACCCGACACGATGCGTGTGCCGCCGCCGCGGGCCGCGTGGGCCGACATCCCGTCGTGGGAGTGGCACCGGAGCGGCATCGAACCGGTGCGCATGCGCACGATCCGCGGCGCGACCGTGATGGACGTGGAGCGCCACCACGACCGGCTCCGGCTCCTACGGGGCGTGGGGCGCTGGACCGAGGCGGAGACGCGTGCGCGTGCGGTCGGCGACACCGACGCGGTGTCGGTCGGTGACTATCACATCCCGACACTGGTGGGCATGACCCTCATCGGCGAACCGGTCGACGACGCGGGCATGCTCGAACTGCTGGAACCCTATGCCGGACAACGGCGTCGGATCATCCGGATGGTCGAGCTGCACGGCGTCCGCCGAGAGCGGCGCGGACCGCGGATGACGGTGCGCGACTACCGGTCCTTCTGACCCGGAGCGTCAGCGTGATGCATCCGAGGGTGACGAGGGTCAGCGCGATCGCGCCGCAGTAGAGGAGTCCTCCGGTGGGACCCCACGGCGGCATGAACGCGAGTTCCTGTCCGGTGCCGAAGGTTCCGTTGAGGAAGGGCATGTACTGCTGCAGCGTATAACCGTCGGGCACCAGGCTGATCGCGTTCTCGATGACGTACGCCCAACCTAGCAGTGCCCCAACGGTTCCCGCGGGGTGGCCGATGATCGCGGCGAGTCCGATGCCGATCCCGACCGCGAACACCGCGAAGACCGGCACCGCGATCAGGAAGCGGACCCCCTCCGCCGAACCGATGTCGACCCCGCTGTAGACCTTCGGGAAGAAGGTGGGCAGCATCGCCATGACCAGCGCGACCAGTGCCGCGCTACACAGGGCGGCGCCAGTGCCGTAGGCGATCCACCGGGAGACCAGACCGGTCCAGCGCCGCGGGTAGAGGTGGCGGGCGAGCTCTCCCAGCGCACCGCGCTCCGCGGTCGCCTGGGCGTAGGCGGCGACCACGGCCCAGATCATCACGGTGAAGGTGATGACCCAGTAGACCGAATTGGTCGTGGTGACCGAGGTGACCTGGATGCTGCCCGAGATCGACGCGAACCGTTCGGCGACGGTGGCGACGCCGAAAGTGATGACGAGGGGCAGAAGTACCGCTCCCGGGATCAGCCCGTAGAGCAGAATGCTGCGTGCACCGCCGACACGGGTGAGCTCGGCGCGGGTGCCGCGACGGATCTGGCCCACCACGGCCGCGAGTGTGGTGGTCATGGGGTGACTCCTGCGGATGTCAGGCCGGCCGCCGCGGCGAGGTATGCCTCCTCGAGATCCGCATGCCCACCGATGAATTCGGTCAGCGGCGCATCGGCGGTGACATGACCGGAATCCAGGACGACGACGCGGTCGGCGGTGCGGGCCACCTCGTCGAGGTGGTGAGAGGCGATGAGCAGGCGGCGGCCGTCGTCGGCGAGGTCCCGGAGAAGGCCTCGGAGCCAACGGATGCCGTCGATGTCGAGACCGTTGACCGGCTCGTCGAGGATGAGCGTCCGGGCGTCGCCCAGGAGCGCGGTCGCGATCCCGAGCCGCTGCCGCATGCCCAGGGAGTAGTCGACGACCCGGCGGTCGGCGACGTCGGAGAGTCCGACGAGGTCGAGGACCTCGGCCACCCGGCCGGTCGGGATCCCGCCGGCCCGGGCGAGCCAGGTCAGGTGGCGCCGGGCGGTGTGTCCGGGATGGGCGCCGTCGGTGCCCAGGTGCATACCGATCACCGTCGATGGTGTGGCGAGTTCGGCGAATCGCTTGCCGTCGAAGAGGATTCGTCCCGCAGAGGGCGGGATCACACCGCAGATGGTCCGCAGTAGCGTGGTCTTTCCGGTGCCGTTGCGGCCGAGCAGATAGACGAGCTCACCGTCGTCGACGTGAGTGGTGATCCCATCGAGAACGGCCTGCCCGCCCACTCGGACGGACAGGCCGTTGATGTCGAGCACGCCGATCAGCTGTTGCAGTAGATGTTCAGGCCGACGGTCTTGACGCCCTGGCACAGCGAGCTCGCCGCGAGCTTCCAGTTGCCGTCGAGCTTCTTGAACTCGATCGTCATGCGGATCGTGGGACGGCCGGCCGAGCCGCTGTTGAGCGTGGCGGTGACACTGTTGCCCTTCTGGACCAGGGGGCCGGTCACGTCGTTCCAGCCACGAGGCGCACGGAAGAGGCCGAGTGAGTACACGGTCTTCGGGACGATCACGGCGTTCATGCCGCCCTCGACGTTGGCTGCCTTGGCCTGATCCGACGCCGGCGTCTCGACCAGGAACTCGACGATGTCGTTGAGATCGGCGAGCGTGGGACGGTCGGCGGTGACCTTGAAGTTCGGCGGGAAGGTCTTGGCGGCCGAGGCGCCGCCGGTGGCCGATACGAGCCCGATGACGGCCACGAGCGTCGCGAGCGCGGCGATGGTCATCCTCCGGATGAGCTGCATGACGTGGTTCTCCTGTGTCCGGCGGTGGTCGTTCGCCAACGCCTTTGGAGTAACTTAATCCTCAAAATTGATTGAGGCAAGCCTTACCTATGTACGTGTCTCAGGGGAGGGCTGCGCCGCGTCGCACCGGGGCCAGTCGCAGCACGATCTCGCAGTTGCCGCCGGACGGATCCGGGGCGACGCTGACGGCATACTGCGAACTGAGTGCGGGGGAATTCGCGGCAAGTGCCTGCTCGATGACCCCGCGAGCGATTCCGCGGGCGACCTCGGGGTGCGTGCGGGCGATGTCCTGCAACGGGCACGAGCACAGTCGTAGTTCGTGGGAACCGAAGGCGCTCACCATGTTCGACACCTGGAAGCCCAGTTCGCCGAGGGTTTGGGCGGCGACGGTCACGGGGTCGGGCAGATCGGCGGCAGGCACGGGGTGCGCATGCTGTTCGGCCCAGAGGCGACCGGCCTCGGCGCCGGCGTGCTCGCGAGCCGCCGTCGTGCTGCCGAGCTGTCCGAGGAGATGGCCCAGCAGCGCGCCGGTGGGCGCCTGCCGGACCATCCGATAACCGACGCGGGGACGTCCGACGCCTGCGGTCGGGACCGTCGTGGTCTCGACCCGCCCCTCCTCGACGAGCTTGGCGAGGTGGAAGCGGGCCGTGGTGACATGCAGGTCGAGGCGTACCGAGATCTCTCCGGCGACCATCGGCTCGGCCGATTCGGTGAGCAGGGCGATGATCTTGTCGCGCTGCTTGGTCGCCATGGGTTCCTCTCGATCTCGACGCGCACCGACGCGGAGTTCAGTTCGCAGTCGGATTCTCCAACACCACCAGTGTGACCACTGCATCGGTCCGCGCTTCGAGTGCGTGCGGGATGTCGGCGTTCACGTGGATCGCGACGCCCGCCTCGAGGCGCGTCGTGTCGTCACCCACGGTGAAGTCGATCTCGCCGCTCTGACCGATGACCAGGATCGGCCGGCCCGCGCGATGGTCGGGCATCGTCTGCCCGGCGAGGAACGACAGACGCACGACGTTGGCACCGTCGTTGCGGGAGAGTACGGAGATGTCGGGACGGTCGCCCGCCTTGCCGGTGTTCTCGGCAAGGCCGGTGATCACGGTTGTGTCGCTCATGCCGCGACCTCCGGCTTCGTCGCGATGATCTCGATGGCGGCCAGATGCGACTTGTACTTGGTGAAGGTCGAACGCATCGCGAGCACGCGTTTGCGGGCGTCGGCGTCGCGGATGACGTTGCCGACGAACTTCAGTGCGCGGCCGAGCCCCTCGTCGGCGATCACGCGGCGCGGTTCCAGCAGCGCCATCTCGGCGAACTTGACGGTGGTGACCTCGAAGCCGGCTTCGGTCAGCAGCTTTCGCCACTCTGCCTCGGTGAGCGGTCGCGCGTTGACTTTGATCGACCGTGCCAGGGACTTGCGGATCTCGGTCTTGTCCTCGTCGGGAAGGGTGTCGGGATTGATCGCCAGCTCGTGGATCGCGTAGCGGCCGCCGGGGCGCAGCACGCGGAACGCCTCCCCGACGATCTCGGCCTTGTTGCGGTCGGACTGCATCGTCAGCATCGCCTCGCCGACGGCGACGTCGGTGCTCGCGTCGTCGAGGCCGGTGGCCGAGGCGTCCCCGGCGACGACCCGACCGCGATCGCCGATGACGTCCTTGGTGAGGACGACGGCATCCGGATCGTCGTCGACGCCGACGTAACTGCGTGGCGATCGCTCGAGGATCGACGTGGCGGTCTTGCCCAGGCCGGGGGCGATCTCGAGTACGTCGGCGCCGTTGATGCGGGCGTTGTCGAGCAGGCTCTCGGTGAGCTCGCGTCCACCCGGACGCAGCACTCGCTTGCCGAGCCGGGCGAGCAGCCAGTGTCCCGGCATGTCCTCGGTTTTACGCCGCCCGAACGGCAGCTGATCGGCGGACGAAGTTTCGTTAGTCATACCTAACCTCCCTATTTCGAGGAGGACATTACTGTAAATCCCCTGCGGGCATAACCGGCCCCGGCTTCAGGCCCAGCACGTACTGTCCGTGGCCGGTGATGGTCTGTTCGACGTCCACCAGTCCGGCCGCACGCAGGCGGTCGACGATGGTGTGCTCATCGAAGATGTGAAAGCCGGTCAGGCCGACGACGCGTTGGACCCCGGGAAGTGACGTCAGTTCGGTCGCCACCGAAGTGAACACGACGACCTCGCCGCCCGGCCTGGTGACCCGTACGAGTTCGTCGACGACGCGGAGGGGATCGGGGATGAGATAGAGGGCGGCCAGGCAGGTGACGACGTCGAAGGTGTTGTCGCCGAACGGGATCGCGTGTGCATCGGCGCGAAGGAACGCGGCACGGTCGACGGCGTTGGTGCGGGCCGCCCGCGCGAGCATCGCTGCCGAGAAGTCGATCCCGATGCAGCGGCCGTCACCGGTCAGGCCGTCGGCGATCACGCGTGTGTAATTGCCTGGGCCACAGGCAACGTCGAGGACGAGTCGGTCGCCGGGGCGGGACAGGTATGCGCGCAGTGCGCGGTCGTAGTCCTCGGTGGCGCGCCCACCGAGACTGAACAACCGGGTGAACGTCGGTCGCCACAGGTTCTCGTAGATCTCGGCGAAGGCGGCGTTGCGCATCAGGCGCTGGCTGATCGACTCCATCGCTTCGCCGATGTCAGGTGTGACGATCGCGCTGGATGCGGAGCGTGTGAATCGTCGTGGCCAGGCTGTCGTACTGGCCGACGAGCAGCGTGAACTCGATCAGCTTGCGGTCGTCGAGGTGCCGCGACAGTGCGGCCCAGGCGATGTCGGAGACGTCCTTGTCGGCGACCAGCTCGTCGACGGCGCGCAGGATGGCCCGCTCGCGGTCGCCCCAACCGGCGTCCGGGCCCTCGAGGATGCGCTCGAACTCGACGTCGCCGATACCCGCCCGGCGCCCGAGTCTGCGGTGATGGTCGAGCTCGTACTCACAACCACGCAGATGTGCGACGCGGATGATGATCATCTCGGAGTCCTTGCGTGGCAACGTCCCGAACGGCATCAATCGGCCGCTGAAATGCAGCCAGCCGCGGAACAGGCCCTTCGCCCGGCCGAGCGTCGAGAAGATGTGCGCGTCATCGACTCCGATGACGCGGGCGGCCCCTCGCGCGAAGACGAAATTGAAACCTCCGAGTTCTCGGAGACCACCCGGTGTGACTCGCGGTGCGCTCATGGGGCCACGGTAGACTACGCCCACTATGACGAACAGCACACGGACGTTCAGAAGTGTCGAAGAACTGAAGGCCGCGATCGGCGAAGATCTCGGGTCGGGCGAGTGGCTGGAGATCACCCAGGAGCGTATCGACGCGTTCGCCGACGCCACCGGTGACCACCAGTGGATTCACACCGATCCCGAGCGCGCCAAGTCGGGACCGTTCGGCACCACGATCGCGCACGGGTATCTGACGGTCTCCCTGCTGCCGATGATCGCCGGCCAGATCTTCTCCGTCGAGGGTCCCAAGCTCGTCCTCAACTACGGCATGAACAAGCTGCGCTTTCCGAACCCGGTGAAGGTCGGCGCCCGCATCCGGTCCAACGCCGTCATCACCTCGATCGAGGAGACCCCCAAAGGCGTGAACATGGTCGTGACCAACACGGTCGAGATCGACGGTGAGTCCAAGCCGGCCTGTGTCGCCGAGAACCTGCGCGTGCTCGTCTACTGATCCTCGTCTTTCGATTCGGACTCTCGCGGCGCCCGGCCTCATCTGGCCGGGCGCCGCGGGCATCTAATGAGGTGCTATCAGCTCGCCGATCATGAATATGGTGATGGTCAGACCCAAGGCGATCGAGGCGTAGACAAGCAAGGCCCTTTCTTTATATCTGAATACACTCAGGCCCCCTGTAACGAGTGCCGCAACAGCCAGAACAAACACGCTGAGCATGGGAATGCTGACGTAAAGATTGTCTGTGAATGTTTCTCCACCTTCCTGGTGGAATAGCCCGACGATCACCAAGTTTGTGAATATGAATATCAAAAAGTATGCCGCGAGTAGCGCGGATGACCATTTGCCGAGTTTTGTTCTCGGGAGTATTTCCACAATCATTGATTGTACTCAGGCCGCCGGCCCTGGTCGGCTGTAGCGAAACCGGGGAACGACATTCGGGACAGGACCGGCCGATCGGTCGGTCGTCACCCAGGCAAGCGCCCGGATGTCGATGCCCGCCACCCTGGATGGACATTTCTTCGATATTCAACCGTGATCCCTCCGGGGGGATTTCTGCCTGAATCTGTTTGTGCCCTGCCGAAGTCCCCGCGGACGTTTAGCATGACGGAATTCGGACCGGAAGGGCGAGTTGGGCTGACCATCGGGGGTGAGCTGACCCGGGATCGCCGGTGTGACAGGAGTGTTGGCGATGCGCTCGAAGTTCAGGTGGCGATCACGGACGCTGTGTGTGGCGGCGACCGTCGGCGTCGCGACTGTCGGCCTGCTCGGTGGCGTGTGGGGGCCGGGGCTCGGCCCGGTGGCCCGGGCCGAGCCACCGAACCTGACCGCCGTACCGTCGGACATCCCGGGCGAGATCGACGCGGTGGTGCCGGCCCCGCCGGTCAAGAAGCTCAACCGAATACCGCAGCGGTCGAAGATCGAGGGCGGTTCCAAGGAACTGCAGGAACTGCGTGAGGCGGTCATGCCGTCGCCGGTGGGCGATCGTTTCTTCGATCACTGGCCCGCCGACCTCGCTGCACTCGAGCCCGGCGACCTGATCGCGACGAGAGACGTGACGCAGGTGGCCGGCTTCCTCGTCACCGTGCCGCTGCGGTCGGCCCGGCAGGTCAAGTTCCGCACCACCGACGCGACCGGCGGCCCGCTGTTCGGCACGGCGACCCTGTTCGTCCCGCAGAAGGCGTGGAGGGGTCCGGGTCCGCGACCGATCCTCGTCAACAACACACCGATCGTCGCGCTGGGCACGACCTGTACGCCGGGTTACACGTTCTCGCACGGGTACAACAAGGACACCAACAACACCGACCTGTTCCCGCCGCTGACCCAGCTGGCGCTCGATCGTGGTTATGCGGTGATCGTGCCCGACCACACCGGCGCCCGGATGGCCTATGCCGAGCCGTATGTCGGCGCGCATGTCGTCCTCGATTCCGTCCGTGCCGCGGCGAGACTCGATCCGATCGAGTTCGGTCGTGGCCCGATCGCCATGCACGGATACTCCGGTGGTGCGATCGCCACCAACGGGGCCGCGAAACTCGCCTCCACCTACGCCCCCGATCAGGCCGGACGCTTCGTCGGCGCGGCCATCGGCGGTGTTCCGGCGGATTATCGGGTCCTGGCCGGGGCGATGAACGCCAACCTCGCATCCGGGGTTTTCCACTCCGCGATGCTGGGTGTGGCGCGGGAACGTCCGGAGATCCTGGGGATGTCGAACCATGTCGCACGGTGGCTCGCGACCTCCGGGCTGCGCGACCTCTGCACCGGCGAGATGGGCATTCTGGGATTCTCCCATCTGCCGACGCAGCTGCTCTCGCTCGACCCCGACCCGTTCCATTCACCGGTCGCCGACCACATCTTCGACGTCACGTCGATGTCGGGGTACCGGGCGACCATGCCCCTGTTCATCTATCACGGGACCTACGAATGGTGGCTTCCCGCGACCCAGGCGCGTGCGCTGTTCGCCGAGCAGTGCGAACTCGGCGCGACCGCGATCTACCGCGAGTATCCGGGTGAGCACATCACGACGGTGTTCGAGGCCTTTCCCGATGTGGCCACCTGGCTCGACCGTCGATTGCAGGGAATCCCCGCCACCAACGAGTGTCGCTGATCCTCACCGTGTCTCGGTGATCGCCATGTACGGCGACACCGTGGAGGAGTGTTCGTTGACGCGCAGTGTGGCGCCCAGGGCGGGGAAGGCCCGCTGTGCGCACTGGGTTCGTTCGCAGACGCGGCAGCCCGCACCGATCGGGGTCACGTGCGCCTGCGGCCCGATCTCGAGGCCGTCGGAGTAGATCACCCGACCGGCATGGCGGAGTTCGCATCCCATGCCGATCGCGAAGGTCTTGCCGGGTTGCCCGTACCGCGCGGCGCGGCGTTCGACCGTGCGCGCCACCCAGAAGTAGTTGCGGCCGTCGGGCATCTCGGCGATCTGGGTGAGGATCTTGCCCGGCGAGGCGAATGTCTCGTAGACGTTCCACAGCGGACAGGTACCGCCGCTGGAGGAGAAGTGGAATCCGGTGGCGGACTGGCGTTTCGACATGTTTCCCGCACGGTCGACGCGGACGAACGACCACGGGATGCCGCGGAGGTTGGGGCGTTGCAGCGTCGAGAGCCGGTGGCAGATCGTCTCGTAGGACACCGCGTAGAACGCCGAGAGCCGTTCGATGTCGTAGCGGAAATCTTCTGCCGCGCCGTGGAACTGGCTGTAGGGGAGCACGACTGCTGCGGCGAAGTAGTTCGCCAGGCCGAGCAGCGCCAGTGAGCGCGCGTCCTCACTGGTGAAGTTTCCCTGGTCGACGAGTTCGTCGAGGAGATCGTGGTACTCGAGGTAGCAGAGCTCGCTGGCGAGCTTGAAGGTCCGCTGTCCGGCGGAGAGGGCGGCCGAGAACTCCAGGCGGCGCTCCTCGGAGTTCAGCCGGTGGAGAGTGTAGTCGCCGAGGTCGACGCGGCGCACGATGCTGATCCCGTGCACGTTCTCGATGCGGTTCATGATCTCGCGCCGGATGTCCGCCGAGTGCATGCGCATGCGGTTCGTCATCTCCTCGGCGGCGATGTCGAGCTCATGGATGTAGTTGCGGCGCTGATAGAAGTAGTCGCGCACTTCCTCGTGTGGTGCGCTGATCGTGCCCCGCATGCTGCGGTCGCCGCGTTCGTCGGTGGCCGCGGCGAGCTGGTCGGTCGCGATCCGGTAGCGCCGGTGAAGATTGACCATCGCCTGCGCAATCTCCGGATGCGAGGCGACCATCGTGCTGATCTGCTGGGCGTCGTGCGCGCCCGGACCGGCCTCGATGTCGTCGTCGAGCAGCACCTCGCGCAGTTCGGCGACCAATCGGAGGTCGTCCTGGGAGTCGAAGAACCCGGCGTCGACGCCGAACGCCTCGGTGATCTTGCGCAACACCGACGTGGTCAGCGGCCGGGCGTCGTGCTCGATCTGATTGAGATACGACGCGGAGATCGACAGCGTCTGCGCGAGGGCCACCTGCGAGAGTCCGCGCTCGGATCGCAACTGACGCAGCCGGGAGCCGACGTAGGTCCTGCTCACTCGCCACCTCCAGCACAGGGGATACCAGATCGATGATCCCCTTCAGGGTACGGTGACCGCGTGCGCTCACCCCGCGGCCGACCCCGCAGCCCGAGGCCGGTGGCGTCGGCCGTGTTCGCGCTGGTGGCCGCGGTGATCGCGGTCGCCGGATGTTCGAACGGGTCGGCCGAGGCACCCGCTCCTCGCACGCCTGCCGACCTGCTGCTCGAGCCATCCGACCTACCGCCGGGATTCACCGCCGAATCGCTGTCCGTCAGTGACCTCGTCGCGGGAAACCGGGCGGGCATCGACGCCGCGCGCACCGCCCGGGTGACCCCCGGGTTCTGCACCCCGACCGCCGACGCGGAATTGAACGGGGAGCTGACCGCGGACAGCTCGGCGGTCCTCGCCGCGCGTGGTGGCAAGGGGGTCCTCGTCGAGTTGGTCACCGAGGCGAGGCGCGACATCGACGCCGACCGGCTCTCCACGACCGGTCGCTGCTCGCGCACGACCACCGAGATCACCGTCGGAAATCTCGCCGGGAGCCGTGTCGTCACCGAGTACACGGAGATGGCGCCGCCCGAGGTGGACGGCGGGCTCGGCACCGGCGAGCAGATGCTGCTGACGCGGTCCGAGGTCACCACGACGCTGCCCGACGGTGGTGTCCGCCGCCAGATCGGCTTCGCCGGATATGCCGCCCTGGACCGTCCGACGTCGGGGCCGGTGACCGTCCAGCTGACGGTGTCGGGCGCGACCACGCCGGCCTCCGATCCGCCGACCGAACCGACCGAACCCGTCGACGCCGCGACCTTCGTGAGAGTCTTCGACGCCGCCGTCGGTCGCGTCACCGAACCCTGATCGAGGCAGTCCAAGCGCGCGTCGGGACGTCTGCGCGGTGTGAAAGTGGTCACTATTGCCGCGCCGGCGCCGGATGTCGGACCCCCGACGGCTCGCAGAGAAGTCGCGGAGTCTGCTGTACTCGGGAGTAGGAAATCCCAGTACGCGCGTACTTTTTTCGGGGATCCACGAAGGCTTTCACATGTCAAGATTTGCAAACTTTGCAACGCGGCGTCAAAAAATAACCCGGATTTACAGTCCGCGAGGGTTGGACCTGCGTGTTTGTCCTGTGGCACCCTTGCTGCAGGCACCTCAGACGGAAGCCCAAGAGTTCGCAAAGTCCGGCCGACACCGCCGCCGGACTCGCGAGTACAACGCTCTCGGGAACCACGTCGGATGTCTGTCAGCACTCCAGGCCTCGGCGGCGCGCCGGGCCGGTCGTCCCGATCCGACCCGGTCGAGACGAGCAGGACAACGAAAGCGAAGTAGCCAATGAGCAACGTCGGAAAGCCCCGCACCGCCGCGGAAATCCAGCAGGACTGGGACACCAATCCCCGCTGGAAGGGCATCAAGCGCGACTACACCGCCGAGCAGGTCGCTCAGCTCCAGGGTTCGGTCGTCGAGGAGCACACCCTCGCCCGCCGTGGCGCCGAGATCCTGTGGGAAGGCGTGACCAAGGGTGATGGCAGCTACATCAACGCTCTGGGTGCCCTCACCGGTAACCAGGCCGTGCAGCAGGTCCGCGCCGGCCTGAAGGCCGTGTACCTGTCGGGCTGGCAGGTCGCCGGTGACGCCAACCTGTCCGGCCACACCTACCCCGATCAGTCGCTGTACCCGGCGAACTCGGTTCCGAACGTCGTTCGTCGCATCAACAACGCGCTGCTCCGCGCCGACGAGATCGCCCGCGTCGAGGGTGACGACTCGGTCGACAACTGGGTCGTCCCGATCGTCGCCGACGGTGAGGCCGGCTTCGGTGGCGCGCTCAACGTCTACGAGCTGCAGAAGGCCATGATCGCCGCGGGTGCCGCCGGTACCCACTGGGAGGATCAGCTCGCCTCGGAGAAGAAGTGCGGCCACCTCGGTGGCAAGGTGCTCATCCCGACCCAGCAGCACATCCGCACCCTGAACTCGGCCCGCCTGGCCGCCGACGTCGCCGGTGTCCCCACCGTCGTCATCGCGCGTACCGACGCCGAGGCCGCGACCCTCATCACCTCCGATGTGGACGACCGCGACAAGCAGTTCGTCACCGGTGAGCGCACCGCCGAGGGCTACTACCACGTGAAGAACGGCATCGAGCCGTGCATCGAGCGTGCGAAGTCCTACGCTCCCTATGCCGACATGATCTGGATGGAGACCGGTACCCCCGATCTCGAGCTGGCCCGCAAGTTCGCCGAGGCAGTCAAGTCGGAGTTCCCCGACCAGCTGCTCTCCTACAACTGCAGCCCGTCGTTCAACTGGAGCAAGCACCTCGACGACAGCACCATCGCCAAGTTCCAGAACGAGCTGGGCGCCATGGGCTTCACCTTCCAGTTCATCACCCTGGCAGGCTTCCACTCGCTCAACTACGGCATGTTCGATCTGGCCTACGGTTACGCCCGCGAGCAGATGACCGCCTTCGTCGACCTGCAGAACCGTGAGTTCAAGGCAGCCGACGAGCGTGGCTTCACCGCCGTCAAGCACCAGCGCGAGGTCGGCGCCGGCTACTTCGACAGCATCGCCACCACCGTCGACCCGAACACCTCGACCGCAGCTCTCAAGGGCTCGACCGAAGAGGGCCAGTTCCACTAGGAGCTTTCCCGCCACTCCGGAACTTCGGCGAACCAGTCAGGCGGTCCGCGGCTTTCGCTGCGGGCCGCCTGTTGGTCTATCCAGGGCTTGGTTCGTACCCCGGGAGTCACCCATGTTCGTGCGAGATCAGTTGTTACCAGAACTTTCCCGTGAGGATTCGACATGAGAAGCGAGAAGGTCTGCCGAGTCGGCGTCGTCGGCGCCGGACAGATGGGTGCGGGTATCGCCGAGGTGTGTGCCCGGGCCCAGGCCGACGTGCTGGTGTACGAATCGACTCGCGATCTCGTCGCCGCTGGCCGTGCCCGCATCCTGAGTTCGCTCGATCGGGGAGTGTCGAGCGGCAAGCTGACCGAACGCGAACGCGACCAGGCGGTGGACCGCCTCACGTTCACCTCGGACCTGGGCGATTTCGCCGACCGGCAGCTCGTCTGTGAGGCCGTCGTCGAGGACGAGGCGGTCAAGACCGCGATCTTCACCGAGCTCGACAAGATCGTCATCGACCCGCATGCGGTGCTCGCGTCGAACACCTCCTCGATCGCGATCATGAAACTGGGCATGGCAACTCAGAACGCCGCCCGCGTGATCGGTCTCCACTTCTTCAATCCCGTACCCGTGCTCCCTCTGGTCGAGCTCGTCACCACGCTGATGACAGCTCCCGAGGTGACCGCACGGGCCGAATCCTTCGCACACGACGTACTCGGCAAACAGGTGATCCGTTCCGCCGATCGGTCGGGCTTCGTCGTCAACGCACTGCTCGTTCCCTATCTGCTCTCCGCGATCCGCATGGTGGAGAGCGGTTTCTCGACGGTCGAGGACATCGACAAGGCGATGGTGCTCGGCTGCGCTCATCCGATGGGGCCGCTGAAGCTCGCCGACCTGGTGGGTCTCGACACCGTCAAGGCGATAGCCGACAAGATGTACGAGGAGTTCAAGGAGCCGCTCTACTCGCCGCCGCCACTGCTTCTGCGGATGGTCGAGGCCGGTCGTCTCGGCAAGAAGGCCGGGCACGGTTTCTACGAATACGAGCGGCCCCTCGTCGGGAAAAGGTGACGTAGACCACAGGTGTTAGCAGAATGCTTGCATTTGCTAGCACAGCGTGGATACTGGAGTTCGGAAACACCAATACCGATGGCGCCGCGGTTTCTCATCTCGCGCGGTGACGAGCCGGAAGATCGTGGCGGCTTGCGACACCGACCATCGCGTCGAATCGACGACAACCCGACATGCGCCCGGCAACGATGCCGAGATCAGCGAGACCGCATGTGCTGCAGCGCGATTGGTGACCAACAGAAGGAGTGTCCTCGTGACCACCACCCGTAATTACGCCCCCCTCTATGCCGCAGTCGGCGCCGGTGACTATGCGTTCGCGCAGGTCACCGAGAAGATCACCGAGCTCCGTGAGCGCACCGAGGCCGCTGCCGAGACCGCGCAGACGCGTCTCGAAGCCCGCTACAGCGAGACCAAGGCCCTCATCACCGATCTGCCCGAGACGGCACAGACCCGCTTCGACGAGGCCAAGACCCGCATCGAGTCGCTCTCGGAGGAAGTCCCGACCGAGATCGAGGAGATCCGCGGCAAGCTGACCGCCGACGAGCTGAAGAAGCTCGCCGACCCGTACGTCGAGAAGGCCACCGACTTCTACAACACGCTCGCCGAGCGTGGCGAGGCCACCCTCGAGCGCCTGCGCAAGAAGCCGGTCGTCCAGGAGAACCTGTCTCGCGTCGAGAAGGTCTACAACGACGCAGTCGACCTCACCGAAGACGCCCTCGGCGTCGTGTCCTCGCAGACCCGCCTCGTGGGTGAGCGCGCCGCCAAGCTGGCCGGCCGCGTGAGCGAAGAGGTCGAGGACGTCGCCGTCGCCATCGAAGAGGCCGGCAGCGACATCAAGGAGCAGGCCGACGACGCGGCCAAGGAGATCGACGGCGCCGCAGGCACTGTCGAGGCCAAGACCCGCACCGCCAAGGCATCGCCGGCCAAGAAGGTCGAGGCTGCCAAGGACGAGTCGGTGCCGCCGGTCAAGAAGGTGCCCGCCAAGAAGTCGCCCGCCAAGAAGGCTCCGGCCAAGAAGGCGACCACCGCGAAGTAAGCAGTCGCACAACTCGATACGACGCCCCCGCTGAGCTCAGCGGGGGCGTCGTCGTGTTCGCGCTCGGTTGTTTCCTTCCCGCTGATCGAGCTCAATCAGCGCGAGGGAAGCGGTCGGAGCCGGAGGGGAAGCGTCAGGCGGGAAGTCGTCGTGGTTCCGGGAACAGCTTCAACCGCTCAAGCCAGGGGCGCAGGAGATCAACGAGTGCGCCCTCCTCGAGGACGGACCACGTCCAGCGCACGACGACCAGCCCGAGTGCGCGAAGTTCGTCCTCGCGAAGCTTCTCCTGGATCACGCTGTCGGCCACCGTCTTCCCCGGCTCGAGGAGGCGCCCGTACTTGACCATCCCGTCGAACTCGCCGACGAGCTTCTCGTCCCAGTCGTAGTCGGCGCGATATCGTCCGGTCCGCCCGCGGAACTCGCCTTGCAGGCGAGGTGTGGGCAGTCCTGCCTCAATCATCTGCGCGCGACTCCACGATTCGCCGACGCTCTCGGATCGGCTGTCCGCGTGCCTCAGCGCGCGGCGGGCAATGCGGACACCCTGGCGTCGACGGCCGGCCAGGGTCTTCTCGATCAGCGTGCGATCGGCCCCGGCGCGAAGAGCGTGATCGAAGACGGTCAGCGCCTGGGCGAAGTCACCCGAGGTTGCGACGTCCACCGCTGTTCGTTCGATGCGGGTGACCAGGACGCCGTCGACCTCGGCCAGTTCTTCATCGGTGACGACCCCCGAATGTATGTGCCGTATGTTCCGAATCGATCCACCGGACTCTCTCCCGTTGGTGACGTGGACCCGCTCGATGTTCGGTTTCAGCAATGGCAGGCCGTGCACGGCCGCTGCCGAGGCGTGGCTCAGCGGCAACCGTCGTTCCGGATCTCCGGACGTCGACAGGGCGATCGCCTTGAGCTTGTGCAGGCGTTGTGCACCGTCGTGACCGTCGAAATCAGTGGAGTTTTCGACCGCCACACCGGGATACAAGCGAACGAGATCACCGCGTTTGACCGCGGCAGCCAGCTGATTGTCGGCGAACGCTGCGTCGAGGGCGGCGCCGCGTCGGATGAGGCCGTACTGATCGAGGGGATAGTGCGTCATGTCTATTCGACGCACCGGGGCTCCGTTCGGCTCCATCCGGCGTAGGGGATTTTCTTCCCGCTTCCCCGGTTTCCTTCCCGCCGATTGAGCTCAATAGGCGGGAGGGAAACGGTTCAGCGGGAGGCGACGGGGGTGCGTGGTGTGTGGCGCTACCGGCTCGACGGGCGTGGTTGTGTGGCAGCGAGGGGATCAGTCCGACGCCGCGAGTCGTTTCTTCTCGGCCTCGACGTCGAAGTCCGCCTTGGGCCAGTCGAGGTCGAGCCCGGCCAGTGCGTCGGTGAGCAACTCGCAGACAGCCAGTCGGGCAAACCATTTGCGGTTCGCCGGGATCACGAACCAGGGCGCCGAGTCCTTGTCGGTGAGGTCGAAGATATCCTGGTAGGCCTCGAGATAGTCATCCCAGTGGGCGCGCTCGTCGACGTCACCAGGGTTGTATTTCCAGTACTTCTCCGGACGCTCGAGGCGCTCGGCGAGGCGGGCCTTCTGCTCGTCCTTGGACACCACCAGACAACACTTGATGATCGTGGTGCCGTTGTCGACCAGTTCGGACTCGAACTGGTTGATGATGTGGTAGCGCTTCTCCCACTCCGACTTCGGTACGAGGTTGTGCACCCGGACGGGTAGCACGTCCTCGTAATGCGACCGGTCGAAGATTCCGATCCGACCCGCGGGTGGCAGCGCCTTGTTGATGCGCCACAGGAAATCGTGCTGCAACTCTTCCGGGGTCGGCTTACCGAATCCCTTGATGGACAACCCCTGCGGGTCGAGGAGGCCGCCCACGTGCCGGACGATGCCACCCTTGCCCGCGGTGTCCATCCCCTGCAGCACGAGCAACACCGACCGGTGATCACCGGTGCGGCCGTTGGCGTACAGCAACTCCTGCAGATCGGCCAGCGTCTGACCGCGCTCGGCGAGAAGCTCTGCCCCGGAATCCTTGTCACCGTCGAATCCGGGCGTGGAGTCGGCGTCGAAGGAGGCGATCGGTCCGATGGTCCGGGCGCGGAGTGCCTCCACGGCGGGTGCCGTCCAAATCTTGCTCATGACAGGTCCTCTCGTGACGGGATTCGATCGTCGACGTCCACCTGGCGTGATAGTGGGAACAGTGGTCCGCCGCCGAACGCCGCACGATGCGAATCCGGCGGTGTCCCATCGTTGTTCACGATGCCGTAGCGGGTGCCCAGTTCGGCGGTGACGAGGGTGTGGCCGTTGTGTGCGGCGAGATCCGGGTCTCGGGCGAGGCGGGAGATGACCCGGCCCACGAACTCCGGGTCCTCGGCTCGCTGCAGCGAGAAACCGGCGAATTCGTCGATGCCGAGCGACAACAGCAATTCGGTGCGGATGAGGCCGAGCCACAACGAGATCGCGGCGACGCCCGTGTCCTTCAGCTCGACGGCCATGTCGGCGGCCATCTTGTCCAGTGCGGTCTTGCTCATCCCGTAGAGCACCGAATGCAGGTGGCCGCGGGACCCGAAGGACGAGATGTTCGTGATCAGACCCCGTCCCGCCTCGGTCATCATGCGTGCCGCATGAACCGACGAGACGTAGTGCGCGCGTAGGCCCACGCCGATCAGGGTGTCCCAGTCGTCGACCGGGCGTTTCCAGAACGGGTCGGAGAAGCCGCCGAATCCCTTGGGCGCTGCCCAGGCGTTGTTGACGAGGAGGTCGAGTTGCCCACTCGAGGAGGCGATCTCGGCGAAGGTCGCGGCCACCGCGGCGTCGTCGGTGTGATCGCAGCGCAGGGCGAGGGCGCCGTCGGGTCCGGTGCCGTGGCGGGAGGTGACGTAGGTGGTCCAGCCGTCGTCGACGAGTGCACGGGCGATACCGTGACCGACGCCCCGGCTGCCCCCGGTCACCAGCGCCACCCGGCTCACAACCCCCCTCCCGCGTCGGACGGTGCCTCGCGCGCGGGTTCGGTCAGCGGTGGGGGAGCGGCGAGGAAGGCCTCCCGCGACCCGTCGACGGAGGCAACGCCCACGATCGCGCTCCACACCATCATCGTCAGGTAGTCGACGACCTGGTCGGCGTCGAGCGTGCGGCTGGTCATCCACCAGTCGACGACGTGCTGGATACCGCCGACGAGGGCGTGCGACCACAGTTCCGCACCCGTGGTGTCCGCGCCCCGGTCGGCCATGCGCATCACGATGCTGCTCATGACCAGCTGCGACACCAGGCGTACCGAGTCGGCCGGGGCGGGTGACGACGTGGGCGAGCTGGCCAGCGCGAAGCGGTACAGGTTGGGTTCATCGTCGACCGCGTGGACGTACACGCCGATGATCGTGTGGGTGAGGGTGTACTCGTCGACGTCGTCGGAGATCGCCTCGGTCAGGCGCGGCCAGATCGTCGTCTCGAAGAAGCGCACGGTGGTCGCCACTCCGACGTCGCTCTTGTCGGTGAAATACCGGTAGAGGACGGTCTTGGACACCCCGATGTGCGCGGCGATCTCGTCCATCCCGACGTCGGCACCGAGCTCGCGGATCGCGGCGATGACGCCGTCGGTGAGCTCGGTGCGGCGTGCGAGCTTGTGCTTCTCCCAGCGCTGCTTGCGGCCGTCGGGTTTGGCGCCGGTGTCGGTGACGGTGGTCAGCACCTGTTCGAGGCCACGCGTCACGTTGGCCGCAGCCGCCATCGCTGCACGCGCAGCAGCTGCGGGATTCGGGCGGTTGGCCATCACGACGCCAGCGTAGTCGGTTGATGGGTGACACTGGTGCCATGGCATCGACAGTCATCGAAGGAGCCGCGGGACAACCCGAGGGTGTGCCGAAGGCGCCGTCCGCCCCTGGATTCGGTGGGGACAACGCGGGCGACGCCGGCAGGCGCAGGGACCTCCGCAAGATGAAGGCGGTCGCGACCGGCTTCCTGATCTTCGCGGCGGTGGTCTACCTCTTCACCCGCTACCTCGAGCACCGGGACGGTACCGACGTCGCCGCATGGGTTGGTTATGTGCAGGCGGCGTCCGAGGCCGGCATGGTCGGCGCGCTGGCCGACTGGTTCGCGGTGACGGCCCTCTTCCGGCATCCGCTCGGCATCCCGATCCCGCACACCGCGCTGATCCGCAAGAAGAAGGACGACATCGGCGACCAGCTCGGCGGCTTCATCGAAGAGAACTTCATGACGCCCGAGGTGGTGGTGTACCGCGCTCAGCAGATCGACCTGCCGCGGCGGTTCTCGACGTGGGTCGCCGACCCGCGCAATGCCCCGCGGATCTCCGGCGAAGCGGCTCGCGCGATCCAGCTCGCGTCGGAGATGCTGCGCGACGAGGACGTCGAACAGCTCATCCAGGCGGCTCTCAAGTGGGTGGCCGAGCCAGAGTGGGCGCCCCCGACCGGCCGCATCCTGGAACAGCTCATCGCCGAGGACCGTCTCGAACCGGTCTTCCAGATGCTGTGCGATCGCGCCCACGAGTGGGCGATCGGCAGCCAGGAGCTCATCGACCGCGTGGTCGACCGCGACGGGCCGCAGTGGACGCCGAAGTTCGTCAACACGCTCGTCGGCGACAAGATCCATCGGGAGCTCGTCGACTTCACCTACAAGGTGCGCTCCGACCCCGACCACGAATTGCGTCGGGCCATGCACGAGTTCGTGGAGAAGTTCGCCGACGACCTGCAGCACGATCCCGAGATGATCGCGAAGTTCGAGAACATCAAGATGGAGCTGGTCGGACGTGACGAGGTCACCGGTGCCGCGTCGACCGCATGGAAGACCGGCAAGGCCGTCATCGAGCAGATGCTCGACGACCCCAACAGCACGCTGCGAAACACTCTGTCGGACTCGATCATTCAGTTGGCCACGAGAATTCGCGATGACCGTCCGCTGCAGGAGAAGATGAACGGCTGGGTGGCGCGGGTCGCCCATCACATCGCCGCCAACTATTCGCAGGAGATCATCGCGGTCATCACCGAGACCGTGCGCGGCTGGGACGCCGACGACACGAGCCGCAAGATCGAACTCCAGGTGGGCCGCGATCTGCAGTTCATCCGCATCAATGGCACCGTCGTCGGTGCGCTCGCCGGTCTGGCCATCCACACCACGTCGGTGCTGATCTTCCACTGACACGGGATTAGCTGTGTGCTTGCACGTGCTAGCACCGACGCCGATACTGGGAAAGCGTGCGTGGCCGGGTGCGGCAGTGGGTATCCGGCCGGGGCGCCGCGATGATCGACCCCTGGAACGGAGCGTGATGAAGCGCGAGAAGGACAAGGCTTCCGTCGACGCCGTCGTGGACGGCCGGGCCGACTCCGGCGACCACGTGTCCGAGGACGGCCCGACGGCGATGGCGGTCGAGGCCGTGGAAGCAGTGGAGGCGGTGGCGACCGCCGCGCAGGACGCGGTGACGAATGCGGCCCAGGACATCGGCGCCTTCATCCGGTCCCAGCGTGTCGCCGCCAAGGTCTCGCTGCGGCAGCTCGCCGAACGCGCCGGCGTCAGCAATCCGTACCTCAGTCAGATCGAACGGGGATTGCGGAAACCGTCCGCCGACGTCCTCGCTCAGATCGCCAAGGGTCTGCGGGTGTCCGCGGAAGTGTTGTACGTCCGCGCAGGAATTCTCGAAGAACGCCCCGCGAGCCCGGTCCGTGATGCTCTGATCGCAGATGACTCGATCAACGAGCGTCAGAAACAGATGTTGCTGGAGATCTACGAATCCTTCCGGAAGGAGAATTCGATCTCCCCGACAGACCATGAGTAGCTGAGTCACCAGCTACTGGTGGGCCCGAAGCATCGCCGAGTCCTGAGAAGCCGAGTTCCGAGAAAACTGAGGCAGGAGTAGCTGAATGAGCGAGAACCCGTTGACGACAGCCGTGGGACAGGTGGCCGCGTTGCTGGCCGAGGTTCGTGAGCGTGGCGAGGCGGCGAGCGAACAGGCCCAGTCGAAGCTTGCGGAGACTGTCGGGACAACCCAGTCGAAGCTTGCGGAGACTGTCGGGACAACCCAGTCGAAGCTTGCGGAGACTGTCGGGACAACCCAGTCGAAGCTTGCGGAGACTGTTGAATCCACTCAGGCGAAGATCGCTGGTTCCCGGGACGAGGCGCAGGCGAGGATCGACGAGGCGCTCGCGACCGCGCTGGCCCTTTTCGAGGAGGCCAAGACGAAGCTGTCGACCCTGCCGGTCGAACTGCCCGCCGAGATCGAGGAACTGCGTGCCCGGTTCTCCCCGGATGAACTGCGCAAGGTCGCCGAGGCCTATCTCGCCGTCGCGGCCGGTCTCCTGACGTCGCTGTCGGAGAGGCGTGACGAGGCCGTCGAGAGGCTCAAGGCGCAGCCGGTCGTCGGGGAGAATCTGCCGAAGCTCGAGAAGGTCTACAGCGACGCGGTCGGTCTCACCGAGGACGCGCTGGGAACGATCTCCGAGCAGACGCGCGCCGTCGGTGAACGGGCGCTCCGGCTGGCCGGGTTGGCCGACGACGGCGGACCCGACGGGACGAGTCGCGACGCCAGCGCCGACGCGCCGGTGCGCGCGGTTGCCGCGCCGGCCCCGGCAGAAGACGTCGCTGTGGCGGAGGCGCCGCCGAAGAAGGTCGCGGCGAAGAAGGCCCCGGCGCCGAAGGCGCCCGCCGAGACGACACCTGCGGAGAAGGCGGCGGCGAAGAAGGCTCCGGCGAAGAAGGCTCCGGCGAAGAAGGCACCTGCGGAGAAGGCGGCCGCGACCAAGGCGCCGGCGGAGAAGGCGCCGGCGAAGAAAGCCGCAGCCAAGAAGGCACCGGCGAAGAAGGCCCCGGCCAAGACCGCACCGGCGAAGAAGGCCGCGGCGGTGAAGGGTGCCGCCGAACGCGCCGCGGCCAAGAAGGCACCGGCCCGTAAGGCCACCCCCGCCAAGGCGGCCACGAAGAAGACGCCTGCGGCGAAGAAGGCGTCCGCGGCGAAAAAGACCGCCGCGAAAAAGACCACAGCCAAGAAGGCGCCCGCCAAGAAAGCGCCTGCCAAGAAGGCTGCTCCCAGCGCCGACTGACCCGTGCGCGCATATTCCGGCCGCGCGCGCCGTCGTAGGCTGCTGCGGCAATCGAGGCGCACGGGACTAGAGTGTTCGGCGTGGACTTCTTCGGCGTGTTGGCCTATGGCCAGAGTCTGATCATGTTGGCCCTGACCGTGGTAGCGGGGGTCGCGGCGGTCGTCGCGCTGATCCACGCGGCCATTCAGCGGCCCGACGCGTTCCCGGCGGTCGACCGGCAGAGCAAGGTGATCTGGGTGGCGATCCTGGCCGGCGCCTCCCTGTTCATCTGGTTCTTCGGGGCGGTGAGCTTTCTGGGCATCATCGGCGTGGTCGCGATGCTCGTGTACCTGGTCGATGTGCGCAAGCGGGTCGACGACATCCAGGGCAAGTCCTGGTTCAGCAAAAAGGCCTGATGCATCGTGGCGGAGTATCGGATCAATGACCTCGCCGAGGCGTCGGGGGTCAGCGTTCGCAACATCCGGGTCTATCAGGACCGCGGACTGCTTCCGCCGCCCACCATCCGCGGCCGTGCTGGCTGGTACTCCGACCAGCATCTGGTCCGACTGAACCTCATCTCCCGCATGCTCGAACGCGGGTACACCTTCGCGACCATCAGCGAGCTGTTGCACGCGGCCCACCACGGTATGCGTGTCGAGCAGATCCTGCGGGGATCGCCGAAGGGCGGTCGGTTCCGCAACTTCAAACGCGCGGCGACCATCACCATCACCGAGTTGCGCAAAACCCTCAACGCCTCGGATCGCTCCATCGCCCTCAGCCAGAAACTGGGTCTGCTCGCCAAGGACGGCGCGCACTACGCCATCCGGAACCCCGAGTTGCTCGAGGGCGCGGAGATCCTGGTGAAGAGCGGCATCGACATCGACGTGCTCCTCGACCGCTGGGTGCGGGTCCAGGAAGACCTCGAGGACGTCGCGACCAGCTTCGTCTCGATCATCACCGACAAGTACTTCGACGAGAACCTACCTGACCTGGGTGAAGCCGGCGTGAGTGAGATGGCCGACCTCATCCAGACTGTTCGTCCGATGGCGCACGAGATCGTCGAGACGACCTTCCGCAAGGCACTCGACGAACAGATCTCCAAGGCCATCGGGCAGGCGGCGACCTACTTCGACGCGGCCACCGCGGACGACGAACCGGACACCGCGACGCTGGGTTCCACCGGTGACCAGCCGGGCCCCGGCTATGAGACAACGGATATTGGTACATTGAACACCGACACGGGACGCTGAACGCGGCGTCCCCGCCCGGGGTCTCCATCGCGGACGATCCCGTCCGAGGTTGAGGGGTGCCGGTGAACACGAAGTCGTTGAAGAGGGTCGGTGGAATCGCGACCGCGATCGGTGTGGCAGCGGTGGGGGTCGGTGTCGGCACTGTCCTCGCCGGGATCGCCCGTGACGCGCTGCGCGCCGAAGTCGCGGTCGACGACGGTCCCGACGACCTGCTCACCGCACCCGACTCCCCGCCCCGGCGGTTGCCGGTCCGCAGCTCCGACGGCACCCTCCTCAACGCGGAGGTCTACGGGGGTGACGACGACGGCGACGTCATCGTGATGGTCCACGGATGGACCTGCAACTCCGCTTACTGGTACCCCCAGATCAATCACCTCGCCTCGTCCGAGGGCGGCAGGCGACGGGTCGTCGTCTACGACCAGCGTGGCCACGGACTCAGTGAACGTGGTCGCCGCCGTCCGACCGTGGCCATGCTCGGACAAGATCTCGACGCCGTGCTCGAGGCGACCGTTCCGGCGGGGCGTCGCGCAATCCTGGTGGGGCACAGCATGGGTGGGATGACCATCATGTCGTGGGCGGACCAGTATCGCGAGAAGGTCGGGACGCGTGTCTCCGCCGTGGTGCTCGTCTCGACCGCTGCCAAGGCGGTCATGGAGAATCACGCCCTCGTGCCGGTCGATCTGCCCGCGTATGCGCGGCCCTTCGCGCCTCTGGTGTCCAAAGCGATCACCTCGGTGCCGGTGCCGATCCCCAAAACCTCGTACGGCGTTCGGTTTTCGCATTACATCGCCCTGGGGCCCAACGCACGTAAGGCGCATGTCGACTTCGTCGACGAGATGATCGGCGCGTGCCCGCCGCGCGCACGCGCCGGCTGGGGATCGGCGATGGGCAAACTCGATGTGACGGCCGGGCTGGCCGCTCTGTCGGTGCCCACCACCGTCGTCGTCGGGACCGAGGACCGGCTGACACCGCGCAAGCACGCCGAGCAGATGGCAGAGGTGTTGCGGCGCAACGGTTCCCTCCGGGAACTCGTCGTCTACGAAGGCGTCGGGCACATGTCGAGCATCGAGGCCGCCGAGCGGTTCAACGAGATGCTCGACGAACTGGTCACCGAGGTCTCGCGTACCGAGCAGCGGGTCAGCTGAGCCCGCACCTCCGGACCGTCGTCACAGCGCGCAGTTCACGAAGACCGGTTCCGGTCGAAGTGTGACACCGAAGGCGTCGAGCACACCATCGCGGACCTCGCGCGCCAGAGTCAAGAGCTGCTCGGTGGTGGCCGAACCGCGATTGGTCAGTGCCAGAGTGTGTTTCGTCGACAGGCGAACCGCGGCGTCGGCCCCCGGGTAGCCGCGGACGAAACCCGCCCGCTCGATCAACCAGCCCGCCGACAGCTTGATCGCGGTGGGGGAGCCGTCTGGCGTGCTCGGTTGCGGACCGGCCGGATAGGACGGGATCGCGACGTCGTCGCCGACCCGTCCCGCGATCCGTTCGAGCACGGCCGGGGCTTCCTCCCCGGGGATGATCGGATTGGTGAAGAACGATCCCGCACTCCAGGTGTCGAAGTCGTCGGGGTCGAGGACCATCCCCTTGCCACGACGCAGACCGAGAACCGCCTCGCGCGCGGTCACGGCGTCGACTCGTTCGCCGGGTTCCACGCCCACCTTCGTCGCCAGCTCGCGATAGCGGATCGGCTGACTCGCACGGTCGGCGTTGAGCCAGAACGACACCGCGACCACCACGAAGTCGTGGCGGTGCTTGAGATTGCTGGTGCGGTAACCGAGCCCGAGTTCGGTGGGCGAGACCCAGCGCAGGGTGCCGGACCGGCGGTCGAGAACCTGGACCGACCGCAGGATGTCGGCGACCTCGACGCCGTAGGCCCCGACGTTCTGAACCGGGGTCGCACCGGCGGCACCGGGAATCCCCGACAAGCACTCCAGCCCGCCGAAACCCGCCTCGACGGTCGCGGCGACCAGGTCGTCCCAGCCCACCCCCGCGTCGGCGACCACATGCGGACGGCCCGACTCGCGGCCCGAACCGAACTCGATGCCGCTGCTCGCGAGCACCACGGCGGTGCCGTCGAAGCCGGCGTCGCCGATCACGAGATTGGAGCCGCCACCGATGACGAGCACGGGTTCGGACTGCTCGTCGAGCTCCAGGATGGTCTCGACGATGCTGCGCGTGTCGGAGCAGCGCACGATCTCGCGGGCGGGGCCGCCGAGACGCAGGGTGGTCAGCTCGGCGAGGGGTGCGCTCAGCGGCGTCTGCGTGTCGGTCACGCGTTAAACGTTAACCGGCGAACGGTAGCGTTCTCTCCATGGCGAGCAAGCTGCAGCACCTGGACTCCTACCCGTTCTCCACCGAACGGCTCTGGGCGATCTTCACCACAGAGCAGTACTGGCACGATCTGGTGGAGCGGATGAACGCCGGTCACGGCCACGTGGAGAAGGTGACCATCGCGGGCGACACCGTGACGGTCGAGATGAACCAGGGCATTCCCGCGGAGAAGCTCCCGTCGGCGGTCACGAAGATCATGCCCGGCGACCTCCGGATTCCGCGGAGGAACACATATCGGCTGGTCGGAGACCGAATCGTGGCCGAGATGCACGCAACGGTCGAGGGCGCGCCGGTGCCGGTGAACGTGTACGGGACCATCACCACGTCGGGCGATCCGGCGACCAGCGACTGCGAGGCCGAGGTGTCGGTGAACCTGCCGATGTTCGGTGGGAAGATCGAGAAGGCCGTGGTCAGCGAGCTGGTCGGCCTGCTGGAGCACGAGCGTGGCCACACCGTCGATTGGGATTCGGAAAATCGGCTGACGTAGCCTGGTCGTCATGGCACGACGGCTCAGCTACTCCGCTCGCTACACCCATCCCGCGGAGAAGCTCTACCAAGCGCAGAGCATCAAGCAGTACTGGGACGACATGATGGCGGGATTCCAGATGATCTCGCCGCACTGCGAGGTCGCCTCCTTCTCCTCCGACGAGACCGGCGTCCGGGTCGTCCTGAAGCAGCACATCGGACGCGACCAGCTGCCCCCGCTCGCGCAGACGGTGATGATGAAAGACATGGTCATCACGCGTGAGGAGACCCTCGGTCCGTTCGATCCGGACAACACCAAGGGCACCTACAACGCGTCGATCCCCGCTGGTCCCGGCAGCCTCAACGGCTGGCAGGAACTGTTCCCGACCGACGAGGGCTGCACGATCCGCCGGACCAGCGAGGCGAAGGTCTTCGTCCCGTTCGTCAACGGCAAGCTCGAGCAGATGATCCTCATCAACCTCGTCGACCTGTTCCGCGCCGAGGCCGAATACGCCAAGGACTGGATCGACAAGAACTTGTGAGTCGTCTGGCCGCTCCTATCGGCCGGGTGACGCGCGGGACCACCAACATCAACCGCCTGCGTCGGGTGGATCGGTGGATGGCGCATGAACCGGCGGTGATCGCGGCGCTGGATGCCGCCCGTCCGCTGGTCGTCGACCTCGGGTACGGCGCACGCCCCGACACGACCGTCGAGATGGCGGGTCGGCTGCGTCGCGTGGCCCCGGATCTGCAGATGGTGGGACTGGAGATCGACCCGGCACGTGTCGTCGAACCGCGCGACGGTGTCCGGTTCGCCGTCGGCGGTTTCGAGATGGCGGGTCTGCGTCCCCGCGTGGTGCGCGCCTTCAACGTCCTGCGGCAGTACGACGAGGCCGAGGTCGACGCGGCGTGGTCGAGGCTGCGTGCGGCCCTGTCACCGGGTGGCGTGATCGTGGAGGGAACCTGCGACGAGATCGGTCGGCGGTGCACCTGGGTGCTGCTCGACCACACAGGCCCGGTGAGCTTGACGCTGTGTTGGGCGCCCGAACACTCCGATCGCCCGTCCGACCTCGCCGAACGCCTGCCCAAGTCGCTCATCCACCGCAACGTGCCGGGCGAGAAGATCCATGAACTGCTGACGCTCGCGGACCAGTGCTGGGACATCGCCGCCCCGCTGGCTCCGTACGGACCGCGGGTGCGCTGGCGTCATGCGCAGGACCTGCTGCGTGAGCGCGGCGTGGACTGCGTGGTCACGCGCCGCCGGATGTCGGACAACGTGCTGACCGTTCCGTGGTCAGTGGTCGCCCCGTCGGAGTAACCCCGAGGGAACCTGTCGGCACAGCGGGTGTCGGGCATTACTGTGGCGGCTATGCGTGTGGCGATGGCCCAGATCAGCTCGACCGACGATCCGAGCGAGAACCTGGCGACCCTGCGTGCGGCGACGCAGGAGGCGGCATCGCGCGGGGCGCGGCTGGTGGTGTTCCCGGAGGCGACGATGTGCCGGTTCGGCGTGCCGCTGAAGCCGGTGGCGGAGGAACTCGACGGGTCGTGGGCGCGCGGAGTATCGGAGGTCGCGGCGTCGGCCGGTGTGACCGTGGTGGCCGGGATGTTCACCCCTTCGGATGACGGTCGCGTGTTCAACACGGTCCTCGTCGCGCATCCCGACGGGTCGCGCATCGGCTACGACAAACTGCACCTCTACGACGCCTTCGGTTTTCACGAGTCCAAGACCGTCGCGGCCGGTTCGGAGCCGGTGACCTTCGACGTCGACGGGGTCACCGTGGGAGTTGCGACCTGCTACGACATCAGGTTTCCCGCCCTGTTCACGACCCTGGCACGACGCGGCGCACAGGTCGTCGTGGTGCCCACGTCCTGGGGTGCCGGGCCCGGCAAGGTCCACCAGTGGGAGGTGCTCGCCACGGCTCGCGCGCTGGATTCCACGACCTTCGTCGTCGCGGTGGGACAGGCCCTTCCACCGGATGAGGCGGTCGCCGGATCCGGGGCCCCGACCGGGATCGGACACAGCCAAATCACAGACCCCTTCGGTACGGTGGTCGCCGCGTACCCGGAGACGGTCTGTGTCGATGTTCACGACCTCGACCTGGAACTGGTCGAGAAGGCTCGTACGCAACTGGCGGTCCTAGCCAACGAGCGAGCGTTGCCGGTCGGCGATGCGGTGCACAGCGAGTTGACACCCGCCGGCGAACGGCTCCGAGAGTCCGACGACCGAGGACGGAACCCATGAGCGACGACAACAAGACTCCCGGTGATGACCCCCGAGACGCGGGCACACCCACCGGAGACGAACCGGTGACCACCGGCGACGAGTGGCGTCCGGTGTCCGGTGACGGTCCGGCCGAGTCGAACGCCGGGCCGGTCGTCCCCGAGACGGGGGAAACCGAACAGTTCCCGACGACACCGGTCACCCCGGGTACACACGCGTATTCGAACGTCCCGCCCTCCGAGGCGGATACCACCGGCCTGGGTGACGGACCGGGCACGCCGGGCACCGCGCAGTTCCCGCCCGGTGAGACCCCCTATGGCGATGAGTCGAGTGCACCCCTCGAGACGCCTGGCAGCGGCCCGGTGATCACCTCGCCGCGGAAGAATCGCAGCACCGGGAAGATCGTGGCGCTGAGCCTCGTCGCCGTGCTGCTCCTGGCCGTGATCGGCGCGGTCGGCAGCGAACTCTATCTGCGCAACAAGGTGACGAACTGCCTCGAGGACTCGTTCAGCGGCCTCACCGGCGTACCCACCTCGGTGTCCCTGAGTCGCAAACCGATCATCATGCAGGGCACCGGCGACATCCCGTACGTGCAGGTCGACACCAAGGACGGCTCCGACGCCAACGGAGTACGTCTGCACATGCGCGCCGACGGCATCTCCGGCGACAACACCAATACCGACATCCGCACCCTCAACGGCCACGGCTTCATCCCATACGAGCGGATCGTCGAGCTCAGCAAGGAGAGTGCGCCTCCGGGTGCCGGTGGCCAGAGCACCGGCAACGGTGCGAGTCCGGTCGGGTCGGTCGAGGAGATCACCGGCAACGCGGCCGAGGGCACCTTCGAGGTACAGGCCGGGTTCCCGGTGATGTTCTTCTCCGTGCCGGTCTCGGCGACCATCAAGCCGGTCCTCCAGGACGGCCGGGTCGACTTCCAGGTCGTCAAGGCCAGCGCGCTGGTGTTCGGCATCCCGCCGGACTTCGCACAGCAGATCGTCGACCAGGTCACCACGTCGGCGCTCGGACCGTTCTTCGACGAGGTCCAGGTCGATCAGTTGAAGGTCACCGACACCGGGCTCGAGTTCGCGATCAGCGGTTCCGACGTCCAGCTCACCAACGAGATGACCGGAAACCAGGAGTCGGGCGGCTGCTCGGCCTGACCGGGCCGTCGGTCACCGCTCGGCGTGAGCCGGGGGATCGACACGGTGGACCCACACCGTGGGCCCGTCGGTGAGCGTGTATTCGGCGCGGACAACCGACTTCCACCGCCGGGTATAGACCGCGGACATCACGGGGTCGGCCGTGCCCGCGGTCACCGGCAGGCCCTGCCGTCGCCCCTTCTCCACGATGGCGTCGACGAGGCGGGACAGTACCCCGCTGCGCCGGTGATCCGGGTGGACGAGACCGAAGATGATGCCGATCGACTCGTCGGCGACGGAGGCCTCGGCATTCGCGCGCCTGAATTCGGTGAAACGTTCGACGAATCCGTCCAGGGTCCGGACGTAGTACCGATTCCGCTCTTTGAGATCGGCGTCGACGATGCCTTTCGCCCGGCCCGGCTCCGAAATCGCGGCCAGCGCGATCAATCTCCCCGATTCATCGAAAACTCCGTACATGCCCGCAAGATTCTCGGCGAACAGGACCTCGCCGTACCACCGGTAGGCGTGGGCCGGAGCCTTTTCGCCGAGAACCCATCGATAGGCCGGAACCTCGCGGAGTCCGGTTTCGAGCAGGTCCAGTGCGTCTTCCCGATCGGACTCCGTCAACAGCCGAGCTCCGTTCACAGATGCCAGGATGCCTTTCGTCACCGCTACATATCAGCACAGCGACACCGCGCCGGGCACGCCTCCGCCGCGTCCGGGCGGTGCGGGTGCAATCGATCTGTAGACTTCACAACCGCCTGACGACATTTACGGTGTGAGGCAGCATTATGTCGGCGCCGACCTCCGACGCCGATTCTCGTCCTGTTCCGTTTCCAGTTCGGAGTGGTCTCGCCTGATGCCCGTCACCCCATCGTTCAACAGAGATGAGGTGCGCGCGCTTCTCGGTCTCGTGGGCACCGCGCTCAGGTCGTCACCGTGGGCGGTGGCCGGTTTCGTGGTCTTTCAACTCGCGAGCGTGTTCACCTCGCTCGCGCAGCCGGCCCTCAACGCCGCGATCATCGATGACGGAATCCTGCGCGGCGACGTGGGGACGATCAAGTTCGTGGGCCTCATCATGGTCGCGGTCGCGGTGGTCAATCTCGTGGTCGCCATCGGCGCGACCTACTTCGCTTCCCATGTGTCGGCGGTGGCCGCACGCGATCTGCGCAGCCGGCTCAACGGCCGTGTCGGAGCCCTCACGAACCAGCAGGTTGCCCGCCTGGGACTGTCCAGCCTGTTGACCAGGTCCACCGGCGACGTGGGGCAGATCCAAGGCTTCGTGTTCATCGGTCTCACGATCGTCGTGACCGCGCCGCTCATGCTGTTCGGTGCACTGATCCTGTCGCTCTCGCAGGCGTGGCAGATGGCTCCGGTGATCCTCGTCGCCGGTCTGCTCCTGGTCGCGCTGATCGGCACGCTGGTGCGGCGCCTCCTTCCGTGGGCCGCCGTCATGCAACGCCGTCTCGACGTCGTGAACCGGGTACTCCGGGAGCAGCTGCGCGGGATCGCGGTGATCCGGACCTTCCGTCGTGAGGACCGTGAGCGTGCCCGATTCGCCGTGGAGAACGACGAACTCACCCACGTGGCCCTGCGGCTGGGACGAACTCAGGTTCTGATGCTCCCGACCGTCACGGCCGTGTCCAACCTCGCGGCGGTGGCAGTGGCCGCGCTGGGCGCCGTCTACGTCGACCGTGGTCAGATGCAGATCGGCCAGATCACGGCCGCCGTCGGCTATCTCGGCCAGATCCTGTTGGCGGTGTCGATGCTGACGGTGATCGCCGGTGTCATCCCACGAGCGGTTACCAGCGCAGGCCGTATCGGCGAGGTGCTCGACACCGAGGTGCTCGAATCCGGTGACGCCGACCCCGCCACGCCATCCCCGGCACCCGCCCTGGTCTTCGAATCGGTGTCCGTCGGGTACCCGGGCGCCGAAGCACCCGCAGTCGACGGGATCTCGTTGACCTGCGCGGCCGGTTCGGTGACCGGTGTTCTCGGCGGGACCGGGAGCGGCAAGTCGACGCTGCTCTCGCTGCCCTTGCGTTTCGCCGACCCCGATGCGGGCGTGGTGCGCTGGGACGGAGCGGACGTGACCGGCTTGGCCCCGGCGTGGGTACGCGCGCGTTCGGCGTTCACCGGGCAGGGCGCCGCGCTGGTCACCGGCACGATTGCCGAGAACCTGCGGCTCGGACGTCCGGACGCCACCGACGCCGAACTGTGGGAGGCGCTCGAGGTGGCGGCGGCCGACGACTTCGTCGCCGCCCGGCAGGGTGGATTGGCCGCTTCGGTCGCGCAGGAAGGACGCAACTTCTCCGGAGGCCAGCGTCAGCGCCTGGCCTTGGCCCGCGCTGTCCTGCGACGCCCGTCGCTGTACGTGCTGGACGACCCGTTCAGTGCGCTCGATGTCGACACCGAGCAGCGAATCATCGCCAATCTGCGGCTCGCCCATCCGGAGTCGACCATCTTGATCGCGGCGCAACGGGTTTCGTCGGTGCGGCACGCCGATGTCATCGGTGTGCTCGAGGACGGCCGTCTGGTCGCGGTCGGTACGGACGAGACGCTGCGCACCGACAGCGAGATCTACCGCGAGATCGCCCACGCGCAGGCGGTGACCAATGCCTGACGGCACCAGACGCGACGGCTCGTTGCGGTGGCTGATGCGGCAGCTGCATCTGAGCCGCGGTCGGGCGGCCACGATTTCTCTCTTCGCGATCACGGCCTCGGTGGGAGGAGTCGTCGGGCCGATCCTCTTCGGCGCGATCACCAACGTGATCGTCGACGGAGCGACCGGGGCCGGGATGGACTGGAACCGACTCTGGTCGCTGCTCGGAGCGCAGGCCGTGATCTATGTGGTCGTCGCCTGCCTGACCTTCACGCAGGGGCAGTTGTTGACCATCGCGGTGCAGCGATCCGTGGCGGGGCTGCGCACTCGCATCGAGGACAAGGTCCACCGGCTCCCGTTGCGCTACTTCGAGTCCAACAATCGCGGAGTGCTGGTCAGCAAGCTCACCGCACACACCGACAACTCCGCCACCGTCATCGCTCCCGTGCTGGTGACGGTCCCCACGAACCTGCTGACCCTGGTCGTGGTGACGATCGTGCTGTTCGTCATCTCGCCGCTGCTGGCCGTGGTCGCACTCGTCGCCGCGCCGGTGTCGGCGGCCGCTTCGGTCGTGATCGCGCGCAAGGTCCGACCGTTCCTGGAGACCAGGTGGACCACCACGGCAGCGCTCACCGGACACATCGAGGAGGAACTCAGCGCCCGTCGCATGTTGCAGGCGTACAACGCCGAGCCCCTCGCCAGACGCCGCTTCGACGACCTCAACGAGAGGTTGTTCGGTTCGACGCGTTCAGCACAGTGGACCGCCGGCACCCTCGCACCGGTGCTAGGCGCGATCAATGCCGTCGTCTTCCTGATCCTGGCGGTCCTCGGTGGCATCATGGTCGTCGATGGAACCCTGAGTCTCGGCGCCGCTCAGGTGGCCGTGATCTTCGCGCAGCAGCTGTCGTCCGCGGTGCGCGAACTGGCCGGATTCGTGACCAAGGTGCAGTCGGGCACGGTGTCGGCGAGCAAGGTCCGCGAGGTCCTCGACGAGCCGGAGGACGCCGCGCCCGAAGGCGCCGAGGAGTCAGAGCCTTCGGCGCGGCATCGCCGTCCTCCGGAGATCGTCTTCGACGACGTCGGCTTCGCATACGACGAGGGCTCGCCGGTTCTGGACTCGGTGAGCTTCCGCATGGCGCCGGGCACGACCACGGCGATCGTGGGGTCGACCGGGGCCGGCAAGACGACCCTCACGAACCTGCTGCAGGCCTTCTACCGCCCGACCTCCGGCTCGATACTGATCGACGGCGAGGACTCCGCAGAGCTCGGTCCGCATCGTGTTCGCAACGGGATGGCGGTGGTGACGCAGGACCCGTGGCTGTTCACCGGAACCGTCCGCGAGAACATCGCATACGGCACGTCAGGTGACGACGCGGTGGCCAAGGCGGTTCACGACGGCCACCTGGATCAGATCCTGGCGGCCCTGCCGCAGGGTATCGACACCGAGATCGGCCAGGAGTCGGAGAACCTCAGCGCGGGCGAGAAGCAGCTCGTGACCGTTGCTCGGGCCATCGCGGCATCTCCACGGATACTCATCCTCGACGAGGCGACCAGCGCCGCCGATCCGCGCACCGAATTGCTCGTCCAGCGGGCGCTGCAACGCCTGCGCGCCGCTACGACGACCCTGCTGATCACCCACCGGATGGCGACCGCCGCGCTCGCCGATCAGATCGTCGTCCTCGAGGGCGGCACGATTGTCGAGGCCGGAACACACGACGAGTTGGCGGCCGGCGGCGGCGTCTACGCGCGCCGCTGCGGCGTCGACCTGGCATCCCGGGCCGAGATGAATCGGTAGAGGTCAACGACCCTTTTGCGGGCGTAATGGTCTAATTTTCGGAACCTATTGACTGATTCGTTTGACTCGATTCGAACGCTTGACCCACTTTGAAGGATCGTGGAACGAGAATCTGTTGATCGGGAAAGTCACGGTTCGGAAGGTTTTGACCGCGGCCGGTCGAATTCGTGGTAAACGGCGCGCGTCGCCAATGGCACATAATTGTGGATTTCGACCGAGAACGTTGCAGCGACGTTGCTAACCCCCGTTCTGCCACCGGGTTTACGGACATTCGTCCAACTGAAATCGATTGTTCGATTAAAGAGGGGTTGTTGACCTGCGCTTTTCGCCGGGATGGATGGCGGAGAAAGAATATTCGTGACAAGAACTGCGAAGTAATGAAGACATTGCCGAGGCGGATATGTAATCTCTGTCTCGAGCCGTCGCACTGGTGGGAGCAGGCGGTCATATTCCAATCATCTCACCAACGGATGGAGGAGAATCATGGCTGATTCAATCGGAGACTCGATCAACGACGGCATCAACGAAGCGATCACGAGCGCGATCCTCGAAGCGTTCACCGGTTCGCTCGACGGCGGCACCGAAGAGCCGGCGACGTAGATCGACAGACTTTCGAATCGCCTCACAGCCTCGGCTGTGGGGCGATTCGCGTTGGGTGGTCGGAGCGTCGGCGTCGCGGAAGCGTCCGGGGGACCGAATGATCCGCGGTGCGTGTCCGCCGGGCGGCCCGACGCGATACGGTCCATCTGACACGACCCGTGCCCGCCCGAGGCCGATCGGGATTCGACGAGGAGGAATGCATGAACCAGCGACTGCGTAGAGGAGGCGCCGCGATCGCGGTCGCGCTGGGCATCGGGCTCACGCTGTCGGCCACCGGTACGACAGGCGTTGCGGCGGCGGCACCGGGTCTCGTGACCGCGGGTTCGCCCACCGAACGGGTCACCGACATCGTCGTGCACTCCGATGCGATGAACAAAGACATCCCGCTGACGGTCATCAAACCCGCCGATGCGTCCAAGCCGCGTGGGGTTCTCTACCTGCTGAACGGCGCCGGCGGCGGCGAGGACGGTGCCAACTGGCTGGCGAAGACCGACATCGTCGAGTTCACCAAGAACAAGAACCTCTACGTCGTCATCCCCAACCAGGGCCAGTTCAGCTACTACACCGACTGGGAGAAGCCCGACCCCGAGCTCGGCGTCCACAAGTGGTCGACCTTCCTCGGCAAGGAATTGCCGCCCGTCTTCGACGCGCACTTCAACACCTCCGGACGCAACGCGATCGGCGGCATCTCCTCATCCGGTACGTCGGTGCTGAATCTCGCGATCGAGCATCCGGATCTGTACGAGGCCGTCGGCTCCTACAGCGGTTGCCCGACCACCGCGGACCCGTTCGGGCAGAACAGCATCCGTCTCGTGGTCGAGCTGCGTGGCGGCGGTGACGCCAGGAACATGTGGGGGCCGTACAACGGGCCCGGGTGGCGCAAGCACGATCCCGTCATCAACGCCCACAAGCTGCGTGGCACCAAGCTCTACATCTCCAACGCGACCGGGCTGCCCGGTCCGTATGACAGCCCGGCGTACGTCAAGAAGCAGGACACCCTCGCCGACCAGATCGTGGTCGGTGGCGTCATCGAGGGCAGCACCATGGCCTGCACCCTGCAGCTGGTGAACCGCCTGCGGCAGTTGAACATCCCCGCGACGGTCGACCTGCCGTCCGTCGGCACCCATTCCTGGGGATACTGGCAGGACCAGCTGCACCGCTCCTGGTCGTTCTACGAACGCGCGCTGAACTAGTTGAAGATCACGGTCTTTCGGCCGTGCACCAGGACCCGGTCCTCGAGGTGCCAGCGCAGTCCGCGGGACAGTACGAGCGTCTCGATGTCGCGTCCCTGACGCACCATGTCGGTCACCGAGTCGCTGTGATCGACACGGATCACGTCCTGTTCGATGATCGGACCCGCGTCGAGGTCTGCGGTGACGTAATGGCACGTCGCGCCGATCAGTTTGACGCCCCGGGCGAAAGCCTGGTGATACGGGCGGGCGCCGATGAAGCTCGGCAGGAAGCTGTGGTGGATGTTGATCGCGCGGCCGGCCCAGGCATCGCACAGCTGCGGCGGCAGGATCTGCATGAACCGGGCCAGGACCACCGCGTCGGGCTGATAGCCGTCGACGACCCTGGCCAGTTCGGCGAAGGCCTCCGCTTTCCGCTCTCCCCCGAATGGGACGTGATGGAACGGGATTCCGAAACGGGTCGCCAACTCCTCGAGTTGGGGATGATTGCCGACGACGGCCCTGATGGTCGCCGGCAACTCGCCTCGATGTGCACGTCCGAGAAGGTCGATGAGACAGTGGGTTTCCTTGCTCACCAGGAGAACCACGGACTTGGCCTCACGTGTGTCGGTGAGGCGCCACTCGGTCTCGGGGCCGAGCTCGGCGGCGACCTCCGCGGCGAAGCGTGCGCGTAGTTCCTCGGCACTGAACGAGACCGTGTCGGCACGGATGGCCTGGCGGGTGAAGAACCAGCCGGTGTCGGGGTCGGAGTGGTACCCGGCCTCGGTGATCCAGCCGCCGATCTCGGTCAGGAAGGTCGAGATCCGGGCGACGATGCCCGTCCGGTCGGGGCAGCCGAGCGTCAGCACGTAGCGGTGCTCGGTCTGGTCGGTGGGGGTCGTCTGTCCGCTCGTCACGACAGTCAGTGTGCCAAGCTCGTCGATGTGACGAACACGGACCTGCGGCGTAGCGACGTCGCCGCCATCATCGACCACACGCTTCTCAAGCCCGAGGCCACCCGAGCGGACGCGGAGGCCACCGTCGCCGAGGCCGCTCGTCTCGGTGTGTTCGCGGTGTGCCTGTCGCCGTCGATGCTGCCGATCGACACCGGCGCCCAGCGGACCTGCGTCGTCGCCGGCTTCCCCTCCGGTAAGCACCACTCGCTGGTCAAGGCCGCCGAGGCGCGTCTCGCGGTGGACTCCGGGGCGGATGAGGTCGACATGGTGATCGATGTCGGCGCCGCGGTCGACGGCCGGTTCGACGAGGTCTTCGCCGATGTGCTGACCGTGCGTGAGGCGGTGGGGGATTCGACGCTGCTGAAGGTGATCATCGAGTCCGCGGTCCTGCTGCAGCTCGCCGGCCCGGACACGGTGACCGAGGTGTGCCGCCGTGCCGAGCGGGCGGGTGCGGGCATGGTGAAGACCTCGACCGGGTTCCATCCCGCCGGTGGGGCGAGCGTCGAGGCGGTCCGCCTCATGCGTGCCGCGGTCGGCGACCGTGTCGGGGTCAAGGCGAGCGGAGGCATCCGGACGGCGGAATTCGCCGCCGAGCTCATCGCCGCCGGCGCGACCCGGTTGGGCCTGTCCTCGTCCGCGACTGTGCTCGACGGCTTCCCGGAGTGATCGGGGCGAGGCCGGTCACGCGACGGGCGCGAGCTTCTGTTGCACGTCGGCCATCACCAGATCGGCGTTGATCGCCGCGCCGGCCGAGACCCCTTCACCCATCGCGACGGTCACCACCGCGTTGAGCGTGGTGTTGTTGCCGGCCGCCCAGACACCGGGAATCGCGGTCGCACCCATCGGGCCGGTCTCGACGACCGCGCCCATCGGGGTCTGCGCAAGCGTGCCGCCGAGCCGTTCGTAGAGATCTCCGCGCACCACGAACCTCGGTGCGACGACGACGGCGTCAGCGCCGAGGACGGTGCCGTCGGACAACTCGACACCATCGAGGCGGGCGTTCGCGTCACCGGTGTCCGTGACGTCGTCGCGGATTCGTAGGCGTTCGACGGCCGTGTCGATCACCGTGATCCCGGCCGCGCCGAGGTTCGCGCGCTCCTGGTCGCCCAGCGCCGCCGCGGTGTGGGCGACGACGGTGACGGCGTCGCTGAGCTGTCCGAACAGGAGAGCCTGATGGGCGGACATCGGGCTCGTCGCCAGCACCACGATCCGGGACCCGCGCACCTCGTAGCCGTGGCAGTAGGGGCAGTGGAGGGCGTCGTGTCCCCACAGTTCGGCGACGCCGGGGATGTCGGGGAGTTCGTCGACGAGACCGGTCGCCAACAAGAGGCGTCGCGCCCGTACGGTGTCGCCCGACGCGAGCGCCAGGACGAACCGATCGCCGTCCCGGCGGGCGTCGACGACCGTGTCGGTGCGGATCTCGCCACCGTACCCGCGGACCTCGGCACGTCCTCGCGCCAGGAGTTCGAGCGGCGGGATGCCCTCCTGGCCGAGAACGTTGTGGGCACCGTCGGCCGGGGCGTTGCGGGGTTCACCGCCGTCGATGACGACGACGGAACGCAGCGAACGGGCGAGTGTGGTCGCCGCGCTCAGTCCTGCGGATCCGCCGCCGATGATCGCGACGTCGTGATCAACGGTGACGGAGCCGGTTTCGGTGAAGGTCGAGTCGGTGGTGGAGTTCATGAGTCCTCGCTCGGGTGTCGGTGGTCAGGTGCCGCAAGGGTGTTCAGGCGGCCGGCTTTGCGACCCACAACAGGCGTCCGGCGGTCAGCATGAGGTCGGCGCGCTTGTGCAGAGATGCGGGGTCGGTGGGGGCGATGAGGCAATCGAGTGATGCCAGATCAGAGCCGGAGAGGTCGTCGGCCAGTCGATGCCGGAACTGGCTGAACCAGTGGACCGCGTACCGGGCGACGCTCTCGCTCGGCCCGGTACGTGCCACGTGGATCGTGTCCCGGTACATCACGTCGTAGCCCGCAGCGCCGAGGGTGTCGGTCCAGTCCACGATGGCCTCCCATCCGGCGCCGGAAGCGGCGGCGTGGCATCGGGCCTCGAGTGTGCCCAGCGCGGTGTCGGCGTCGGGAGCGAACCGGGGCAGGCCCGCCATCTCCACGATCGCGACGACGCCGTCCGGGGCCAGGGCGGCGGCCGCCTGACGCAACAGTGCGGCGGGGTCGGCGACGTGATGCAGCGACATGGCGGCCCAGATCACGTCCGGGGAGCCCAGCGGCGGAAGTCCGTCGTCGAGGTCGGCGACCAGGGTGGTGGTTCTCGACTCGAATCCGCCGGCGCGGGCCCGTTCGTCCACGCGGGCGATCATCTCCGGAGAGCTGTCGACCGCGACGACGTCCGCCCCGTCGAAGTTCCGGGCCAGAGCCTCGGTCCCGGTGCCGGTCCCGGCGCCGAGGTCGACGATCCGCTGCGGAGTCCGGCCGAGGGATCGGGTGATCGCCGCTGCCGCGTCGTCGAGGTAACCGCCGACGAGCTCGGCGTCGAGGTCGAGGGCCGACGCGAGATGTGCGTGCTCATGGGAATGGGTCATGGGATCGACGGTAGCGCGGCTATGCGTTAGAGGCATACCATCTTGCCTATGACGCAAGAACTCGACGCGGTCGTCCGCCAGCGCATCCGTGGCCTGCGGCTGGCCAAGGGCTGGACCCTCGACGCCCTGGCTGCGCGGTGCTACCTCTCCCCGTCGACGCTGAGCCGTATCGAGACCGGACATCGGCGGGTCGCGCTGGACCAGCTGGTCCCGATCGCCCGAGCGCTGGCTACGACGCTGGATCAGCTCGTGGAGCCCGCCGACGACACGGACGTCGTGATCCGCCCGCAGCCGCACACCGTCGAGGGGATGACGATGTGGCTGCTCTCGCGCGAGAACAGCCCACAGGGGGTGACCGTCGCGAAGATGCGCTTCGAACGTGAAGAACCGCTCGACGACCTGAGGGTTCACCCCGGTCGGGAATGGTTCACGGTGCTCTCGGGCACAGTGCGGCTTCGGCTCGGCGACCGCACGATCATCGTCCCGGAAGGTGATGCCGCGGAGTTCTCGACCATGATCCCGCACGCGATCTGTGCCCACGACGGTCCGGTGGAGGTGCTCTCGATCATGGATCACGCGGGCGAGCGCGCCCACATGCCGTCCGTGGCGACGGTCGCCGAGGAGCCGGCCTGAGCCACGCGGCTCACCCGGTCGATCACGTGCGGTCGGTAGTGTTGAGCGCGTGATGACTTCTCAGGCCCCGGTGAACCGACGTGCTGTGCTCGCCGCGGCCGGGGTCGGCGTACTCGGGGTCGCGATCGCGGCGTGTACGGGTTCCGACGCCGGCTCGGGCGGCGACAAGCCTGCCGAACCCAAGGTCCGGCTGACCTTCACCCCGCCGCTCGACGGTGAGGCGCCCAGCCCGATCGCCGAGATCTCCGTGCAGGCCGCGGACGGCACGCTCAACCCCGATGTGAAGCTGACGAATCCGCGCGGGCGAGTGGTGAACGGCCGGCTGTCGGAGGACCGGACGAGCTACACCATCGCCGAGCCCCTGGGCTATGGCACCGAATACACCTGGAGCGGAACGGCTCTCGGAACCGATGGCAAGACCGTGCCGGTGGCGGGGAGCTTCACCACGCTCGAGCCGTCGAGTCAGCTGAACGTCGTGGTCAACATCGGCGACGGTCAGGAGGTCGGCATCGCGGCGCCGATCATCCTGAAGTTCAACGGGACGGTCGAGGACAAGGAAGAGGTGGAGCGGGCCCTCACCGTCACCACCACGCCGCCCACCGAGGGGTCGTGGGCCTGGCTCGGCGAGGACAACGGATCTCGAGTGCACTGGCGTCCCCGCGAGTACTGGGCCCCCGGCACCAAGGTGCACATGGACGCGAAGCTGTACGGCCTCGACCACGGCGGCGGCGCCTATGGAGCGGCCGACGTGACCAGTGATTTCTCGATCGGGCGCGCACAGGTGGTGCAGGCCGTGGAGTCCTCGCACCGCATCGTCGTGATCCGGGACGGCGCCGAACTGATGTCCCTGCCCTGCAGCTACGGCGGTGGCGACCTCGACCGCAACGTCACCCGGTCGGGGATCCACGTGGTCACCGAGAAGTACGACGAGTTCTTCATGAGCAACCCGGCGGCCGGCTACTTCAACATCCGGGAACGCTGGGCCGTGCGCATCTCCAACAACGGCGAGTTCATCCACGCCAACCCCGAGACGGTCAATGTGCAGGGCACGGCCAACGTCACCAACGGCTGCATCAACCTGTCCGAGGCCGACGCCGAGCGGTATTTCACCACCGCCGTCTACGGTGACCCCGTGGAGGTCTCGGGTACGCGCATCCAGTTGTCGGAGGCCGACGGTGACATCTACGACTGGATCTTCGACTGGGAGACCTGGCAGGGGATGTCGGCGATCAAGGGCGAGGTGACGGAGTCGTCGGTGCCGGCGACGCCGAGCGGCGCCCCGACCACCAACGCTCCCGCTCCGCGCTAGCCCCCGGAGCGAACGCTAGCCCGTCTTGATGTTGCGCCGCGCCGACGCCTGGTCACGCGGCTTGAGCACGATCTGGTCGAGGTTCACGTGCGGCGGGCGGGAAGCCACGAAGCCGATGACCTCGGCGACGTCCTCGGCGGTCAGCGGGGTGAGGCCCTCGTAGACGGCGTCGGCGCGTTCCTGATCGCCGGCGAATCGCACGAGCGAGAAGTCGGTCTCGACCATGCCCGGCGCGATCTCGGTGAGACGCACCGGCTTGCCGAGGAGTTCGCCGCGCAGGGTGCGGTGGGTGATCGCCTGAGCGTGTTTGGCCGAGGTGTAGCCGGCACCGTTGTCGTAGGCCTCCAGCGCGGCGACGGAGGTGATCGCGACGATCAGTCCGTCCCCGGAGGCGATGAGCGCGGGGATGAGGGCCTTGGTGATCCGCAGGCTCCCCAGGACGTTGGTCTCCCACATCCAGCGCCAGTCGTCGAGGTTCGCGGTGGAAACCGGGTCGAGGCCCTTGGCACCACCGGCGTTGTTCACGAGTACGTGCACGCGGTCGAGGCCTTCGACGAACGCCGCCACCGAATCCTCGTCGGTGACGTCGAGCTGCTTGCCGGTGCCGCCGATCTCGGCGGCGAGTGCCTCGACGCGGTCGACGCGCCGCGCGCCGAGCACCACGTGGTAGCCCTGCTTCGCGAGTTGACGAGCGGTGGCGGCGCCGATCCCCGAACTCGCGCCGGTGACGACGGCGATCGGTCGCTGATCAGCGTTCTGTGCGGTGGCGTCGGTGCTGGTGTCAGGGCTCATGCGCCCACCTTACGACGCATTGCGACATCCCCGCCGACGCGTCGGTGTGCGCTCGCGCACTGCTACATTCGTCCCATGCGTGGGGGAGTGATCCCGGCGGCGCTGCAACTGACGTCCACTCCGGCGGCCGCGGTCTTGCATGCGATCCGGGTCAGCGGGCCGGTGACCCGGGATCAGCTCGCCGCGACGACGGGCCTGTCCGCGGCGACGATCAACCGCCAGGTCCATGCGCTGGCGGCACACGGCCTGATCGCCGAGCGACCCGATCTTGCGGGTCCGAAAACCATTGGCCGCCCGAAGAATCCGCTCACCATCGACCGGGACTCGCTGTGCGTCGCGGGGATGCACATCGGTGCCCGGCGCACCGTGCTGGTGATCGCCGATCTCGGTGGGCGCACGCTGCACAGTCATGTTGTACTCACCCCGTCCGGTGACCAGCAGGAGGCGATAGGACAACTGTGCGCACAGCTCGCCGAGCTCGCCGGCCGGTTCAGCGGACGACGTCTGCTGTGGGGCGGGGTGGCCGTCGGCGGCGCGGTCGACGTCGAGACGGGTGTGGTGGATCACCGTGTTCTCCGATGGCATCAGCTCCCGGTGGGCGCAACCCTTGCGGCCCGCCTCGACACCCCGGTGTCGGTGTGTGAACACGTGGAGGCGATGGCTGCCGCGGAACTGTTGCTGGCCGGACCGCGGGACGGGTCCGGGACCGGCCTCTTCTTCTACGCCCGCGAGACCGCAGGTATGGCAATGACTCTCGAAGGCCGCGTGCACATCCCCGAACGGGGCGCCGGGACCATTGCGCACCTACCCGTGTCCGCGCCGGTGCTGGCTCCCGGACTCACCCGCGTCCGGCTGCAGAACGTCATCGGTGACGACGCGGCGCGGGCCGCCGCGCAGCGCCTCGGCATCGATCCGGATTCGTCCCGCATCGTCGACGAACGCGCGCGGGTCCTCGGGGAGGCGGTCGCGTTGATCCGTGACGTGATCAACCCGGACACGATCGTCGTCGCCGGTGACGCGTTCTCGGCGCACCCGCGGGGCCTCGCGCCGGTACAGGCGGCCTTCGACGAGGCGTCGACCATCGAGTGGTCGCTGGAGATCGCGCCGTCGAGATTCGGTGTGCACGTTCAGGAGAGCGCCGCGGTCGTGGTGGCGCTGAGTGTGATCTACGCCGATCCGATCGCTGCCGTCGCCACACTCTGAACCGCGGTCCGTTCGCGGACGCCGACCGCCACGTGTGCCGAGCCGGGGGTGATCACCTACGGTGGGGGACATGACCCTGCCCCGCGATGTGTCCGCCCGGCTCGAGGTGCGCATCGACGACCCGACCGAACTCGAGATGCAGATCACGGTCGCGAAGCTGCCCGGCCTGCAGTTGCAGGAGGAACTCAAGATCGAGCTGGACGGCGACGCCGTCGCCGCGGAGGAGCTCGTCGCCGACCACGGGTCGCGGATCCACCGGATGCAGCTCGACCGTGGACTGCTGACGATCGACTACACCGCCGAGATCCTCACTCCCGCGGACCCGCTCCCGGTGGAGAGCACCGACCGGTCGCGGTACCTGCGGCCCAGTCGGTATGCGGAGTGCGACAAGTTCTTCGGGTTCGTCGCCGGGCAGTTCGACCTGTCGCTGCCCGAGGGGGAACTCCTGGATCAGGTGGTGACCTTCGTCCAGAAACGGCTCAGCTACATTCCCGGGACGAGCGACCCCATCGACGGTGCCGTCGACACCCTGCTCGCCGGGGCCGGGGTGTGCCGGGACTACGCACACCTTGTCGTCGCACTCCTCAGAGCGCTGAACATCCCGGCTCGGCTCGTCGCCGTGTACGCGCCGGGATGCTCCCCGATGGATTTCCACGCTGTCGCGGAGGCGATCATCGACGGTCGATGGGTGGTCGTCGACGCCACGCGGCTGGCCCCCCGGCAGTCGTTCGTCCGCATCGCCACCGGACGCGACGCCGCGGACACCGCCTTCCTCGACAACCACCGCGGCACGATCACCCTCAACTCCTATGCGGTGACCGCAACGGTCCGTGGTGACCTGCCCTACGACGACGCGACGACCCGCATCACCATCGGCTGAACCGGATCAGGCGCCGAGAACGCCTCGCCGCGCGGTGGCCACGTGATCGAGAACGGCGGCGACGTCGTCGGTGTCCCCGATCCGGAATCCGGCGGCCGTATCCCCGTCGCCGACCTTGATACCGATGTCCCCGGCGTCGGGACGCAGGTGCGCGAACGCCTTCTCATCGGTCACGTCGTCGCCCAGGTAGATGACGACGTCGCAGTCGAGACGCTCCCGGAGGGTGTCGAGTGCATGTCCCTTGCTGGTTTCGATGACCGCGAGTTCGAGCACGCTCTTGCCCTCGGTGGGATGTACGCCGTCCCAGGCGCCGGGGCCGGATCGTGCGCATTCGAGTGCAGTCACGGCGTCATCCGGGTCCGCGTTTCGCACGTGCAGCACGGTGCTCGCGGGTTTGGTCTCGACCGTCGAGCCGGGGAATCGAGCTGCGATGCCGCGCAATTCGTCGATGAGCCGGACGAGCAGTGCGCGTGCCTCGTCGGTCACCTCGACCGCGAAACCGGTGTCGAATTCGCTGCCGTGACTCCCGACCAGTGTCACCGGTGCCGACAGGCCGGACAGCGCTGCGAGGACGGCGAGCTCACGACCGGAGATGACCGCGACCTCGGTGTCGGCGAGCGCAGCGGCCGCCTCCAGGGCGATGACCGACGCGGGATCGGGTACCGCGTCCTCCGGACGCGACACGATCGGCGACACGCATCCGTCGTAGTCGGACGCGACGAGCAGCCGCCGTGTGCGCGCGGCCTCTTCGAGGGCCTCGCGTAGCGCCGCGGGAATCCCGGTGTCGCTCATACGTTGTCGACGACCCCGTCCGACGCCTCGGCGGCCTCGGCGTCCGAGTCCACCAGGTGTACCCCGCGGTTCGGTTCCAGTTCGGTCTCCGAGTTCTCGCCGAGAGTACCCAGGAAGCTGCGGGCCCATTTGTCGACGTCGTGGGCGAGTACCTGTCGGCGCAGCGCCCGCATGCGGCGTCGTCCCTCGTGTTCGCTCTGGTTCACCGCTGCCTCGATGGCGTCCTTCACTCCGTCGAGGTCATACGGGTTGGCCTGGTACGCCGACCGCAATTCGGCTGCGGCACCGGTGAACTCGCTGAGCACCAGGGCGCCGCCCAGGTCACTGCGGCAGGCCACGTACTCCTTGGCCACGAGGTTCATGCCGTCGCGCAGGGGTGTCACCAGCATGACGTCGGCGGCCACGAAGAAGGCGATGAGCTCATCGCGCGGCACCGGTCGGTGGAGATACTGGACGACCGGCCGGCTCACCGTGCTGCTGTGGTTGCCGTTGATGTTGCCGACCAGTTGCTCGATTCCCGCGCGCATCCGCTTGTAGCTCTCGACGCGTTCCCGACTGGGGGTGGCGAGCTGGATCATCACCGTCTCGGACGGGTCGAGCCGTTCCTCGTCCAGCAACTCCGAGATCGCCTTGAGGCGGACGTCGATGCCCTTGGTGTAGTCGAGTCGGTCGACGCCGAGCATGATCGTCCTGGGGTTGCCCAGTTCCTTGCGGATCTCGGCGGCCCGATCACGGATCTTCTTGGTCTTCGCCAGTGCGGCGAGTTCGCCGGAGTCGATCGAGATGGGGAACGCACCCACGCGCACGGTGCGGAAGCCGGCCTGGACGACGCCGAAGCGCGACCGGACACCGACGGTGCCCTTGCTGGTGGCCTGGCCGGCCAGCCGGCGCGCGAGGAAGAGGAAGTTCTGAGCTCCGCCGGGCAGGTGGAAACCGATCAGGTCGGCGCCCAGGAGGCCCTCGACGATCTCGGTGCGCCACGGCATCTGCATGAACAGTTCCACCGGCGGGAACGGGATGTGCAGGAAGAAGCCGATCTTCACGTCGGGCCGCAGCATGCGCAGCATCTTCGGGACGAGCTGCAGCTGATAGTCCTGCACCCACACGACGGCACCCTCGCCGGCCGCCTTCGACGCGGCCTCGGCGAACCGCCGGTTGACCTCGACATAGGTGTTCCACCACTCGCGGTGGTACTCGGGTTTGACGATGACGTCGTGGTAGAGCGGCCACAGTGCACCGTTGGAGAAGCCCTCGTAGTACTCGGCGATCTCCCGGGTGGACAGCGGCACCGCGTGGATGTCGATGCCCTCGATGTCCGGGGGATTGTCGTCGGAATCGGGGATGCCCGACCATCCGACCCACGCACCGGTGTTGGCTCGCAGAATCGGTTCGAGAGCGGTCACCAGGCCGCCGGGACTCCGCTTCCAGTTGACCGTGCCGTCGGGCAGGACCTCCTTGTCGACGGGCAGACGGTTGGCGACGACGACGAACTCTGCGCCGTCGTGCGGAGCAACCCGGTTGGGCCCCTCCCCGTGCTCGCGGTCTCGGGCGGCGTCGTGCCCGGTTCCAGCCGGTCGCGGCGTCACCTGATCAGGCGTTCTCGCCCGGCGCGATCCCCAGCATGGCGAGCAGCATCCGGCATTCGTCGGCGTCGGTGGCGTAGGCGGCCACGACGCGACGCGCCGAATTGGCGGTCTCGTCGGCTACCGGTTCCAGTTCTTCGTCGGCGATGTCGGTGGTCTTCGCGGGCATGTGAGTCCCCTCGTAGTGCGTGCGGTGTCGCGGTGTGGCCTGGGGCCGTACGGGCTGGAGCGGCCGATGGGTGGCGCGCCCGATTCGCCATTCTACCCGGGGGATGAGGGTGCTCAGAACCGCCGCGGTGGTGGGGGCCACCGGCGGTTCTGGCGGATCGCCCGCCCCTCGCGGGCCTCGCGCTGGGCGAGGAGGCGGCGCCGCAGGCTCCAGTCGGGCCGAGGGGGCAGCTGTGGCCGGCGCAGCGACCGGGCGACGAACTCGCCGAGTGTGACGCCCGCGGCGAGGGCGCATCCGATGGCGAGGGCGTTCGCGATCCAGGTGAAACCGCTGAGCGTCTGTTCGCTGAGGATGCCGTACAGGCCGCGGTAGACGGCCAGACCCGGCAGGAGCGGGGTGATGCCGGCGACCGCGACGACCAGCGGCGGCGTCAGCGCGCGGCGGGCCATCAGGCCGCCGACGAGTCCGACGAACGCGGCGGCGAGACCGTTGGCGATCACGTCGCCGATCGAGGTGAAGGTCGCCGAGGCCGCGACCGCGGTACCGATGAGGCCGCCGAGGAAGGCAACCCCGAGCGCGCGTGTCTCGGCATAACTGGCCAGTGCGTAGGCGCAGGCCGCGAAGGCGCCCGCAGCCACCCGGATCGGCAGTTCCACCGCTTCGAAGCTGGTGGTCGTGGTGATCGTCGGCAGGAAGATGCCGCCCGCCTCGAGCAGCCGGATGGCCACACCGACACCGGCGATGATGCCGCCGGTCATGAGGAGGAGTTCGAAGAACCGGGCGACGCCGGTGATCGGGGCGCCGGTGATGGCGTCCTGCACCGAACCGACGAGCGACAGCCCCGAGAGCAGGACGACGATGCCGGCGGCGATGACCTGTGACGGTGTTATCTCCACACCGAGCCGGTCGGCCGCGCCGAAGACGAGGGCCGCCGGGACCACGGCGATGAATCCGCCGACGAGCTGCTGAAAGAAGACGGGCGTACCGATCCGGTTGAGGTTCCGGTTGATCACCACGATCGCGACCGTGGTGAGGAACGCCAGGGCGGCAACCAGGTACTGGCCGCCGAGCAGGACGGAGATCCCCGACGCCATCGCGCCCCAGGCAATCGTCGCGACCCAGTGCGGGTACGGATGTGGCGCGGTGATGATCTCGTCGACCATCCGGTGCGCGGTCGACGGGGTGATGCCGGAGTCGCGGATGCGCCGGACGAGCCGGTCCACCTGGGCGAGCCGGGTGAAGTCCATCGAGCGGTAGTAGACCTGCTCCATCGTGGTGATCGGCGGGAGGGTGGCGCCTCGCCGGGCGCTGACGACGATCGTGTTGTACGTCACGTCGACGTCGACGTCGTCGAGGCCGTAAACGCCTGCGACGAACTTGATCTGGGTCTGGGTGTCGATCGCGCCGGTGCCCGAGTCGAGCAGGACGGCGCCGATCTTGGTGGCGAGGTCGAGCACCTCGGTGATCGCCGCGACGTCGAACGGTTCGATCGGTTTGCGCGGCGACACCATGATGCTGCCGGGTTCGATCGTGTCGATCGTCGCCTGCCGGGTACCGGTGAGTCGACGAAGCGCGCGGCCGAGCTGTTCGCGCACGCAGTCCTCCTGGGGTCGGTCGTGGGAGCACCCGGTGTGTAACCGAGTGGCCGTTGCACCAATCCTGTCAGGAACTCCGTATGGCCCGGCGTGCGGACCGCACGCCGGGCCATACCGTGGGTAGCGCTACTCGGCGGCCGTGGCGATCGAGGCCATTCGTGCGCGAGACGCCTCGGTCACCGCGGTGGTGGCGTCCTTGTCGGCGCCGGCGCGTTCGGCGAGTTCCCGATAGGTCAGCGGGGCGTGTTCGAAGGCACCCTCGTGGGCGGCCACGGCTTCGCGCCGGGTCGCGAACTCGGGATTGCGCTCTTCGAACCGGGCGCGCTCGTCGAGCCGTCGGCGCCAGTGCGCCACGTACTCGCGATCGCCACGACGGGTGCCCTCCCACGAATTGGGCGCCGCCGCCGCCGACGGCGGGAGCGTGGCACCACCGCCGATGTTGACGGTGCGCAACAGACGGGTACTCGCCCCGCCACAGTGCGGGCACGCGGGCGCCTCGTCCTGCCAGGACGAGAGCAGGTGTTCGAACTCGGTGCCACAAATGGCGCGAAAATCATACAGGGGCATGGGGTTCTCCTCCTCGGCCTCAGGTGTAGTAGTTGCCGACGCCGGTCTTGAGCGTGGTGATCTGTTCTGCGTCGTGTCCGAACACGACGGTGGCATCGGTCTTCTCGGCGATGGACCGGATCCGTTCCACCGAATCGAACCAGGACACCGTGTCGTAGACGATCCCGGCCGCGACCGCCGGCGGACCGTAACTCTCGCTGCGGTACAACGAGTCCGAGGTGAATATCATCGTTCCCGAATCGGCCAGGTCGACCTGCAGGGACAAGGTGCCCCAGGTGTGTCCTGGGGTGCGTAGCAGGGTGATACCCGGCAGCAGCTCGGTGTCCTCGTTGATCGTGGTGAAGTCCAGACCGTCGTAGTCACACTTGATGTGCGCACCCTTGTTGTAGCCGTCGAAGCCGAAGGCGCCTTCCTTCTCCCGTTCGTCGACGATGAGGGTTGTCGAGGTGCCTGCCCAGAGCTGCGCGTTGGCGGCGTGGTCCATATGGAGGTGTGACAGCAGCACATAGTCGATGTCAGCGGGTTGCAGGTCGAGCTGATCGAGCCGAGAGTCCATCCAGCGTTCTTCGTCGACGTCGTCACACGGGAAGAACTTGTCGAAACCGGTCGGACCCCATCGCTGTTCCCAATCACGGGGAATTCCGGTGTCCCACAACAGTTTCTTTCCGTCGGGATGTTCGATGTAGACGACGTGGGTGGGCACGGCCACCCAGTCGCGCTGCCGATCGCGGTTGTCGCTGGTCAGCATCCGGGTGGGATCGATCAGAAGCCACGTCAGGTCGGAGTGCATGGTGCCGGTGGGGAGGATGGAGAGTTTGATCTTGTCGTTGTCGCTCACGGTCGGTCTCCTAGCTGTCGGTGTGCGGGGCGTGGGGAAGGTGGATGCTCAGGCGACCGGGTGTCGCTGCCCGACACCGAGAGTCGAACGCATGCCATCGGAGCCACCGGCGGCGTGCATGGATCGCAGTTCTTTCTTGTTGAACTTGCCGACGCTGGTCTTGGGTATCTCGGACAGCAGCAGGAACTCGTCGGGCAGCCACCACTTGGCGAAACGCTGCCCCAAGAACGCGCGGAGTTCGTCGTCGTCGAGTGAGTCGTCCTCAGGGACGACGCAGGCCAGCGGACGCTCGAGCCACTTCTCATGAGGCACCGAGATCACCGTCGCCTCACGAACCTTGGGATGCTCCATGAGTGCGTTCTCCAGGTCGATGGAGGAGATCCACTCGCCACCGGACTTGATGAGGTCCTTGGACCGGTCCTTGAGGCTCACATAGCCGTCGGGATCGATGCATCCCACGTCGCCCGTCCGGAACCAGCCGTCGACCATGTTCTCGGCGGTTCGGTCGTCGTTGAGGTAAGCGGCCGCGGTGAACGGGGATTGCACCCAGAAATCACCGACACTCTTGTCGTCCCAGGGCAGTTCGTTGCCCGACTCGTCGAGCACCTTGATCTTCATCAGTGGGATCGGCTGGCCCTGTTTCTGCCGCAGTGCGTAGATCTCCTCCGGCGAACTCTGTTCTGTCAGCGTGCTCTTGATGGAAGAGAAGCAGATCTGCGGAGTGCACTCGGTCATTCCGTAGCCTTGGACGACGTGGGTGCCGTAGGACTGCTCCCACCACTCCATGATGGCGCGCGACGGTGCCTGCCCGCCAAGCCACATGGTGTCCAGGGTCGACAGGTCCCAGTCGCGGTCGGAGTCCCGGATGAAGTCCCGCATCATCGTCCCGATGGTCACCGCGGCGTTCATCCCGGTGACCTTCAGATCTTCGATGATCTGGACGTAATCACCGTCGACGGGGTGGACACCGGGCAGCACCAGAGTCGCGCCCTGCAGCAGCGCCGTGTGCGGAATGTTCCATCCGTTGGCGTGGAACATCGGCGCCACCTCTAGCCACACCTGGCGTTCGCTCATGTTGAGCTTGTCATGCATGGCCAAGCACATTGCCTGCAGTACCTGGGCACGATGGCTGTAGACCACGCCCTTGGGGTCGCCGGTGGTGGCCGAGGTGTAGCACATGGCCGATGCAGTGTTCTCCGAGAAGGTCGGGAACTCGAAGTTCTCGTCGCCCGATGCGACGAGGTCCTCGTACCGGTGTACCGGGGTGAGCGTGGTTTCCGGAAGGGGGCCGTCGCCGATGACGATGAATGCACGGACATTCGGAATGCCCAGTGCAACAAGCTGTTCGACAAGTGCAATCTGATCTTCATCAATGATGAGCACCGAATCGTCCGCGTGGTTGATCAGGTACTGCTGCTGCTCGGGGAACAGTCGCATGTTGATGGTGTGCAGCACCGCGCCGATGCCGGGGACGCCGAAGTATGTCTCGAAATGCCGGTAGTGGTTCCATGCGATGGTGCCGACCCGGTCGCCATGCTCCACGCCGAGGGACTTCAGCGCGCTGGCCAGGCGCCGGACCCGCCGGCCGTATTCGCGGTATGTGTAGGAGTGATAGCTCCCCGGACCAAGTCTCGTGAGGATCCGTTTGTCATGGAAGAGGCGCTCCGTGCGCCAGAGAAGATCGTTGAGCAAGAGTGGCTGGTCCATCATCTGGCCGTCCATGCGGTACCTCCGAGTGGCGTAGGTAACAATTTCTACGCTTGCATCGTGCAACTTCTATAGAAATCTGTCAACGAGTTTCGGGGTCATCGCCTAGAAGGGCTGGGCGTGAAGAAGAGTCCAGCATCCTCCGCTCCTGGGTGGTGTGGTCGCCTACCTGCGGATCAAGGCCTTATGGCAGCGGGGATTCCATGGGTTTGGTGCCGCAGTGGTGCACCGGATGAGGGCCTTCGCGCTGAAGCCTCACGCAACAGCGCGAGGAGTTCTATCGGTGAATTTTCTATAGAGCTAGTCACCAGTGATATCGGCATTGACGGTGGTGTCGTCGTGGGGGTCGGCGAGGACGCCGCGTTCGGTGAGAAGGCCGGCGAGGAGATCGGCGACGTTCATGATGTGCGCCGTCATCGCCATCTGGGCGGCGTCGGCGTTCTTCGTCGATAGGGCCCGCAAAATCGGCAGATGGTCCTGGGGGGCCGCATCGGCCCAGCCCCGGACGAGATGCCACGCCTGGAACGGGATATGGCTCGTCGTCATCTTGAGCAGCCACCGCAGCTTCGGTGCCTCAGCGACGTGGTTGATCACCTGATGGAACTCGAACTCGATCCGGTCGGCGTCCGGGTCACCGCTCTCGGTTGCGACGACGAGTTCGTCCTGGAGTTGCCACAGGGTACGCAGGTCGTCGTCGGACAGTCGTTGCACCGCACGGGCGCACAACTGTCCGGCCAAATGGGCCTGCGCGTTGTACAGATCGAGGAGGTCTTGGCGGGTGATCGGTACAACGGTGAACCCGCGCCCGGGCTCGAAAGTAACCAAACCTTCGCCGTGGAGCGTCATGAGCGCCTCGCGGATCGGTGTCGCGCTGACGCCGAACCTGGCCGCCAGGTGTTCGGTTCTCAGTTTGGTGCCACCGGTCAGCTCGCCGCTGATGACGAGGTTGCGGAGTTCCTCGGCGATGCGCGGACTGAGTCGCGCAGTGCTCCGCTGGGGCGCTCGAGCCTCTTCCGGCATGGCAGTCCGTTCTTTAGGTGGGTACGCGACCGCATCAGTGTAGTGACGGTGCTCAGGGTGCGGACTGCGTCGTCCCGATCCCAGTTTTCTATAGACTGTGGCCGAGGGTGTCTGTAACACTCTCATCGAGACTATAAGTGTCAGAACCTTCCCCTCACGTCCCTCAGCAGGGATTAATTGGCAAGGAGCTTGTAAATGGGCCACTTTGAGCAGCTGTACATCGACGGTAGTTGGGTCGATCCCGACTCTTCTGGTCGAATTTCTGTACATAATCCAACGACCGAAGAGTGTGTCGAGCAGATTCCGGAGGGCACCGTCGGCGATGTCGACCGTGCCGTCGCCGCGGCCAGGGCCGCCTTCGGACCGTGGTCGCGCACGAGTCGGGGGGAGCGAGCTGATCTGATCGAGCGGTTGCAGAAGTTGCTGGCTGACCGGGTCGACGACATCGCCACCACGATCGCCACCGACGTCGGCACTCCGCTGCGGATCGCGTCTCGCATCCAGGCGTCGCTGCCGGTGACCGACTTCGAGGTCAATGCGGCCATTCTGCGTACCGACGAGCCCGAGGAGCGTGTCGGGAACTCGCTGATCGTGCGCGAAGCGGCCGGGGTCGTCGCCGCGATCGCCCCGTGGAACTACCCGTTGCACCAGGTCACCTGCAAACTCGCGCCGGCGCTGGCAGCCGGTTGCACCGTGGTCGTCAAGCCGAGCGAGGTCGCCCCGCTCAGTGTGTACAAGCTGTTCGACGCCATCGACGAGGCGGGCTTCCCGCCCGGCGTCATCAATCTCGTCACCGGTTACGGTCCGGTCGTCGGGGAGGCTCTGGCCACACATCCGGACGTGGACGTCGTCTCGTTCACCGGATCGGTCCGCGCCGGTGTCCGTGTCGCCGAACTCGCGGCGCGCTCGGTCAAACGGGTCACTCTGGAACTCGGCGGCAAGTCGGCCAACGTCGTGCTCGAGGATGCCGATCTGGAAACCGCGGTCAAGGTCGGCGTCGCCAACGCCTTCCTCAACGGTGGGCAGACGTGCACAGCGTGGACGCGTCTGCTGGTGTCGGAGTCGCGTCACGACGAGGCGCTCGAACTCGCCGTCAAGTTCGCCCAGGGATTCGTCCCGGGCAACCCGCTCGACCCCAAGACCAAACTCGGTCCGCTGGTCTCGGCCGCGCAACTGGCCCGCGTCCGAGGCTTCATCGAGACCGGAGTGCAGGAGGGCGCGACCCTGGCGACCGGTGGCGCGGACGCACCTACCGGCTTCGACCGGGGCTACTTCATTGCGCCGACGGTCTTCGGCGGAGTCGACCCCGATTCGACGATCGCGCAGGAGGAGATCTTCGGTCCGGTGCTCTCGGTCATCCCCTTCCGGGACGAGGCGGACGCGCTCGCCATCGCGAACAACTCCAAGTACGGACTGCACGGTGCGGTGTGGTCGGCCGACGCGGGCCGCGCGCTGGCGTTCGCCAGGCAAGTCCGGACCGGACAGATCGACGTGAACGGCGGCGCCTACAACCCACGGGCCCCGTTCGGCGGCTACAAGCAGTCGGGGATAGGCCGGGAGATGGGGCGACCCGGCATCGATGAGTTCACCGAGATCAAGTCCATCCAGCTCTGACGCAGCTCGACGTCGTACGACCACCCAGGAGGAAATGATGGTCAATGCAATCGTGGTCACCGAGACCGGTGGCACCCCCGAGGTCCGAGACCTCGAACTCCGTCCGGTCGGCGAGGCCGACGTGCGGGTGAAGATCGTCGCCGCGGGTGTGTGTCATTCGGATCTGTCGATGATCAACGGGACTCTCGGGCCCCGGTATCCGGTGGTACTCGGCCATGAGGCGGCCGGGATCGTCACCGAGGTGGGTTCGGGCGTCGACACCGTCGAGGTCGGGACGCACGTCGTCCTGAACTGGGCGGCGGCGTGCCGGGAGTGCTGGTTCTGCCGTGCCGACCAACCGTGGCTGTGCAGTGCGGTCGAGGGCGTGGTCAGCGTTCCGTGCGGAACGCTGGCCGACGACACGCAGGCGCACGCCTGCATGGGTGTGGGCGCGTTCGCCGAGGAGGTCGTCCTGCCCGCACGATCAGTGGTCCCAGTCGCCGACGAGATCCCCTTCGACATAGCGGCATTGTTGGGTTGCGCGGTGCTGACCGGTATCGGCGCGGTACGCAACACCGCCTCCGTGGCAAAGGGAGAGTCGGTACTCGTGGTCGGCCTCGGCGGCATCGGGCTCTCGGCTGTCATCGGCGCCAAGGCCGCCGGCGCCGACCTGATCATCGCGGTCGACCGATCGCCAGAGAAGGAGGCTCTCGCCCGCGAGGCAGGCGCCACCCATTTCCTGCTCAGCGACCCCAAACTCGGCAAACAGGTCCGGGCTCTCACCGAGGGACGCGGTGTCGACCAGGCCTTCGACTGCGTCGGTGCGCCGGAGACGATCCGGGGAGCGTGGGGCACGGTGAGGAGAGGCGGACACTGCACGATCGTGGGCGTCGGCCGGCGCGATCAGGAGATCACGTTCAATCCGCTCGAACTGTTCCACTTCTCCAGGACGCTGACCAGCTCGATCTACGGCGATTCCGACCCCGATCGGGACGTGCCCGCGTTGGTAGACGAAGTGCGAAGCGGTGCACTGGATTTCACGACCCTCATCACCCATCGCATTGGCCTCGACCAGGTCGGTGAGGCCTTCGCTCGGATGGAGGCGGGCGACGGCGGCCGCTCGGTGATCTGGCTGGGTGAGGCCTGACGCGATGGAGCGTGAGCGCCTGGGGTGCTGCTCGGAAACGTCAATGGACACATGATGCGGCTGACCAACGGCGCCAGCGACGAGGCATGGACCGCACTCTAGGATCGTGGCATGTCCTCAGTGCAGATCAACGGTCCCCGTGACGGTCACACCCGAAGTGCGACAGTGGCCCCCGGCAGTCTCGTCTTCACCGCGGGTGCCGCGCCCATCGACGAGGACGGCGCCACCGTCGCCCCGGGCAACGTCAGCGAACAGGCCCGGAGGTGCATGGCGAACCTGGAGACGGCACTCGCCGAGGCGGGTGCGTCGCTGGCCGACGTGGCCAAGGTCACCGTCTTCGTCGCCGAACACCTACAAGCCGACCTGGTGGTCGCATGGGACGCGGTGACCGCGGCGTTCGGCGACCACAAGCCGGCCGGCAGCCTGCTGGGTGTCTCGGTACTGGCCTACGACGACCAGCTGGTGGAGATCGAGGCGGTCGCCGCGATCCCGGCCTGACCGGGTCCGCTGGGTCGGGCACGGGCGCGGTGGATATACTCGCGCACGCACGCCTCCTTAGCTCAGTGGTAGAGCACTCGCCTTGTAAGCGAGCGGTCGTCAGTTCAATCCTGACAGGGGGCTCCACGAAGGTGGCGGGCTCGAACGCCCGCCACCTC
>NZ_JANRHB010000015.1:0-105385 GCF_024733855.1 Gordonia sp. GONU
CCGTCGGCAGCTGCCGAATCGGTGGAGAAGTCGATGCCGGCATCGGCACCACCCGCGCAGGTCTGACCGCGCGGAGAAGACGAACAACGGCCCGGGGGTCCACCGTCAGACGGTGGACCCCCGGGTGCTTTCGTCAGGCGGCGAGGGTGGCTCGAAACGACACCGACCGCTCACGGAGCGGAAACAGACTCGAAACAAACGGGCGGTCTACTAACGGTAGACATTGATTCACACGAGTGGACATCCCGACAGGCAACACCTAGAGTCGACCCCCGGAGCGCATCATGACCACCACCAACGAAACCCCCGACACCGGCACTCTCGCCGAGCTGTGTGCGGCGAACGACACCAAGTTCATCCTCGCCATGTTCGTCGATCTCCGCGGAAAGCCGTGCGCCAAGCTGGTGCCGGTCGAGGCGGTCGACGAACTCGCCACGGAGGGAGTCGGTTTCGCCGGTTACGCGGTCGGTGCCATCGGTCAGGAGCCCAAGGACCCCGACCTCATCGCCGTTCCCGACGTCAGCTCCTTCCTCCCCATCCCGTTCATCAAGGAAGGTCTGGCCGTCGTCCAGTGCGATCCGCACGTCGAGGGCAAGCCGTGGCCGTTCGCTCCGCGCAACATCCTCAAGACCCTCATCGCGCAGACCGCCGACGCCGGCTTCGAGCCGTGGGTGGGCGCCGAGGTCGAATACTTCCTGCTCAAGCGCGCCGAGGATGGTTCGCTGGTCACCGCCGACGCCGCCGACGATTCCGACCAGCCGTGCTACGACGTCCGCGGTCTCACCCGGATGTACGAGCACCTCACCACGGTGTCCACTGCCATGAACCAGCTCGGCTGGGGCAACTATGCCAACGACCACGAGGACGGCAACGGGCAGTTCGAGCAGAATTTCAAGTACGCCGACGCGCTGACCACCGCCGATCGGGTCGTAACCCTCCGCTACCTCCTCTCGGCGATGGCCGCCGAGAAGGGCATGATCGCCACGTTCATGCCGAAGCCGTTCGCCGATCGCACCGGTTCGGGACTGCACTTCCACCTCTCCCTCACCAAGGGTGGCGAGCCGGTCTTCCCGCAGGTCAGTGAAGACGATCGCGGGCTGGGGCTCTCCGCGACCGCCTACGGGTTCATCGGGGGCATCCTCGAGCACGCACCGGCTCTGCAGGCCGTCATCGCGCCGACCGTCAACTCCTACAAGCGGACCGGCGCGACCGCCACCCGGTCGGGTGCGTCCTGGGCGCCGCGCAAGGCCACCTACGGCGGCAACGACCGGACCCACTACATCCGGGTTCCCGACGACCAACGCGTCGAACTGCGCGGTGGCGACGGGTCGGCCAACCCGTACCTGGCCGCGGCCGCGTTGCTGGGCGCCGGTCTCGACGGCATCAAGCGAAGCCTCGACCCCGGGGCCGTCGGCGGGGCTCCCAGCCACATCGCGGATCTGCCACTCACCCTGTTGCACGCCGTCGAGGCGTTCGAGTCCGACGCGGTCGTCATGGGCGCGCTCGACGCCGCACTACCCCAGGACTGGCCCGCCGACCAGGGCAAGGTGTCGACCTACTTCTCCAACCTGAAACGCGAGGAGTTCTTCGACTGGCACGCGGCGGTGTCCCCCTGGGAAGTCGACCAGTACCTCACCGCTTTCTGACGCGGCCGGCCCAGGCTGCGTCGACCGAACCACATCCCAACTCCCCTTCGACGTAAAGGATTCGACCATGTGCGGAATCGTCGGATTGCATCTGCGTAATCCCGATCTTCATCCCCGGCTCGGCGCGATGCTCGCCGTGATGCTCGGCGAGATGCAGGATCGCGGTGCGGATTCGGCCGGTATCGCGGTGTACGGCAACCCCGAATGGGCACCTTCCGGCCACGGGTGTGTCTCGCTGCTCGAACTCGATGTCCTGCCCGACGAGGTCTCGGCGACGTTGGGCGCAGCACTCGGTGTGCCGGTCGCCGCCCAGCTCGTCGATGCCACGCTGGTCGCGTCGGCCCCGGTGGGCGCCGAAGAACTCCTCGGCGCGGCCCGCGCCGCCTACCCGGACGCGTTGGTCGCCGGCTTCGGCTCGGACCTGACCGTCCTCAAGGGTGTCGGCGCCCCGCGAGACCTGGCCGAATCCTGGGGTCTGGCAACCGCTTCCGGCTGGCAGGGCGTCGGCCACACCCGGATGGCCACCGAATCGGCCGTGACCCCGTCGGGTGCACATCCCTACGCGGTCGGCCCGGAGCAGTGTCTCGTGCACAACGGGTCGTTCGCCAACCACGCCACCATCCGACGCGAATTGCGCGCGCAGGGTGTGGAATTCGACAGTGAGAACGACACCGAGGTCGGCGCCCGCTTCGTCGCCCACCAGCTCGCCGCCGGCAAGGACGTCGAGACCGCCCTCAAGGAGGTCTGCGCCAACTTCGACGGCTTCTACACCCTCGTGGTCTCCAACCGTGACTCCTTCGCCGTCGTCCGCGACGCCATCGCCTGCAAGCCCGCGGTGATCGCCGAGACCGACGACTGGGTTGCGATCGCCAGCGAGTACCGCGCCCTCGCCAAGCTGCCCGGCGTCGAGAACGCCCGCATCTGGGAGCCCGAGCCGGAAGTGGTCTACGCATGGACGCGATGACGCTCGACTCCACCACCCAGTCCCCCACCGACCCGGCGAAAGCGGAGACGATGAGCCCCAACCACCACTTCGACCTCGCGAACACCGCACTGCGAGAGATCAACTCGCTACTCCACGGCGACATCTCCGGGGAAATCGTCATCGACAACCCGGCGGGTGCGCACAGTGTCGCCGCGGGCGTCAACGCGCCGGTCAAGATCACCGTCAACGGTCATGTCGGCTACTACGCCGCCGGGATGAACCAGCAGGCCGAGGTGACCATCAACGGCAACGCCGGCACCGGTGTCGCCGAGAACATGATGAGCGGCAGCGTCATCGTCAAGGGCAACGCCTCGCAGTCGGCCGGTGCCACCGCTCACGGTGGACTCCTCGTGGTCGAGGGTGACGCGGCGGCCCGCTGCGGCATCTCGATGAAGGGTGTCGACATCGTGATCGGCGGCAACGTCGGACACAACAGTGCCTTCATGGCGCAGGCCGGCCGCCTGGTCATCCGCGGCGACGCCGGCGACGGCCTCGGCGACTCCATCTACGAGACCCGCATCTACGTCCGCGGTGAGGTCGCCTCCCTCGGCGCCGACTGCATCGCCAAGCCGATGCGCGAGGAGCACCTCGAGGAACTCGCCGGTCTGCTCAAGGCCGCCGGTTACGGCGACGACGACCTGACCGCCTACACCCGCTACGGATCGGCCCGCGAGCTCTACCACTTCAAGGTGGACAACGCTTCCGCCTACTGAGCCGCCCGCGAGGAGCGATGGCGATGACCCACGAAGGGCCCCAACCCTCTTCGCGCCACAACATCGAAAGTGACATCACCATGACCGAACACCTCAGCGTCGAGCAGCGCGGACTCCGCGAATCCGCCACCTACGACCGCACCACCATCGCCGCCATCCAGCGCGCCGCCGAGACCGGCATCTACGACATCCGTGGCTGGGGGGCCAAGCGTAAGCTCCCCCACTTCGACGACCTGCTGTTCCTGGGTGCCTCGATGTCGCGCTACCCGCTCGAGGGTTACCGCGAGCGCTGCGACACCGACGTCGTCCTGGGTGGCCGCAACGCGGAGTACCCGCTGCACCTGTCTACCCCGGTCACCATCGCCGGCATGAGTTTCGGTGCACTGTCGGCCGGCGCCAAGGAGGCACTCGGCCGCGGAGCGTCGGAGGTCGGGACGTCGACCACCACCGGTGACGGCGGCATGACTCCCGAGGAGCGCGGACAGTCCAAGCACCTCGTTTACCAGTACCTGCCGTCGCGTTACGGCATGAATCCCGACGACCTGCGCAAGGCCGACGCCATCGAGGTCGTCCTCGGCCAGGGTGCCAAGCCCGGTGGCGGTGGAATGCTGCTGGGGCAGAAGATCTCCGAGCGTGTCGCCGGGATGCGTACCCTCCCCCAGGGCATCGACCAGCGCAGCGCCTGCCGGCACCCCGACTGGACCGGCCCCGACGACCTCGCCATCAAGATCAACGAGCTGCGCGAGATCACCGATTGGGAGAAGCCGATCTACGTGAAGGTCGGCGCGAGCCGCACCTACTACGACGTGAAGCTGGCCGTGCACTCCGGCGCGGACGTCGTCGTGGTCGACGGCATGCAGGGCGGTACCGCCGCCACCCAGGAGGTGTTCATCGAACACGTCGGCATCCCGACCCTCGCCGCGATCCCGCAGGCCGTGCAGGCACTCCAGGAACTCGGTGTGCACCGTGAGGTGCAGCTGATCGTCTCCGGCGGTATTCGCAACGGCGCCGACGTCGCCAAGGCGATGGCACTCGGGGCCGACGCGGTCGCGATCGGCACCGCCGCCCTGATCGCGTTGGGAGACAACGATCCCCGCTATGCCGAGGAGTACGAGGCGCTGGGTTCGGCAGCCGGCTACTACGACGACTTCCAGGACGGGCGTGACCCGGCCGGCATCAGCACGCAGGACCCGGAACTGTCGGCGCGCTTCGACCCGGTCCTCGGTGGCAAGCGCCTCGCCAACTTCCTGCGCGTCATGACGATGGAGGCCCAGACCATCGCCCGTGCCTGCGGCAAGGCGCACCTTCAGCACCTCGAGCCCGAGGACCTCGTCGCCATCACGATCGAGGCCGCGGCGATGGCGCGGGTCCCGATGGCCGGTACCAACTGGATTCCGGGGAGTGGGCTGTGACAGAACAGAATTCGACCGCATCGGTCGTCATCGTCGGCGGCGGCCTCGAAGGTGCTGCCGCCGCGTGGGCCCTCGGGCAGCGGGGGATCACCGACGTCGTCGTGTGCGAACGCGACACCGTCGGCGGCGGGATGACCGGCAAGTCGTCGGGTATCGTCCGGTGCCACTACGGCGTCAGCTCGCTGGCCGCGATGGCGGCGGTGGGGCTGGAGGTGTTCGAGAAGGCCGAGGAGATCTTCGGTACCGACATCGGCTTCCGGCAGACCGGATACGTCGTCGGCGTCGGTGAACCGAATGTCGAGAACCTGCGCAAAAGCCTTGCGGCACAGCGTGAAGTGGGCGTTCAGACCGAGGAGATCGACGTCGCCGAGGTCGCGAGGATGTGGCCGACGGCCGATCTGGAGCCGTTCGCGGCCTTCGGCTGGGAGGAGCGCGGCGGATACGGGGACGCCTACCAGACCGCCCAGGCCTTCGCCGCCGCCGCACGGGCCACCGGCATCAGGATCCGCCAGGGCGCCGCGGTCACCGAGTTGCTGGTGGACGGCGACCGGGTCACCGGCGTCCGGCTCGCCGACGGCTCGACGATCTCGGCCGACACCGTCGTCGTCGCAACCGGCGTGTGGTCCAAGCCGTTCCTCGGCCGGCACGGCATCGACGTCCCGATCTCGGTGCACCGCGAGCAGATCGTGATGATCCACCCGGGTGAGGATCTCGGCGAGGTTCCGGTGTTCTCCGACCTCGTCTCACTCCAGTACGTGCGACCGGACGTCCGAGGCGAGATCCTGTTCGGCAACAGCGATCTCAAGGAACTCCAGATCGCCGACCCGGACAACTACAGCAACCGTGTCGACAGCGACTTCGTCGACCTCACCGTCGACAAGGTCGGTACCCGGTTCCCCGGCTTCACCGAACCCGCGATCACCAGCAGCTACGCCGGTTGCTACGACGTGACGCCGGACTGGAATCCGATCATCTCGGCGGGCCCGCTCGACGGTCTGGTGCTGGCGGTCGGCTTCAGCGGTCACGGGTTCAAGATCTCGCCGGCGGTGGGACGGCTGATCGCCGATCTGGTGGTCGACGGACGCAGTTCGGACCCACGGATCCCGGAGTCCGATTTCCGCTTCACCCGGTTCGCCGAGGGCGATCCGCTGAAGACGAGGTTCCCCTACGTGGGAGCGGGGGAGATGCGCTGAGAGTTCCCGAGCGGTGTGCAGGGGGGGTCAACCGACGAGAGGGCGCGAGAACATGTGTCAACTGACAGTGAACGACCTCGCTCACTATGCTGGCGAGGTGACCGACGACCCATTGATCCGGAACCAGTCTGGCATCGCACGGGAACGCCCCGTCGACCAGTCGGTCGAGGAACTCGAGCTCGAGACCGCGATCGCGCACAATGTGCGTCGGCTGCGGCGCCAGCAGGGACTGTCGGTGGGCGACATGGCGTCCCGCGTCGGCATCTCCAAGGCGATGCTGTCGAAGATCGAGAACGCGCAGACCTCCTGCAGTCTCAGCACCCTCGCCCGCCTGGCCAACGGCTTCGACGTCTCGGTCACGTCGTTGTTCCGCGGCGCGGAGATGGAGCGTTCGGCTGTCTTCGTGAAGGCGGGGGAGGGCAACGAGATCGTCCGTGAGGGTTCACGCGAGGGACATGAGTACGAGTTGCTCGGATCGCTTCGCGGGGAACACAAACGGCTCGAATGTCTGCTCGTGACCCTCACCGAGAAATCGGTGACGCAGCCACTGTTCCAGCACGCCGGTACCGAATTCCTGTATGTCCTCGAGGGCGTGATGGACTACGCGCACAGCCGCTCGGTGTACCGGATGCATCCTGGCGACGCGTTGCAGCTCGACGGAGAAGGAGCGCACGGGCCGGTCGAACTGGTCGAACTGCCGATACGCTTCCTCTCGGTCATCGCGTTTCCGGATTCAGCCGTCTGAGGCCATCGGCGGAGAGATCGAAGTCGTACCGGGAGGTCGGGACCACGTCGAGGTGTCGGTCCGCACCGAACCGCGCGACGCTGTTGAGCATCAGCGTCATTCGACGTTCCAGTTCGGTCTGGTCGCCGTCGCTGCCGTAGAAGGCGTGGATGTCGGTGACAGCTGCCATCGGGAACAGTTCCTCCACGATCGCGTCGACTCGCGGTGTGTCCCCGGTGACTGCCCGCTGGACGATGTTCTGCACGTATCCGAACGTGGCCTGAGTGTCGATCGCGACCCGGGTGTGGTCCTCGAGCCAGCGCCGCAACCATTCCTCGCGGTCCAGCTCGGCTGGGCGTCGTAGGAATGCGATGTTGGACAGCGCGTCGATGCGCGTTCCGTCGGCGGGAAGGTCCGGGTCGAGGGGAGCGCGCGCGGTGACCTCCCAGGCCGCGAACGGCCCCTCGGCACTCTGGGTGACCGCGGGGAGTACGGCGTCGACATCCCCGGCCCAGTACGTCACCACCGCGTCGATCGCCGGATCGAGTTCGTCGATGCGCATCGCGCCGGAGACGGGGTCGTCGTCGATGTTGAGCTGGACGCGTACGGCACCGGCTGCCGCGCATCGTTCGACGAGTGTCTCGGCACCGGCGCGCGCCAGTCCACCACCTCGCACCGCCACGATCACCTTCGAGTACGTCACCTCGCGCACGGTACCGGGACGAGCGGGTGTTCGGGGTCAGAACTCCTCGGCGCCGATCAGCGCGGCGTCGTCGTCGATCTCGTCGTCCGCAACGCCCTGGATGAGTGCGACGGCACCGAGTGCGACGACGCAGTAGGCGGTGGCGAACCACCAGGGAGCGGCATCGGAACCGAACCACTTGGCGAGGTACGCCACGAGCACCGCGGCGATCGCGGCCCCCATCCAGCGCAGGAAGCTGAAGCCCGCGCTGGACACCGAGCGCGGGGTGTCGGTTCCGCCGGAGGACATGGCGAGGTCGGTGAAGAGGGTGTTCAGCACACCCGACGGGAGGCCGGAGAGAACGACTGCGAGTCCGATGAGCCACACCTGATCGCTCACCGTCCCGACGCCGGCCAGGACCATGATCGAACCGTAGGCGAAGATCGCCACCAGCACACCGGCCTTCTCGCCCAGGGCCTTGGCCAACGCGGGTGCCACGAACACGCCCGCGAGTGCGGTGAGCAGACCCCACCCGAAGAAGATGAGTCCCGCGTGGATCGGGCGGAGCCCCATGGCGATCGGCGCCCACGCGATGACGGTGAACAATGCACCGGTGTAGAAGGCCGAACCGATGCCCGAGATCGACAGGGTGCGATTGCGGAGGGCCTTCAGCGGATCGACGATCCGCACCCGGTCGCGGGTGGCGCGAGGCGCGTCGGCGGGGAGCATGAACGCGCACAGGACGGCGCCGAAGAGCATGAGCAGCGCGGTCCCGCCGAACGGCGCGCGCCAGGTCCATTCGCCGAGGGTCGCTCCGAGCAACGGTCCGACCGCGAGGCCGAGACCGAGTGCGGCCTCGTACATCATGATCGCGCCCTGTCGGCTGCCGACAGCGGACGAGACGATGAATGCCAGTGCGGTCGCGAGGAACAGCGCGTTGCCCAGACCCCAGATCACCCGGAAGGCGATCAGCTGGTCGATGTCGTCGGCGAAGGCGGACAGCCCGGCGGCGACGACGATCAGCGCGAGTCCGACGGTGAGTGTGCGTTTGGGGCCGAAACGGTATGCGGCCCAGCCGGTCAGCAGCATCGCGACGCACTGGACACCCACATACACACCGAAGAGCAGGGTGACCTTCTCGGCCGGCGCCTCGAGCGCTTCGGCGATGCTGTGCAGGATCGGGTCCACGAGGCCGATCCCCATGAAGGCGATCGTGGCGGCGAAAGCAGTTATCCACACGGTACGGGGTTGCTCGCGGAACGTGGCGAGCAGCGACTTCTCAGAAGACGCCGTGTCGGTGGTCGGCGTGTTCTCGGTGACTGTCATGAGGTCCTTTTCGATCGCGGAGTGATGACGTGGCCGGGCGCCGTGGACTCAGGCGCTCGGCGGTTGCGTCGGGGTCTCGTCGAGTCGGTCGCGCAGGGCTCGGAGAGCAGGGCCGGCGGCGGCGAGGGCGGCCCGGTCCTCGTCGTTCAGCGCGGCGAGTGCACTGGTGAGGACGACGTCGCGTTCCTCGCGGATCTGCGATACGACGGCGCGGCCGTGATCGGTCAGTCCGACCAGGACGGCGCGTCTGTCGGCCGGGTCGGGTCTGCGTTCGACCAGTTCGTGCTTGGTGAGTCCGTCGATCACCGACGTCGCGGTCGGCATGCGGATGGACTCACGATCGGCGAGTTCACCCATGCGCATCCACCCGGTGTCGGCGAGGACGTTGAGGGCTGACGTCTGCGCCGCGGTGAGCTCGACCCTCGGCGCGCGCCGGCGAAGCGCCAGGTAGAGCCTGGTGATCGTGGGACGTAGCGTCAGGGCGAGTTGCGCGGGATCGGAAGTGGACACGCTTAGAAAGCCTAATACTTAGTAGTTCGAAGTAATACCCGAGAGGGGTGTGACGCTGCCGACACATCGCCGCCCCGGCCAATGCGGAATCGCCACCGATCCACCGGCTGAGCCGGTACCGGTCCCGCCGGCTGAGCTGGTACCGGTCCCGCCGGCTGAGCCGGTATCGATCCCGCCGGTAACGATCCCGCCGGCACCGACCCCGCCGGTATCGATCCCGCCGGCACCGACCCCGCCGGTAACGATCCCGCCGGCACCGACCCCGCCGGCTGAGCCGGTACCGAGCGTAGCGAGGCACCGCGTCGAAGCCCCACCGCGAATCCGGAGGCGGTCACAACGGGCACGCGCACCTATGCGCCGTGCACGCCGAGACGAGATCGCCGCCGCCACCCGACAAGCGCCGGTCGGACCAGCGCCGGGAGAGGCGGAAGTGGCGATTCTGCAGTGAGGCGTCAGACCCCGATCGGGCTCCCGCCGTCGCGCCAGACCGCGACCACCGACGGCCGCGGCTGGGAGTTCCCGCCGTCGGGCCAGTGCGATGCCGGGTTGTCCGCGGAGTGGTCGTCGAGTTCGCCCGGATGCTGTACCGCGATCAGGATGCGGTTGCTGTCGATGACCGGTCCACACGTCTCGGCACCCTTGGGGACGGTCAGGAACTGTTTCGTCTCGCCGCGGCGGTCACCGTCGAGGGCGACGGCGAACAGGCCGTCGTTGGAGTCGAGGGCGTTGCCGTCGGTGGAGATCCACAGGTTGCCGTGCGGGTCGAAGGCGACGTTGTCGGGACAGGAGATCGGGCTGACCTTGATCTTGTCGAAGCCGCCGTAGTACGTGTCGGCGGCGGCGGGGTCGCCGCAGACGAGCAGGAGTTCCCAGGTGAACTCCGTGCCGGTGTGGTCGTCGGTCATCTCGAGGATCTGACCGTTCTTGTTCTCTTTGCGGGGGTTCACGAGATCGGCAGCGGCCTTGCCGTCGGTGCCGCGGTCGCTGTTGTTGGTCAGTGCGCAGTACACCTTGCCGGTCTTCGGGTTCGGCTCGATGTCCTCGGGACGGTCCATCTTGGTGGCACCGACGGAATCTGCCGCCGCGCGGGTGAAGACGGCGACCTCGGCCGGCGACATGCCGGCGATGTACGACCGGGCCGTACCGTCGGCGTTGACGGTGAGCAGGGGCTTCCACGACCCCTTGCCCGCGAACTTGCCCGCCGCGGGCAGAGCCCCGGAGCCGTCGACGGGTTCGGCGGTGAACGTTGCGACGTACAGGGTCCCCTCGTCGAGGATGCGCATGTTGTGTTCGCGTGCGGTCTTCGACAGTCCGCTCTTCATCTTGCGGCTCGACACGAACTTGTAGATGTACTCGAACTTCTCGTCGTCACCGCTGTAGGCGACCACCGTACCCTTGTCGGGCCCGGCGTCGACGACATAGATGTTGGCCGACTCGTGCTTGAATCGGCCCATCGAACTGTGTTTGACGGGAACAGCTTTCGGGTCGTGTGGATCGACTTCGACGATGTAGCCGAAGCGGTTGGCCTCGTTGGGCTCGACGGCCAGGTCGAAGCGCTTGTCGAAGCGACCCCAGTGGTGTTCGTCGGCATCGTCTTCGAAGGTGTAGCGCTCGAGACGTTCAGCCGTCTTCGGGTCGGTCACCGTGCTCGCGTTGCTGAAGTAACCGTTGAAATTCTCTTCGCCGGAGAGCATGGTGCCCCACGGGGTGAGCCCGCCCGAGCAGTTGGCCATCGTCCCCAGGACAGTGGTGCCGGCCGGATCGGCGGCCGTCTTCACGAACTCGGTGCCCGCTGCGGGACCGGTCAGCCGGAACGGGCTCGACGCGGTGAGTCGCTGGTTACGCTGGCCGACAACGGGTTTGAGCGCGCCGGAGCCGGGCTGGGCGGTCACCTCGACCACGGCGATACCGACCGAGGCCATCGCGATGCGGGCCTGCTGTTCGGTGGGTTGGCCGTCCTTGTACCCGGTGAACATGAACGGTTCGGTGGGGTACTCGAGATTGGCGACGAGGTAGAAGTGGTCGGGCACGCCGTCGACCGGGATGAGCCCGGCGAAGTCGTTGTTGAAGCCGAACTGCCCGGCCTGGGCCTCGGGGGTCTGGTTGGCGAAGTCGAACTCCGGGGCGCCGGGCAGGACGGGATCGCCCCACCGGATCACGACCTCCTGGCGGTATCCGTCGGGGATCACCACCGCGTCCTCGGTGTTGGCCGGGACAGCCGTGAACTTCATACCCGGCAGCGCATCTCCGGTGGCAGATCCGGTCGTCGAGGTGCCGGTCCCCGATCCGCTCTGGCCACAGGCCGCGAGCACCGATGCCGCCCCGACTGCGACCGCCGTACCCGCCGAGGTCTTGAGGACGCTCCGACGCGACACCGCGGTGCGCACGACGTCGCGGAAGTACGCGTTGTCGCTGCGGTTACCGGGATCGTGACGGCAGGCGTCGCCGCACTTGTAGCGGCACGTCACATATGCGCGCGAGGAACGCCCGGCATCGTGGCCGGCGGAGGTGAACAGCGGCAACTGGATTCGCACCCGCAGGACGCTAGGGGGGCGAAGCGAACCCTTGGGTACTCGAATGTGAACGGACACCCAACGCACGGTGCCTTCTGCTGGTCGAGCCGTGTCGAGACCGCTAGAACCGCCCGCCGGTACCGATGCGTCCCGACGACCCGGAGCCGCCGAACGAGCCCGGGCTCCGTCCGCCGCTGCCGAAGCCACCACCGAAGCCGCCGGGGTATCCACCCCGGTATCCGCCGCGACCGCCGCTGATGGTGCCGCGCAGGAAGCTGTCGACGAGGATGCCACCGAGAACGGCACCCGCGGTCGAGGTGCCGCCGGAGCGCGGCTGCTGCGACTGCTGCCAGTTCACGACATCACCTTGAGCGGCCATGAGCGCCTGGTCGGCGAGAGCGCCGGCTCGCCGCGCCGACGTGGTCGCCGCGGCCGGATCGGTTGCGGCGGCCTGCTGGGCGGTCTGGAGGAGGCGTTGCGCCTCGGCCAGCCGGGTCCGGGCAGTCGACTGCACGGCGCCGCGCCGCGTGCCGATGAAGTCCGACGCAGCGGTCACCTTTGCCGACGCCGACTCGAGGGCCGCGCTCAACACCTGTGCGCGGCGGGTGCGTTCGGCCGCGGAGTCCCGCGCGGCGTCGAGGGCGTCGTCGAGATCCGCATCGGCGTCGACCAGGGCGGTGAAGGTGCCCAGCGGATCGGCGTCGAAGCCGGTACGTCCGGCGTCGAGAGCAGTCTTCGCGGCTTCCGTGGCACTCGCCAGCGCGGGTCCGCCATCAGCGGTCAGTGACGCCGCCTCGGCGAGTTCGGCCTCCACCTCCTCGATCAGTGCCGGCATGCGGGACTGGGCGGCGGTGATGTTCGCGTCCGCGTGATCGATCGCGTCGAGGAGCACGGTGGCCTGCTCGATGGAGCCCTCGGCCGAGCGGATCGCGGCGACCGCGGGACCCTGTTGTCCGACCGGCGCCGCACTCGCGGCGCGACCCTGGTCGGCGGTCGCCTCGGCGAAATCGATCTGCTGCCGGGCGAGTTCGACGTTCGACAGGATCGAGGCGAGTGTCTGTTCGCCGTGTTTCTCGGTCAGCTCGGCGAGCTGCCGCGTCGCCGGGTCGAGGCGGGCGCGCAGGCCGATGAGCTGCTGGGTGATCGCGTCGAACCGCGCATCGGCGTTGATCAGGAGGTTGCGCATCGCATCGAAGGCCTCGACCTGGTCGTCGAGCGTGCCGTCGGCGTCGGTGCAGGACGTGATGATCTCGACGAGCATCGAGCGGCGCTCGTCGTCGGTTTCCGGGACGTCGTCGTCGAGCCGCTGCCGCAGGGTGAAGGACTGTGCGAGAGCAGTTTTCGCGCGCTCGAGTGCCGTGGTGAATGGTTCCGTCTCGGCCTCGCCGAATTCTCCGACGGCCAGGCGCAACTCTTCTTCGCTGGTGCGGACGGCGTTGTCGAGATCGGTGAGGACCTCACGCGACCACGGATCGAGCACGTCGAGCGGCTGCTCCGCGAGCTGATCGACGGTCAGTTCCTGTTCGCGCAGTGTCTCCAGGCCGCCCTCGATCCGACGCTGCTTGCGGCGGCGCGAGTAGAGGTACGCGCCGCCTCCGCCGACCACCACGGCTCCGCCGACGACTGCGGCGGCGATGACGCCGGTGTAGCTGGGATCGAGTTCCGACGAGAGCCCGTTGATCGCCGCGAGTCCGGCGTCGGCCCAGTTGCCCTCGCGCAGTTGCGGCACGACGTCGTCGTTCGCGACGCCCTCGAGGGTCGACTGGTCCAGACCACCGATGTTGTCGGGGGCGAACAGTCGATACGCGCGGTCCTCGGTGGCGACGGCGAGTAGGGCGTCGTGGTCGCCGAGTTCACTGGCCACCGCGGTCTGGTCGGCCCACTGCTCGCTGGTCAGACCCCCGAAATCCCGGACGTAGACGATCCACATCTGGATTCCGTGGTCGTTGTACAGCTTGTCGACGGCGGCCTCCAACTCGGACCGCTGGGCGGGCGAGATCGCGTTGGCCGAGTCGACGACATAGGTGGGGAGGCGCGTGGGCGGTTCGGCGGCGGCGGTGCCGGCTCCGATGCCCGTCAGCAGCAGAGTCATGCCGAGCGCGAGGCCGGCGGCCCCGAGAACTGCCGAGATGCGCCGGGCCACGACGTGCCCCCACCCACCACGAATCGCTTGTAACCGATGCATGATCACGAATCCAATCAGCCGCCGCATTCGGGTGAGTGTATGTCCGTCCCTGACCTCGATCGGTACCGGCACGTCTCAGCGTCGAGCGTCGCGCCACCGGCACAGGGCCTCGACGGCGGTGAGGTCGTAGTCGGGGCCCGTCACGCCGACTGTCAGGAGGGTGACGCCCTCGGCGGCCAGCGCGTCGGCATCGCGGAGCAGCGCGTCGACGTCGCCGCCGAACTGCAGGCCCGACGACCGTTCGATGGTCTCCGGGTCGCGGCCCACTGCTGCACAGTGTTCGGCGAGGACCTTCGACTTGTGGCGGTACTGTTCGAGGTCGTTGAACCCGTGCCAGACATCGCCGTGCTCGGCGATGTAGCGCAGTGTCTTCTTCTCGCCGCTGCCGCCGATGAGGATCGGGATGTCGCGGGTGGGCGCGGGATTGAGCTTGGCCAGCCGTGACTTGATGCGCGGCAGGGCCTCGCCGAAGGCGTTCAGTCGCGACCCTACGGTGCCGAACTCGTAGCCGTACTCGTCGTAGTCCTTCTGGAACCACCCGCCACCGACACCGAGGATGAGTCGGCCGCCGCTGATGTGGTCGACGGTGCGCGCCATGTCGGCCAGCAGTTCGGGGTTGCGGTAGGAGTTGCAGGTCACCAGCGCGCCGATCTCCACCCGCGAGGTCTGTTCCGCCCACGCACCGAGCATCGTCCAGCACTCGAAGTGCTCACCCTCGGGAGCGCCGTAGAGGGGATAGAAGTGGTCCCAGTTGAACGCGACGTCGACGCCCGCATCCTCGGCGCGGCGGACCGCGTCGCGGATCAGGCCGTACTCGGGAGCGTGCTGGGGCTGGATCTGGACACCGATGCGAAGAGGAAACGCCATGGCGACCAGTCTGCCTGCTTCCGGCGACGGCGTCGATGTCATTGCTCCCTGAGGAGCCCGGAGCGTGTGGGCCGTCCGTTTGCTCCCTGAGGAGCCCGGAGCTTGTGGGCCGTCCCTTTGCTCCCTGAGGAGCCCGGAGCTCGTGGGCCGTCTCTTTGCTCCCTGAGGAGCCCGGAGCTTGCGGAGGGCGTCTCGAAGGGTGGTACCAAGGACCGCGTGACACCGAGACCCGCCGCACCGTCGCTCGAGGAACTCCGACGCCGCACCAGCTCGAAGTGGTCCACTCATCCCGACGACGTGTTGCCGCTGTTCATCGCGGAGATGGATTACCAGCTCGCACCTGTGGTCGCGGAGGCGATGATCGACCGTATCCGGGCGTCGGATGTCGGGTATGCCGGTGACTCGGGCGGCGTCGGAACGGCTTTCGCCGGTTTCGCGGATCGGCGATGGAACTGGGAGGTCGGTGCGGACGATGTCGCGCTCACCACCGATGTCAGTGTCGTGATCGTCGAGACGCTGCGCTCGGCGATCGGCCCGGGTGCCGGCGTCATCCTGATGCCGCCGGTGTACCCGCCGTTCTTCGAGCTCATCCCGGAGGCCGGCGGAACCGTCGTCGAGGTGCCGTTGCTCGACGACCTGGTCCGGCGGATGGATCTCGACGGCATCGAGGCGGCACTGAAGTCGGGTGCGCGAGCGGTTCTGCTGTGTCACCCGCACAATCCCGTCGGACTCGTCCACGACGCATCCGATCTGGAACGGCTGGCCGAGCTCGCCGCGTCGTACGGTGCGATCGTGGTCAGCGACGAGATCCACGCACCGCTGGTCCATCCCGGGGTCGGGTTCGTCCCGTTCCTGACGGTGAGCGACACCGCGCGCGAGGTCGGCATCGCGGCGCATTCGGCGAGCAAGGCGTTCAACCTCGCCGGGGCCAAGTGTGCGCTGATGGTCGCCACCTCCGATACGACCCGGACGATCGTCGCAGGCCAGCCCGACGAGGTGCACTATCGAACGTCCATCCTCGGTCGCGCCGCGACCGAAGCGGCCTTCGCTCACGGCGACGACTGGCTCGACGCCACCCTGGAAGTCATCGGCGAGAGCCTGGATCTCCTGGATCAGCTTCTGGCCGAGCATCTTCCGGCTGTCGGCTATGCACGGCCGAGTGCGTCGTACCTGGCGTGGCTCGACTTCCGCGACGCCGGCCTCGGCGACAACCCGGGCCTGCCGATCCTCGAACACGGCCGGGTCGCGCTGCACTACGGCCCCGCGTTCGGCTCGCCGGGTAGGGGTTTCGCGCGGCTGAACGTCGCGTGTTCGCCGGAGGTGCTCACCGAGGCGATCGAGCGGATCGCCCGAGTCGTCGACAACTCGCCCGTTTCATAGCTCGAACCCGCGCCTGCCGCGGTGAAGTGCTATGAATCGGGAATGGGAAACGAGCGGGCCGCCGAGTGGGACGAGCGATACGGCAACGCGGAGCGGTTGTGGACCGCGGACGTCAATCCGGCGCTGATCACCGAGACCGAGGGGTTGGCGCCCGGCACCGCGCTCGACGTCGGGTCGGGGGAGGGCGCCGACGCCCGCTGGCTGGCGAAACGCGGCTGGCAGGTGACCGCCGTCGACATCTCGCAGGTGGCACTCGACCGAGCACGCGAGATCAGCGGCGACCTGCCGATCACCTGGACCCGTGCCGACCTCGTTGTCGATCCCGTCCCCGGTGACGACTTCGGTCTGGTCGCGCTGCACTACTTCCCGATCCCCGTCGCGGAGATCGAGGTCGCGCGCAAGCTCGTCGCCGCGGTCGGCCCGGGCGGATCCCTGCTGGTGGTCGCACATGCGCCGGAGGGTGTGCGGGCGCACGGCTTCGATCCCGACGATTTCGTGCAGCCGGGCGGTTTCGCGACACTTCTCGACGACGACTGGGAGATCGTCACCGACGAGACGCGCGAACGCGGCAAGGCCGCCGGCGGCGGTCACCACACGCATGACGTCGTGTTCCGGGCACGACGCCGGTGATCCCTAGCCGCCGAACAGCAGATACAGCCCGAGGAACGTGTAGCAGACCATCGTCACCATCATGGTGAGCTGTCCGGTCAGCTGATGTCGTCGCGGCAGGAGCCGCAGTGAGGCGTCGTGCGCGGCGGCCACTCCCAGCATGTGTCCGCCGACCACGAACACGACCTTGAGCGTCACCGTGACGGTCGGGTGATCCGACATGATGTACACCGGGTGGGCATCGCTGAGCCACAACAAGTTCCATCCCCGGCCCAGCGGATCGCCCAGGGCCAGGATGGCTTCCTGCCCCTGCTCGACGAGCGACTGCAGATAGTGGGCGAGGATGTAGCCGATGACGATCGGGACGAGTGAGTGTGCCATCAGGCCCGGTAGCCGACGGCGCAGATCGGGTTGCACACCGCCGACGGCGCGTGCCGCCGACCAGAACGTCACCGCGACAACGCCGACGAACACCAGCAGCCCGGCGGTCGAGAGCAGGGTGGCGATCGCCTGGTTGCCGTCGGCTCCGTCGCCACCGGCCTGCTCGGCGACGAAGTCCTGCCACTGGGGGAAGGCCGAGAAGCTGTCGAATGCGGTGGACCCGAGCAGGATTGCGAGCACGGTGACGGTGCCGGGCCGGATCGGCAGGGTGGTCAGCGAGTTCATCGGACTGCGCACGATCACGCGACCGTCGGGGTTCTTCGCGAACGGGGAGAGGCGGGAGGCGACCGTGCTGTAGACCGCGAACGGATCGGCATCCTCGGTCCAGCGAAGCCCGCAGATGATGCCGCCCACGAGGGTGATCGCGAGATAGCAGAGCAGCCAGATCCGCACCGATGAGACCGAATTCGGTTCCGGGGAGGCCAGTTCGAGCCAGACGAAGGCGAAGAGTCCGAACGCAGCCGGCCACCAGCCGAGGCGTCGGGGATAGTCCGTCAGGCCGACGACCCGGGACCCGAAGATCCCGCGCGCGATCCGCAGCACGGTGCGGATCGGTGACAGCAGTCGCCACACCGGGCCGATCAGCACCGACAGCACGATCATGCCCACCCACAGCAGTACGTAGAACGAGCCCGGCAGGGGGTTGTCGTGGGACGGCCCGAACGCGGCCACCACCAGCCACGCGGTGAGTATCAGTGCGGCACCGGCGAGTACCCCACGAAGCCATCGGTTGTCGACGGTCGAGGTCACCCACCCGGGGAGCTCGCGCCCGGCGTCGGATCGCCCGTATCGCGGAGTGCGCCAGGCGAAGGCGATCACCGCGAAGGAGATGGTCAGCGCCCACGCACCGCCGATCAGGACCGCGGTCAGCGGGACGGGCAGGAACTCCGAGCCGCCCAGCCCGTGGGCGAGCAGAGTCTCAGTCGGCCTCGCGGTCGGGGTCATCGGCCTCGTTCCAGGTCGGTGCGTCGGTGGGGTTCTCGGTGCGATCTCCGGTGGAATCCTCGATGGGGTCCTCGTCGTCATCTCCTCGACGACGATCGGCGATCGCGATCGCGATGATGACGCCCACCAGGATGAACGCGGGGATCACCGCGGGCAGCGCCAGTATCAGGGGATGCGTGGCGAGGTGGTGGACCACCGGGTCCGGTGCGGCGGCGATCATTGTTGGGGCTGCAATTCGGGTTTCCGCGCGCCCGAGGTCGCCTCACGGGAGTTGACCCGGCCGGCTCCCCACGACAGCGCGGCGATGAGCAACAGTGAACAGACCAGCACCACCACGGCTGCGGCGCCGAACAGCCACGACGGATAGTCGAAGGTGCGCTCGCGCTGGAGGATCGAGATCTCCGAGACGAACGGTTTCGTCGACGTCTGCTGGGCCGGCTCACCCTCCGCACCGATCGCGGGGTCCGCCGGCAGATACACCGGCACACCGGCCATGGTGGTGCCGTCCTGCACACGCAGGATGGTCTTCCACGACCCCGACACCGGGATCGGTTCGGTGGACCGGAACTGGTTGGGGCCTACCCGCTCGAGCCGGTCGATGACGATGCCGCGATCGTTGTCGACCCCGCCCTGCCAGGACATCAGCGTCACCCACTCGGGGTCACCGCTGATCGCGTCGGCCGGATCGAGGAAAACTTCGGCCGTGACGTTCTGCTCGGCGGCATCGTTCGGTCCGGCGGGGGTCAGGACGACCCGGGCGGTCATGTCGGCGGGTACGGAGACCCGCAGGCCGTTTGCGACCGCCCCGCCTATCACCACCACCGAGAGCACGACGGCGGTGATGCTGATCCAGCGTCGCGGCAGTCGCTCACCGACCGAGACGAGGCCCAGCAGGCCGCCGCACAGACCCGCCACCACGCCGACCGGGACGGCCATCGCCAGCGCTTCGCCCCACATGCCGGTGACCCAGGGGAACGGATATGCCGCGGCGATCCACCAGGATTCGATCCAGAGTCCGATCGTCGCGACCCCCAGGCCCGCCACCGCACCGAAGAGCACGCGGCGCTTGATGAGCGGCGTCAACGCGAGCAACTCGACGACCACGGCCGCGCCGAGGTAGAGGGGGAACACGTTGATCGGCGCGCCGAGCGCCGGCCCGACCACGACCGCGACGACGCCACGCAGCAGGATCGCGAACACCGCTGCGACCAGGGCACTACCCGGCCCGAGGCTGATCCGCGCGGCGACGAGGGCGAACGCACCGGCACCGGCGATCATCATCGGCTGCAGCACGAGCCGGAACTGCTCGACACCGAAGTCGTACTCGATCTGGAAGACCGACATGCCGATCACCAGGCCACCGAACGCCAGGCAGCGGACCAGCCACTGCCCGCGCCCGTCCGGCGGGAGGTCGGGGCCCATCGCGGCCCTGCCCTCGCGGTCGAGGATGACGACCGCGATGAGCGACAGTCCCGCGCCCCCGATCAGCATCAGGTGCGTCGGACCCCAGAGCGTGACGTCCTGACCGAAGATACGGTGCCAGACGTCGTCCAGCGGGAAGCCCACCAGGGCATAGAAGCCGCAGCCCGCCAACAGGATTCCGCCGACCGGCGCGTACCAGTGGCGGGTGATCCGGACGGCCGCGCGGCCGGGCTTGTCGAAGGGCAGGAAGACCGACAGCATGCCGGAGATGAACAGCAGGAACAGGCCCACCAGGATGAAGTAGTGCGCCGGGTTGGCGAGCGGTCCCTCGTCGCGGCCGTCACCGATGTGCAGGCTGACGTCCCAGAGGAAGCCGAACAGGGCGCAGATGATCGTGCTGGTGAACAGGAAGATCGGCAGCGCCGCCCACGGGGGTCGGTTGACGCGGCGCGCCGCCCAGTCGGCCAGGGTGGTCAGCCACGTGATCTTGCGCGTGCGGTGTAGGTATCCGATCCAGAGCAGACCGATCGACACGACTGCGGCTGCCGCGGACATCAGGAACACCTGGTCGAGCGCCGCACCGCCGCCCTCGGCGGCGAGATGGAGTGACGTGCCATCGCTTGTTGTCATGGACGAAGTATGCACATCTTGGTCATGTCCCGGGAGGCGGTCGGTCAAACTCCGACTTTGGGACACGGACGGGTGATGTCGTCGCGACGCGCAGGCGGAAACTAGGTTGTGCACAATTAAGTTGTGCACTACTGTTCTGGAACGTGCCCACCAATCCGGAGCCCCTCGACCGACAGCTCTGTTTCTCGTTGTATGCCGCCACCCGGGCTGTCACCGGCCTCTACCGAGAGGTGCTGTCCGAGTTCGGGCTCACGTTTCCCCAGTACCTCGTGCTGCTCGCCCTCTGGGAACAGGACGGGCTCACCGTGCGGGAACTGGGCGAGCGGCTCCAGCTCGACAGCGGCACGTTGTCGCCGCTACTCCGTCGTCTCGAGCGGGCCGGGTACATCGCCCGCGAACCTTCGGCCGAGGATGCCCGTGTGGTTCATGTCCACCTGACCCGGGAAGGGGATGCGCTGCGTAGCCAGGGCGGCCGGATCCAAGGATGCCTGGTGGACAACCTGGACCTCACCTACGACGAGGCGTCGACCCTGCATGCGCTGGCGCACAAGGTCACCGATCAGGCGCGCGGCCGGCTGCCGCGTAACTGATCAAGGGAGTCAAGTCATCGCCAACCAGTTGAAGGAGACAATCATGAACACCCTCTACACCGCAGAAGCCCTGGCCACCGGCGCGGGGCGCAACGGCCACGTCCGCACCACCGACGGCTTCGTCGACACCGACCTCGCCATTCCGCGCGAGATGGGTGGTGCCGGCGGTGCCGCCAACCCCGAGCTGCTCTTCGCCGCGGGTTATGCCGCCTGCTTCCACTCCGCCCTGCAGGCGGTGGCGCGCGAGGCCAAGGCCACGCTGGGCGATTCGAGCGTCGGTGCCAAGGTCGGCATCGGCGCCGACGAGCAGGGCGGCTTCCAGCTCGCTGTCACTCTCGAGGTCGTCATCCCCGACCTTCCCCAGGACCAGGCGCAGGCTCTCGCCGACCGTGCGCATCAGGTCTGCCCCTACTCCAACGCCACCCGCGGCAACATCGACGTCAACGTCATCGTCGTCGACGACTGATCGAGCCTCGCCGGTAGAGCAGCTCCGCAGGGGGCCGTCAGCGGCAGACGGCTCCCTGCGAAGCGGACGTGACCAGCTTCGAGTACTTCGCCAGGACGCCACGCGTGTACCGGGGTGGCAGGGGAGTGAACTCCTTTGCGCGAGCCTCGAGTTCGGCGTCGTCGACGAGAAGGTCGAGGAGGCCGCGACCCACGTCGAGGCGGATGCGATCCCCGTCGCGGACCAGGGCGATGGGGCCACCGTCGACGGCCTCCGGTGCAACGTGGCCCACGCACAGACCAGTGGTGCCGCCCGAGAACCGGCCGTCGGTCATCAGGAGGACGTCCTTGCCGAGGCCCGCGCCCTTGATGGCGCCGGTGATGGCCAGCATCTCGCGCATCCCCGGTCCGCCCTTGGGGCCTTCGTAGCGGATGACGACGACGTCGCCGGCGGTGATCGTGCCGTCCTCGAGTGCATCCATGGCGGCGCGCTCGCGGTCGAAAACCCGTGCGGTGCCCTCGAATACGTCGGAGTCGAAGCCCGCCGACTTCACCACGGCCCCTTCCGGAGCCAGCGATCCCTTGAGGATGGTGATGCCCCCGGTCGGGTGGATGGGCGACTTGGTGGCGCGCAGGACCTGTCCGTCGGGGTCGGGCGGGGCGATGTGCGCGAGGTTCTCCGCGACCGTCTTGCCGGTCACCGTCAGGCAGTCGCCGTGCAGCAGCCCGGCGTCGAGGAGGGCCTTCATCACCACCGGCACACCACCGATGCGGTCGACGTCGGTCATCACGTGCCGCCCGAACGGTTTGACGTCGGCGAGGTGAGGGACGCGGGCGCCCACGCGGATGAAATCGTCGAGCGACAACTCGACCTCGGCCTCGTTGGCGATGGCGAGCAGGTGGAGCACCGCGTTGGTGGACCCGCCGAACGCCATCACGACGGCGATCGCGTTCTCGAAGGCCTCGCGGGTCATGATGTCGCGCGCGGTGATTCCGCGGCGCAGCATCTCGACGACGGCCACTCCGCTCTGCCGGGCGAACTGGTCCCGTCGCTTGTCCGGAGCCGGGGGAGCAGCGCTGCCGGGTAGGGACATCCCGAGTGCCTCGGCGGCGCTGGCCATCGTGTTGGCCGTGTACATGCCGCCGCACGCACCCTCACCCGGGCAGATGGCGCGTTCGATGGTGTCGACGTCCTCGCGGCTCATGAGCCCGCGGGCGCATGCGCCCACCGCCTCGAAGGCGTCGATGATGGTGACCTGACGTTCTTCGCCGTCGGACAGCGTGGCGTATCCGGGCAGCGTCGACCCGGCGTAGAGGAACACCGACGCGAGATCGAGCCGGGCGGCGGCCATGAGCATGCCGGGCAGGGACTTGTCGCAGCCGGCGAGCAGCACCGAACCGTCGAGCCGTTCGGCACTCATCACGGTTTCCACGCTGTCGGCGATCACCTCGCGGGAGACCAACGAGAAGTGCATGCCCTCGTGACCCATCGAGATGCCGTCGGAGACCGAGATGGTGCCGAATTCGAGGGGATAACCGCCGCCCTCGTGGACGCCGCCCTTGACGGCCTTGGCCAGCCGGTCGAGCGAGAGGTTGCACGGGGTGATCTCGTTCCACGACGACCCCACTCCGATCTGGGGTTTCGCCCAGTCGTCGTCGCCCATGCCCACCGCGCGGAGCATGCCACGGGCGGCGGTCTTCTCCAGGCCGTCCGTGACGTCGCGACTGCGCGGCTTGATGTCGGCTTCGACGCCCGTCTCTGTTCGGTTGGTCATGAACCCACCGTAGTGGCCCGCGAAAGTGATCAGGTTGCGTTTGATCCCGGAGTGCGGGCACAAACGCAACCTGATCTGGTCGGACAGCGGATCTCTAGGCGCGCAGCTCCCGCTTGAGCAGCTTGCCGCTCTGGTTGCGCGGCAGTTCCTCGACGAACTTCACCAGCTTCGGGACCTTGAACGGCGCGAGCTGTTGCTTGACGTGGTCGATCAGCTCGGCCTCGGTGACCGCAGCCTCGGCGCGCAGCACGACGACCGCGGTGATCGCCTCGATCCACTTGTCGTCCGGGGTGCCGATCACCGCGACCTCCGCCACGGCGTCGTGGGTGTAGATCGCATCCTCGACCTCGCGTGAGGCGACGAGGATGCCACCGGTGTTGATGACGTCCTTGATGCGGTCGACGACGGTGACGTAACCCTCCTCGTCGCGCGTGACGAGGTCACCGGAGTGGAACCAGCCGCCCCGGAAGGCCTCGTCGGTCGCGGCCGGGTTGTCCCAGTAGCCCTGGCACAGCTGCGGTGAGCGGTACAGGATCTCACCCGGCTCACCGACGGGTACGTCGTTGCCGTCGGCGTCGACGACGCGGGTCTCGACGAAGAACACCGGCCGGCCGCACGAGGCGGGTCGGGCGTCGTGCTCCTCGGGGCGGAGAACCGTTGCCAGCGGACCGATCTCGGACTGGCCGAAGCAGTTGTAGAAGCCCAGATCGGGGTAGCGCTCGCGGAGGCGCTGCAGGACGGTGACCGGCATGATCGACGCACCGTACTGCGCCTTCCGCAACGACGACAGGTCGCGGGTCTCGAGGTCGGGATGCGCGGCCAGCGGCACCCACACCGTGGGTGCCAGGAACAGCGAACCGATCTTGTATTCCTCGACGAGGCGCAGGATCTCGGGGATGTCCGGTGCCGGCATCAGCCGGACCGTGGCGCCCACCGCCAGATAAGGAACCATGAAGACGTGCATTCCCGCCGAGTGGTAGAGCGGCATACAGATCAGCGGGTTGTCGTCGGAGTCGAGATCCAGGGCGATGATCGACGAGGTGTACTCGTGGATGAGCGCGCGGTGGGTCATCATGGCGCCCTTGGGCTTCGACGTCGTGCCCGAGGTGTAGAGGAACTGGACCAGGTCGGTGTCCTCCACCGCGACGTCCAGTGCGGGCACGTCTCCCGCGGTGGCGATGGCGATCAGCGAATCATCGGCGTCGCGCAGGGGGAGCACGAACTCGGCCGGCACGACGTCGATGACGGCGTCGAGGTTGTCGGTGAGACCCGGGTCGACGAGCACGGCGCGCGCACCGGACTGCTCGAGGAGGTAGCTCAGCTCGCCGCCGCGCAACGCGTAGTTGATCGGCACGTGCACGAGTCCGGCACGCGCCGCGGCGAGGTAGCCGATGACGTAGGCGTGCGAGTTGGTGCCGTAGCCGGCCACGCGATCACCCTTGGCCAGGCCGAGGGAGAGGAGGTGCGCGGCGGCGCGGGTCACCGCGTCGTCGAGTTCGCGGTAGGTGAGGGTGTCGTCGCCGAAATGCAGGGCGGCGCGGTCGGGGAATCTCGCGGCAGTGCGGCGCAGCACTCCGTCGACGGTGTTCGAAGTGGGGGTCATCACCTCATCAGAATGACTGCTGCAATCCCGGCGGTGGCACACACCCCCTGCCGCGTCCGGCACCTGCGCAGGGCGTCTGTCACAGTCGAAGGACAGCACGAATCGGAGATCGACGCGATGGAGATGTGGCCCATGGGAAAAGACCGAGATCGGGATCCCGACGGTCGCGCCCGACAGGCTCGGCCGCGTGACGAACTGGGTCGCCCGCTGCCGTACGGTGCGCCGGGCGTCGAGCCGGTGCCCGAGGAGCCGTTGCCACCGCACGAGACGATCGCATTCGCGTGGCGGCTGCTCGAGGACGGCCGGCCGTTCTCCGCCCACGAGGTGTTCGAGACGCGATGGAAGTCCTGTCCGGCCGAGGAACGTCCCCTGTGGCAGGGGCTCGCCCAGCTCTGCGTGGCGCTGACGCATCATCGACGCGGAAACACTGTCGGTGCCCGACGCCTCTACGATCGGGCGGCCGCGCGACTCGTCGAGTACGAGAACGCCGGCGGAGTGAGGTACGAGATGGATCTGACGGCGATCCGCGACTGCGTGCTCGACGAGATCGACGAGGCCGAACCGACCTGAGGTGGTCCGGCCGAGTGTCATCGCCGGTAGGGCCGAGTTGTCGCACCGGTATGCGAACATATGTTCTATGCGGATCGAGCGGCGGGAGCGGCAGGAGGCAACGATCCTGCATGCCGATCTCGACTCCTTCTACGCATCGGTCGAGCAACGGGACGACCCGACCCTGCGGGGACGCCCCGTGCTGGTGGGCGGAGGAGTTGTGCTGGCCGCGAGCTACGAGGCCAAGGCCAGGGGAGTGCGGTCGCCGATGCCCGGTCACGAGGCTCGGGCGCTCTGCCCTGATGCCGTGGTCGTCCGGCCCCGGTTCGACGCCTACATGGAGGCCAGCCGCGAGGTCTTCAACATCTTCCATGACACCACTCCGGTGGTCGAGGGCATCTCGGTCGACGAGGCATTCCTCGACGTCGGCGGCCTGGGCCGGATCAGCGGGACCCCGCACGACATCGCCTCGACGATCCGGGTTCGAGTGCGTGAGGAGGTCGGCCTGCCGATCACCGTCGGTGGTGCGCGCAGCAAGTTCCTGGCGAAGGTGGCCAGCGCCGTCGGCAAGCCCGACGGTCTGCTGATCGTCGCGCCCGGCACCGAGCTCGCGTTTCTCCATCCCCTGCCGGTGCGTCGGCTGTGGGGCGTCGGGCCGGTGACGGAGTCCAAGCTGCACGACGCCGGAGTCGAGACCGTCGGTCAGCTGGCCGCGATGGGTGAGCGATCGCTACGCGCGGTCGTCGGATCGGGCGCGGGACGGCACCTGTTCGCCCTCTCGATGGCGCAGGACCCGCGTCGGGTCGAGACCGGTAAGCGCCGATCCTCGATCGGTTCGCAACGCGCGCTCGGGCGTCGGCCAAAGTCCGAGGCCGACCTCGAGGCGACCATCGTGGCGATCGTCGAACGCCTCGGTAAGCGGTTGCGGACGGCCGAGAGGGTCTGTCGCACAGTCGTTCTGCGGCTGCGTTTCGATGACTTCGCCCGCGCGACCCGCTCCCGCACCCTCCCTGAGCCCACCGACCGCACCGACCTCATCATGGCGTCGGCGCGTGGCCTCCTCGCCGACGCGATGCCGATCATCCGGGAGCGCGGCTGCACTCTCGTCGGATTGTCGCTGACCAACCTCGACGACCACGACAACATCCAGCTGACCCTGCCGTTCGACACCGATCATGCCGAACAGCTCGACGCCACGATGGATCTTCTGCGTGACCGGTTCGGCCGGGATTCGGTCACCCGCGCCGTGCTGATCGGCCGTCACCACGGCGACGACGCCCCGATGCTCCCCGATTAGGGATTTCGCAGAGGTAGCGCGCGCCAGGTCACCACTTCTTCTACCGATCGTCGATGCCGTCCTCGCCAGGACCATCGACCCCCCAAATCGTGACCTGAGAATGCCACGGCCGGGGTACGTCACAGGCCGCGCGCACTAGAGTGGACGACCATGACCACGCAAGTAGACGCCACCAATCCCGACCTGGTGACGGTCGGTGTGCCGACGCACTGGTACAACCTCGCCGCCGAGCTCGAGACACCGATTCCCCCGCATCTGCATCCCGGCACCAAGGAGCCGGTGGGTCCCGAGGATCTCGCCGCGTTGTTCCCCAGCGGACTCATCGCGCAGGAGGTCTCCTCTGAGGCCTACATCGAGATCCCCGAACCGGTCCGCGAGATCTACCAGATGTGGCGCCCGTCGCCGCTGATCCGCGCACGTCGCTTCGAGCAGGCGCTCAACACCAAGGCGCGCATCTACGTCAAGTACGAGGGCGTCAGCCCGGTCGGCAGCCACAAAACCAATTCCGCTGTCGCGCAGGCCTATTACAACAGCCTCGACGGCGTCACCAAGCTGACGACCGAGACCGGTGCCGGGCAGTGGGGTAGCGCGCTCGCCTTCGCGGGTGCGCAGTTCGGCATCGACGTCGAGGTCTGGCAGGTGCGCGCCTCGTACAGCTCGAAGCCGTATCGTGGCTTCCTGATCCGCACCTACGGCGGCACGATCCACCCGAGCCCCTCGGACCTGACCGAGTCGGGACGGGCGATGCTCGCCAAGGACCCGAACACCACGGGCAGCCTCGGCATGGCGGTCAGTGAGGCGGTCGAGGTCGCCGCTTCCGATCCGGACACCCGCTACGCACTCGGCAGCGTGCTCAACCACGTCGTGCTGCACCAGAGCGTCATCGGCGTGGAGGCCGTCGATCAGCTCAACGCCGTCGAACCCGGCGGAGCGGACATCGTCTTCGGTTGTGCCGGTGGCGGTTCCAATCTCGCGGGACTCTCCTTCCCGTTCCTGCGGGAGAAGCTGCACGGACGGTCGAACCCGCGCGTGGTCGCGGCCGAGCCGGCCGCCTGCCCGTCCATCACCCAGGGTGAGTACCGCTACGACCACGGCGATGTCGCCGGTCTCACGCCGCTGCTCAAGATGCACACGCTCGGAATGGATTTCGTTCCGGATCCGATCCATGCTGGTGGTCTGCGCTACCACGGTATGGCACCGGCGCTGAGCCACACGGTCGAGCTCGGACTCGTTCAGGGCGTTGCGATCACCCAGCACGATGCGTTCAGCGCGGGCGTGCAGTTCGCGCGGACGCAGGGTATCGTCCCGGCCCCGGAGTCGACGCATGCCATCGCCGCGTGTGCCGCCCACGTCGCCGACAGTGACAAGGAAGAGGTCGTGGTCATCGGCCTGTCGGGCCACGGCCAGCTCGATCTTCCCGCCTACGCGGAATTCCTCGACGGCAAATTCTGAGCATGCCCCCGGCGATGCGGACGGTCGGTGTCGACCTGTCCGCATCGCCGGCCAAGACCGCGGTCGCGGTCCTCGACTGGTTCGACGACCGGGCCGAACTGACCGAGCTGGTCGTCGGAGCCGACGACGCCGAGATCCGACGCCTCGTCGACGGTGCGACCCGCATCGGAATCGATTCACCCTTCGGCTGGCCGGATGACTTCGTGGAATTCGTTGTCGCACATCATCACCAAGAGTCGAAACCGGGCCGTCGGCTCGACGATATCGCGAATCGACGTCCGCTGGCGCTGCGTCGTACCGACCTCTGGATCGCCGAGTCGGGGCTGGGTCGACCCCTCAGCGTGTCCGCCGACCAGATCGCCCATGTCGCCTTCCGCTGTGCGGGCCTCCTCGCCGATCTCGGTGTCCGGGACCGCGTCGACGGCTGGGCGGTCGAGGCCTACCCGGCCGGAGCACTCAAACGCTGGGGACTCATCTCACGGGGTTACAAACGCGCCGCCAACCGGACCGTGTTGACCGAGCTCGTCGATGCGCTACGGACGGCGGCGCCGTGGCTGGAACCGGGCGCTCACACAGACCTCATGGTTCGTGACGACGACGCCTTCGACGCCGTCATCACCGCGCTGATCGCCCGCGCCGCAGCGTTGGGGCGGACATCGCTGCCATCAGCGGAAGACCGTGCGGTTGCGTCGCGGGAGGGCTGGATTCATGTCCCGAACGGCGATCTGGGCGGACTCATCCCCGCTGGTTGAGTAGGCGAGGAGCCTGCGACGAGCCGTGCCCCGCTGGTTGAGTAGGCGACGAGCCGTGCCCCGCCGGTTGAGCCGACACCGAGCGCAGCGAGGCGTCGCGTCGAAACCCATCCGCCACCACACCTCACCAAGCAACTCCACGCCGGTTGAGCCGACACCGAGCGAAGCGAGGCGTCGCGTCGAAACCCCGCCGGCCACACCCCACCCGGCCAGCTCAACCAGCAGGACCGCGAGGTTTCGACGCGGTGGCTCGCTGCGCTCGCTACCGGCTCAACCTGCAGGGACGCGAGGTTTCGACGCGGTGGCTCGCTGCGCTCGCTACCGGCTCAACCTGCAGGACGCGAGGTTTCGACGCGGTGGCTCGCTGCGCTCGCTACCGGCTCAACCTGCAGGGACGCGAGGTTTCGACGCGGTGGCTCGCTCGGCTCGCTACCGGCTCAACCTGCAGGACGCGCGGTTTCGACGCGGTGGCTCGCTGCGCTCGCTACCGGCTCAACCTGCAGGGACGCGAGGTTTCGACGCGGTGGCTCGCTGCGCTCGCTACCGGCTCAACCTGCAGGGACGCGAGGTTTCGACGCGGTGGCTCGCTGCGCTCGCTACCGGCTCAACCACCAGTATCGAAACCACCCTCACCGCAACGACTTCCGCATCACCACCCGCGGAAACCCGTCCAGCACAGAGGTGGTGTCGGCCGCCCACTCGAACCCGGCTTTCTCGAACAACCCGCGGGTGCCGACGTAAGCCATCGTGAGATCCACCTTCTTACCGCGATTGTCGAGCGGGTACCCCTCGATGGCCGGCGCCCCGTTCGACCGGGCGAACTCGACAGCGCCCTGGAGGAGCGCGCGCGAGATCCCCTTCTTGCGGTGGCCGGGTCGGACGCGGAGGCACCACGCGGACCACACGGGGAGGTCGTCGACGTGCGGGATCTTACGGTTGCGGGCGAAGGTCGTGTCGGCACGCGGTGAGACCGCCGCCCAACCCACCACTTCTTCGGTGTCGTCGATCGTCTCGTACGCCAGGACTCCGAGTGGAATCCCGCTGTCGCACAACTCCTTCACGAACTCACCGCGCTGTTCGCGGAGCAGGGCCCGATTCTCCGTGCTGGGGATGCGGTAACTCAGGCACCAGCACACGTTGGAGGTCGGTTTCTTGGGCCCGACCATCGTCGCGATGTCGGCGAAGGTCGTTGCGGGCCGGACGTCGATCGTCATGCGTCCCAGCATCACAACCGGCGACGATGTGCCGCAAGAGCCAGATCCTGTACGGATTCAGCGCTGGATGTGTGGAACCGACCGGTACACCGTCCGGTACCAGATGGTGGTGAGGATGTCGATGGCCGTGTCGTCGTCGGGGATGGACCCGACCACACCTCCGCGGACGGCGAGCCAAGACCAGCACGAGGATTCGAGCGTGTTCACGAGCGCCGACGCGAGCGGTTCGAGGGGCAGGCCGATGTGGTACCCGGCCCGTTCCGCGCTGTGCAGTCCCGCCAGCACCTGCTTGATGCCCGACGCACGGTTGGCGTGCCAGCGATCCCGGAACTCGTCGTCGAGCATGGACATCTGGAACAGTCCGATGATCTCGGGCAGGTACTTCTTGTATGTCGTCCAGTAGGCGGTGACGGCCGCACGCACCCCCGCTTCGGGATCCGAGTGTCTCGTGGCGAGAGAACCCTCGACGACTTCGCTGCTGAACTGGTCCAGCAGCGCCTCGAGGAGCTGATCCTTGTTGTCGTAATAGTTGTAGAACGAGCCGGTGGAGCGGCCCGCGGCGGCCGCGATGTCGGAGATCTTGGTGTTCAGGTAGCCCTTGTCGGCGAAACAACGACGCGCTGCGTCGAGAAACGCGGCCTCGGTCTGGCGTCCCTTGTTCGTCGGCGGCACCGAACACTCCTTCCGAGGACTGATTCGTTCATCGAAGCATGTATTTCGCTCCGGTCGGGCAAGGTCGGGATGAACGATGTGGTCCTTGTCATATTCTGAACCTGAATCTAGCATCAGAAAAGTCTGCGCGGGAACCACCGGGAGTTGCTCCCCGGCCAGGCCGCGCCCCGTCTGTCCGCTCTCGATCGCTCACACCAGGAGTCAGCCAGTGGAATCGTTCATCCAGCACCGGAAGGGTCGCACGCCGCGACAGGTCCACCGTGACCTCGAGGACCTCAAAGACGACGAGCTCGGCCGCTACGGATTCACCGGCCGGACGGCGCATCTCTACCGGCGCAACGATCCGACGCAGTTCCGCGCGGTCGGTACCCACACCGGCGTCGACCGCTTCGTCACCGAACTCACCCCGACCGATCAGATCGACCCGTCGGGTGAGCCGCTGCTGATGTTCTACAACGACGACTGCCGGATCTCGCTCAGCCGCCGCAGCCAGGCCGCGCCATTCTGGTTCCGCCCGGTCGACGGCGACGAACTGATCTTCGTCCACGAGGGCACCGGCCACTTCGAGACGGAGTTCGGCCGGCTGTCCTACCGGCCGGGCGACTACGTCTACATCCCCAAGGGATGCACGTACCGGCAAATCCCCGACGACCAGTCGCGGCTGCTCATCATCGAGGCTGTCGACGAATACCGGGTCCCGGAGCCGGGCGTGCTCGGACGGTTTTTCCCCTTCGATTCGTCGCTGGTCGCCGTCCCCGAGGCCGAGGTCTTCGAGGGCGACGGGCGCGAGGAGTACGAGGTTCGGTTCCGCCAGCGCGAGGGGCAGACGACGCTGTTCTATCCGTTCCATCCGCTCGACGTCGAGGGGTGGCGCGGCGATCTGTTCCCGTTCACCTTCAACCTCGAGGACTACGACGTCATCACCTCGGAGTCGGTGCACCTCCCGCCGACCGTGCATCTGTTCATGCAGGCTACGGGCGTGTACGTGATGAACTTCCTGCCGCGTCCCGCCGAGGCCCGCAAGGGCGCCGAACGGCTGCCCTGGTTCCACCGCAACACCGACTTTGACGAGATCGCGTTCTTCCACGGCGGCAGCATGTTCGGCATCGGCATGCCTCCCGGCCTGATCTCGCATGCGCCGCAGGGTATTCACCACGGCATCCCGGAGAAGGCCCGCGAACGGTCGCGCCGGAAGTTCGACGAGTTCGACCGTGTCGAGTGGAAGGTCATCGCGATCGACACGCGTCGTCGTCTCATCGCGACCCCGGTCATGACCGGGTCGGCATCGGCCGAGGTCCAGGAGGAGGCACAGGTATGAGTTCGGCGAACACGTTGCCGCGCCACGAGTACGAGCGCATTCCCTACCTCGTCGTCTTCGACGACACGTCGGCCTACCAGGACACCTACGGCGGCGTCACCGAGAGCGTCGTCCTGGAGAGCTACCTCCTGAAACCGGTGGGCGTGCCGTCGAAGAACGTCATCGTCTTCATGCACCCGATCGGTGGCGGCGCCTATCTGCCGATGACCAATGCGCTGGCCCGCGCGGGTCATCACGTCATCTACTGCAACAGCCGGTATCGCGGCGTCGACAGCGCCCTGATCATGGAGAAGGTCGTCCAGGACCTCGGGGCCTGCGTGAAGGACGCCAAGGAACGGCTCGGCTACGAGAAGGTGATCCTGGCCGGTTGGAGTGGTGGAGGTGCGCTGTCGCTGTACTACCAGCAGCAGGCCCAGCATGCGACGGTCACGGAGACTCCCGCCGGAGAGCCGCCGGATCTCACCCGGCTCGATCTGCCTGCGGCCGACGGCATGATGCTCCTGGCCGCACACGTGTCCCGCCACGGAACGCTGACGGAGTGGATGGATCCGTCGATCCTCGACGAAAACGATCCGGAGAAGCGTGATCCCGAGCTGGATCTCTACAACCCGGCGAACCCGAACCAGCCGCCCTACACCGCGGAGTTCCTGGAGCGGTACCGGGCCGCGCAGATCGATCGCAACCGCCGGATCACCGCGTGGGTCAAGGAGCAACTCGCCGACCTCCGCGGCCGCGGTGAGCCGTTGATGGAACGCGGGTTCATCGTCCACGGCACCATGGCCGACCCGCGGTGGCTCGACCTGTCCGTCGACCCGAGCGACCGTGAACTCGGCTGCTACCTGGGGGATCCACGCATCGTGAACATGGGACCGGTCGGCCTGGCACGGTTCACGACGCTGCGAAGTTGGTTGTCGCAGTGGAGTTATGACGACGCACACGGCGACGGTCCGCGCTGTGCCGCGGATCTCGAGGTCCCGACGCTGGTCATCGGTAACTCGGCCGACAACGCGTGCACACCCAGCCACACCCACCGGCTTTTCGACGCCGTCGGCCACCCCGACAAGACTCTGCACACGATAACCGGTGCGACACACTACTATTCGGGCCGCGATCAGATCCCGCACCTCAAAGAGGCGGTCGGTATCATCACGGGTTGGATGGGTGAGCGGGGCTGGGCCAACTGAGCGCCGGGCACTAAAACCGCCCCCGAAAAGCGCCCCTGATACCGGCCCTCGAAATGCGCCCTCGGGAGCGGCGTCGGCGACACAGTGTCGTCGGGCCTCCTCTGGAGGGCGGGTCTCAGGGGCGGTTCTCGTATTCGGCGGCCCGGCTGCGGTGATAGCCCTTCCGGACCGTGGCCACGATGTCGGCGTAGGTGGTCTCCCAGTCACCGAACACCTGCGCGTAGGTGAGCCGCATCGGTAGGTAGCCCAGCGGGATGAGCTTGCGGGACCTGATCCGGTCGCGTTCGTAGTCCTCTTCACCGGTGTGGTGCGTCCGGCTGTCGAGTTCGATGGCCAGCCGGTTGCCGACGAGGAGATCGATCCAGCCGACTGTGGGCACCTCATGCTGCACCTTGACCTCGAGGCCGGCGCTGATCAGCCGCAGACGAGCGGCGGTTTCCGTTCCGGACGCGGCGAGTCGATTGCACTTCTCGACGGCCTTCCGGAGGTAGAACGGCGCGAGCCGGAATTCGGCGCGGAGGTCGTCGACACTCAGCTTGCCGTGGTGAAGTGCGGAGTCGCACAGAATGATGAAGCCCTCCTCGTCGAAGCAGCGCGCGGCGTACTGCAGAGCGGTTGCCACGTCGTCGACGGCGGCACCAGCCGGTGTCGGGCGGCCGTGGCGTCGGCAACGGTCGGGGGCTCGGCGACGCTCGTACCGCGTCACGCGGGTGTGCGATGCGATCGGATGCTCGGGGATCCACAGCCCGTGACGTCGAAGCGCGCTCGCGCACGACACCACGGTGTTGTCGGCGACTGCGGCAACGACTTCGGGGTCGGCGTCGGGTACCTGATACCACCCGTGCCGGACCCGCTGGATCGCACCGCATTCGACGGCGCGTCGGATCTGCTCGGCGGTCTCTCCGGTTCCCAGCAGCTGATTCGTCGAGAAGACACCTCCGAAGCGCGCGACGAGTTGCTCGTAGTCCATGAGGGACAGTGTCGGGTGACCTGGCGTGGTCGGGCCGCCGCAGACAGGTCTTGTGGATAACTGCGTCGAGAACCGCCCCTGAAATCAACCCTCCAGAGGCCGCACGACGACGATATGTCGCCGAACTCCCTGCTGAGGGCGCTTTTCGGGGGCAGATCCCAGGGGCGCTTTTCCGGGGCGGATTTCGGGGCCAGCGATCAGGCTCAGCCGAGCAGCTTCTTCTGCACCTTGCCCATCGCGTTGCGGGGTAGGGAGTCGACGAAGCGGACCTCGCGCGGCCGTTTGTGATTGGAGAGCTCACCGGCGACGAACTCGATGAGTTCGGTGTCGGCGACCTCGTCGGCCACCACATACGCGACGATGCGCTGGCCCAGATAGTCGTCGGGTACGCCGATCACCGCGACTTCGCGCACGGCCGGATGAGCCAGCAGGACGGTTTCGATCTCGCCGGCGCCGATGCGGAAGCCGCCGGACTTGATGAGGTCGGTGGCCCGGCGGCCGACGATGCGATGCATGCCGTCCGGATCGATGACGGCGACATCCCCGGTGGCGAAGAACCCGTCCTCGAGCCACGATTCGGCCGTCGCCTCGGGGCGGTTGAGGTAGCCCGACGACATCATCGGTCCGCGTACGTGGAGATCGCCGACCGATTCGCCGTCATGGGCCACCTCGGCGTCGCCCTCCCGGAGACGGGTCTCGACCCCGGCCAGGGGCAGCCCCACCCAGCCCGGGCGACGTTCGCCGTCGACTCGGGTGCTGAGGGTGATCATGGTCTCGGTCATGCCGTAGCGTTCGACGATCTCGTGGCCGGTGAGCTCGCGGACCCGGTCGAAGACGGGAACAGGTAGCGGTGCACTGCCCGACACGAGAATACGTGCACCGGAGAGGGTACGGGCCGCCTCGGGCTCCGCACCGACGCGACTCCACACGGTCGGGACCCCGAAGAACATGTTCGCGCCGGCTTCGGCGGCCTGCGCGTAACCCGCGGCCGTCGGCTTCTCGGTGTGGATCAGACGGCCACCTCGACGAAGCGGCCCGAGGACACCGAGGATCAGTCCGTGCACGTGGAAAAGCGGAAGACCGTGGGCGAGAGTGTCATCGGCGGTCCACAGCCAGGCGTCGGCGAGTGCGTCGAGTCCCTCGGCGATCGCCTGCCGGGTGATCGGTACGCCCTTGGGTAGCCCGGTGGTGCCGGAGGTGTAGAGGATCAGCGCCGTCGAATCGGCGTGCGGTTCGGGATGACGGTGCCACGACTTCGCGTAGCGCCGGACCGGGACCACGGGCAACGCCGTGTCGGCGGGTGCCTGCCCCAGCCAGGCCTGGGCGCCCGAATCGGCCAGGATGTGCGCGAACTCGCGCGGACCCGAGTCGGGCGGTACCGGAACCACCGGCACTCCGGCGATCAGGCCGCCGACCAATGCGAGGACGGTTTCGACCGTCGGCTGCGCCAGCACCGCGACGGTGCGTGCGCCGGCGATCCGCTCCGCCACGGCAGTGGCCGCTCCGACGAGATCCTCACGTGAGAGCCGATCCTCGCCGATCCGGATCACGTCGGGATCGTCCGGGGCAGTGGGGGTCAACGTCGGCAGCAGCACCCTCCCACTGTGCCACGACGATCATGCCGTCCCGTGGACCCCCGCGACCTGCGAGGTCACCCGGCGTGCGCGAGAGCCTCGGCCCGCTCCTTGATCCCGCGGAGCATCTTGCGCTCCATGATCAGCGACCCGGGTTCCATCGGGATCATCGCCAGCTTCTTGCCCACACCGGGCAGCCGGAAACGGTTCCGGCTGATCAGCCGCGTCGACTCCCCGGCGGGGACCAGCGTGAACGACCACACCCAGTCGCCGTCGGCAGTACGGGTGACGAACGCCCGGCCGGGATCGGCGATCTCGACGCGGGATGCCTCGGGCCCGACGCCGATCGTGTCGCCCACCGCGGGGTGCTGGAACTCCTCGAGCACCTGATCGGTGCTGTGCATGTCGAGTCCCAGCAGATTCTCGATCCAGTCGTACGTGTAGGCGCCACCGCGAGGCGAGGGACCCATCTGAGCGAGCCATGGGTAGATCGCCTCCGGCGGTGCGTCGATGGTGATCGCGCGGGTGGCCACGCCGTCGGCGGCCGGCAGCAACTCGTCGCCCGGGAGTTCTGCTGCCACTTCGTCGTCGGTCGCGCCCCAGGTCATCACCCATGGTCGGATCCACGTGCAGTAGGTGATGGTCGCCGCGCCCATGGCCGCGGCGAGCCCGATGCCGACGAGGAACGGACGTGTCGTCATTTCGCCCCGCGCTCGGCAGCGGCGGACAGCGGACGAGTGGGATATGAGTCTGCGGGTGCCGGTCTACCGCGGTGGGCGAGCGTGCGACCCCAGACAACAGCCAGGCCGAGCTCGATCACCCCGATGACCGCGATCACCGGTTGCAGGAAGAAGAAGATCTGCAGCACCGCGATCTGGACGACGATCCAGGTGACCAGCGATACGCCGGCCAGCACGCCACCGAGTATCCCGAGTCGGGGATCGACGGGCAGGAAGACGATCGCGATCGCGGCAAGGGCATGGGGCACGCCGATCGCCGCGACGAGCACCAACCCCGGGCCGGTCCAGGTGTCGAAAGGCGTGTTGTGCAACCACTCCCGGGGCATCTGCCACCGGTCGTCGGCGAGTGCGAGTCCACCGTCGACGGCTTGATATGCGACGAGGATCTCGATGAGCGCAAGAATCCCGGCGGCCCAGGTACGTCGATATCCGGCCGCGACGGTGAACGGGCGTCGGAGGCCCCGCATAGACCTCATGACCCCAGTCTGCGCCGCTGACCGCGTTCCCGTCGTGGGCACTAGGTCACCTTCGACGGTGCCGATCAGGGTCGGACCCAGCCGTCGGCCATGAACTCGAGGAGCAGCTGGGCCTTGTTACCGATGGGACGCCCGGCCTCTTCATAACGACGCACGACGCGACGGTAGTGCTCACGCACCGTGCTCTCGGCGATCTGGTGCGTCTGTGATGTCTCGCGGAGAGTGGAACCGAGGGTGTAGGTCTGCAGGATCTCGCGTTCCCGTTCGGTCACGCGCACCCGGTTCTGGGCTGCCGGCGGAGTAGACGGTCCGGGTGGGCCCATGGTCGCGGTGAGCGCCTGGCGGAGTGCGGACTCGGCACCGGGTGAGCGGGGCGCGATGCGGATGTGGTCGCGGCCCGCGACCCCGTCCCCGAGGAAGACGACGCGCACGTTGCGCAGCATCGGCGCCCGCCGGACCAGCGCCAGCATCCCGGTCGAACGCACGAGGAGGACGGCTGGGTTGCGGAGGGCGCGGATCTGCGCGGGCTCGACGAGTGTTGCGCCGTAGCCGGCGCCTTCGACGAGGGCCACGAGTGCGGCGTCGAACAGATCGCCTTCGGCGATGACAACGGCGAGGCGTCTGTGGTGAGGGTGAGGATGAGGGGCGGTGGCCTGCGAAACGGTTCGGCCGACGGAGGCCATCCGGGACACGTTGGGCTGGGGGGTGGCTTCCTGCGGGCGGCGGAGCTCGTCCAGAGTGGCTGACATCGGTACCGTCCTTCTGTCGACAGAATCACTACCGGCTCCCGACATCGCCGAGGTCGACGGACCGGCGTCCCCGGAAGCCGTGATCGACCTTGCTTGCGATCGGTTGGGCGAAGAGATGAACTGCTCTCAACGTCTACTTTTCTAGAGTCACGAACTTGCACCGGTAAGTCACTGCCTGGGTGGCCTGATTGACAACGATTCGGGCCATAATGCGCTCGAATGAGTCCAATTAATGCGTGATCGCGCATGCGTCACAGGTATCGGGCAAAATTATGCACGTGCCGAACCGTTTGCGTGTGCTGGTCGCGTCACCGCTCGGTCACGTGGTGGCCGGGCCTCTGCAGAGTTTCCTCGAGCAGGCTGTCGTCACCGTGGCCACCACCGAGGACGAGTTCACCCGCTCTGTTGCCGGCCATGTCCGCTTCGACGTCGTGGTCGCCGATCTCATCTGGAACCGTCCGGATCTGGAATGGCGTTTCGACGGTCTCGACGCCATCGATGCCCTGGACAAACACGCGCGGCAGGCACCGGTCATCCTCGCGACCCATGGGCACGGACTCGAAGACGACCACGTCGACGAGGCCCGGTTGCGGAACGAGGTTGCCGCTGTCATCGAGAAGTCCGAGGGTTTCGCGACGCTGATGAGCGCTGTGCGCGCGGTCGCGGTGGGTCAGGGAGTGGCCGAGCAGCCGGGACCTCCGCGTCGAACCCCGCTGTATGAGTTGTTCGCCGGGCAGCGCGGTCACACCGCGGGCCGGCTGGCAGGCGCGATCGCCTCGGGTAACGCGTCCGATGGCGCGAGCCTGGCACGCGCGGCCAAGGTCTCACCCAACACCGCGAACAAGGTGACGAGCCACTACCTCGGCCCGATCATCGAGGAGCGGGGTGAGCAGCCGGTATCGTCTCCCCTGACGCAAGCCGCGGTGTACCGCTGGTGCGGCCTTCATGCGCGATATCTGATCAGCTGGTGCCGACGGCACGGGCATTCGGACGTCCTGGGTCCGATGCCGTCCTGACCGAACACCGGTCGAGGAACCATTCGAGGATCTCGACGCCGGCGAGGGCTCCCGTCCCCGTGGTGACGGTGAGCCCCGGTGCCGACCAGCCGAGCAACTCGAGTTCGCCGTGGCGGGGTCGGATCGCGTGGTCGGCGGCCGACAGGAGATCGGTGTCCAGCCATCCGTCGCCGGCGGCGCACAGCTCGGCGTCGGTCGTGATCGTCCCGTCGTCGACGAGCCGGCGACGGACTTCGGCGATCGCCGCGGACTTGGTGACCGACCCGGGAGTCGCGTAGATCTTGCGGCCCTGCTGCGAGGCGGTCCACCCGCGCGCCGCGCACCAGTCCTGCCAGGCCGGCAAGAACTCATCTGGCTGGCCCGCCGGGTCGACGACGAGGTAGCAGAACAGGTCGTCGGCGATCCGCAGCGACCGCACCCAGGACTCGTCGATGCGGCTGCGGAGTTCGGTGAGCACCTCGTCGAGCCCCGCGCCGGATTCGGACACCGCACGTTCGACCGCACGGCGCCAGTCCGGGTCGTCGGCTCCGTCGACCAGGATGCGCCCACCATTGCTCGCCACGGCGTATCGGAACGGATTGCCGGGCAGTGCGATTCGCTCGTACTGGGCCGGCGTCCGAGTCGTGGTCGGGATCACCGGTACCTCGGCGGCGAGGCGCGCGAGAAGTTCGACGGCGGTGGTCGTCATGTACGACAGGGGGGCGTCGCGGTAGATCTCGACGCAGACGGCGTCGACGGTGGCGAACTGTGCCTCGCCCATGGCGGCCTGCGAATAGATCATCGTCCGGTCGAGGTCGGTGGCGACCAGCACGTTCACGCGTCCTCCTTGATCAGCCCGACACACGAGTAGGCGAGATCGGATGAGACCTCCACCGGCACTCCGCGTTCGGCGGCCAGTAGCCGGATGTGGCGGTGTTCGGGCAGGTCGTCGTCGCGGACCAGGACGCGCCACGGCACCCGCCGCAGCAGCACGCGTGTCGTCTCACCGACGCCGGGCTTGACCAGGTTGATCGACGACAGTCCGTAGTCGAGCTGGATCCGTTCGACGGAGCGCCAGCCCGACCACGTCGGTGTCCGCTCCTGCGGTGTCATGGCGGCCAGGGTGGCGCCGACCCGTTCGGTGACAGCGGGGAACTCGGCGCTCACCGCGTCGAGCAGTTCGCCGGAGACGTCGAACTCCGCCAGATTCCGGTAGAACTTGGCGCCGTGGAACTCTCCCGGACCGATGTGGTCGGCGTTGAGGACCGTGCGCGACACGAGACCCGACACGGTCGAATTCAGACATGCCGAGGCGATGAGGAAATCATCCCGGGTGCCGTACAGCGTGGTGCAGGAGCCGGGGTCGGCGAGCACGGCCAGCTCGTCGTGCAGGTGCGGACGGCCGGGAAGCTGCGCGTATTCGGACAGGGCCGCGGTGAGTTCGCGCTGGATCGCGCCCTTCCCGGTCCACCCGTCGACGAAGACGACCGACTCGGCGGGGTGGCGCCGCGCGATGTGATCCAGTGCGACCGTGTCGATCCCGCGGTCGCGCACGATCGAGATGGTGTAGTGCTGCGGCTCGATCCCGTGGACCGTCTGCATCCATCGGCGGATCAGGATGCCGACGGGCGTGCCGGCGCGCGCGAGCGACACCAGCGTCGGAGACGAATGGCGTTCGGCGAGAATCAGTTCGGCAACCACACCGACAGCTTCGGCGAGTCGTTGCGCCGATGACCGCAAGGTCGACCGGAAGAGATCCTGGTACTCGCGACCGGGCTGGTACTCGATCGGCAGGGACTCGGCGTAATGCGCCTTACCCGACTGGATACGACGCTCCCGCTCGTGCAGGTCACCTTCGAGCGCGACATCGGAGAGATCCTTGAGCAACCACGTCACCTCGTCCGGCGCGTAGGAACCGAAGTGCGGACCGCGCAAGGGGGGAGTCGACGTCACAGGTTCGGTCATCGGCGCGCCTCCTCCCGGGATGCCCCGAGCTGTGCCTGCCCGGTCGCCGGGAGCACCGCCAGCGTCACCGGATGGCCGGCGGCGGTGAGGACGTCGAGCAGGCCACCCGGGGCGCGGAGCTCGGGAGTGTCGGCCGGGGTGTCGACCACGACCACGACCTGGGGATCGGCAAATGCGTTCGACGAGACGTTGTAGACGTAGCGCGGCGTGTCCGGATCGGATTCTGGTGCGACGAAACGGAATCCGCGACGCAGCGGGTAACCGGACACGTCATGGACCTGTGCGGGCGACCGCGTGGTGGTCTGATAGCCGGTCACGAAGCCGCGCAGCTCGAGGCACTCGGCGATGCACAGCGGTGCGTACATCAGCTCCTCATGACCGATCACGACGACGGGCCGTTGTGGGTCGAGGTGGTGTGCGATCCTCTCCGCGGCCGCCTCGGTCGCCTGATGGAACGGGTCCGAATCCGATCGCTCGAAACCGTGACGGCCACCGTCCGGTGTTCCCGCCGGCCATTCGAGCGTGAGCGTGGCGGCGTCGGCGCGTTCCGGTGCCACGGGATTCAGATCGTCCGACGTCAGCTCCCACACGTCGTCGAGCAGCGTGGGCGGTAACGTGACCGAGCCGTGCGCCAGGGCGACGTAGGAGACCTCCACACCGAGATCTGCAGCGGCCTTGGCGCATTCGGCGCGCTGATCGGGTGTGCGCATGTCCACGAGCGAGGCCACGACGAACCGCGTGCGTGGACGGGTTGCGACGATCGTCTCGATCGCGCCCAGGGCCGTGGTGCCGGTGGAGATCTCGTCGTCGACGAGGATGAGTGTCTCCTCGGGCGTCGCAGCGTCGAGAAATGCCGGATCGCTCGGCTGCAGCAGGTGGGTGGTGGCGTGCGAATGCCCTTCCTCGAAGGTCCCCGACACGACCACACCGGCAAGATGCCGGCGCGTCGAATGTAGGTAGCGAGAGGCGGAGATCCGCTGGGCGACACAGTGTCCCAGTCCCGTGGCGGTCTCGGCGAAGCCGAAGACCACGGAATCCCGTGCGGCATCGGCGCCGATCTGGCCGGTGATCGCCGCACCGAGGGCGTCGGCCGCGCCGCGCACGACACTGGGGGGTGTGGGGATGTGCTTGCCGAGCACGGTCGAGACCAGCAGATGTGCGCGCCTGCGGTTGTGGCGCAGACCGAGGACGACCAGGTCGCGCAGTTCGTGTCCCGCACACCCGGTGCCGTCGGCCGCCACCTGGACGCCGAAACGGGTGGTGACCCAATCGGGTTCACGGTCGATCCGGTGGCTGCTCACTGCGTCGCCGTTCGTCGGCCGGCCGGTCCCGGGTCGGCGAGCGCGGTGAGTAGATCGACGAAGCTCACACCCTGACGGGTCACGCCGAACGCGGCCGCCCGGTCGATCACGCGCAGAGCCCAATTCCGGTGGGGCTTCAGTTCGTTCATCTTGTTCCGATAGGAGGACGCCCGCACACCGCCGGTATCACCGGCGAGGATGTCGAGGGCGTCGTGGTACTCCTCGTGGGTCACCGCGGACAGGGCGTGCACGGCGGCGACGTGGGCGGGATGGATCACCGTCTTGCCGTGGAGCCCGTTGGCGCGGTCGAGCGTGATCTCGCGCAGCAGTCCGTCCATGTCCCGACTGACCAGTTGTTGCCGGAAGTACACCGCGTCACTCTCGCGAAAAGGTGTGTGGCGCAACGTCGGCTGGAACATGCGTTCGTGGTCGGCGAAGTACTCCCACACCGGTCCGGTCACGATGAAACCGGATTCGTCGCTGCGGCCGAGGTGGTTGACGATGCCGGCGATCACGTCGGCGGCGACCCGGACGTCGTAGATCGTGAGGTCACGGTCGCGCCGGATGCCGAAATAGCCGCAGATGTCGGTGGCACCGATGCGGACGGCGAGCACGTTGGCGCGGTGTTCGCTCAGGTTGGCGGTCAGGGCGGTCAACTCGTCGTCGCGCGTCTCGCGGTGCACGACCGCCGCGGACTCGAGGACAGGCATCACCCACAGGTGCCGGCCCAGGAGTTCGCTCGCCCGGGCAACCTCACCCAGCGCCTCATCGGCGTTGGCCGAGTTGAACTTCGGGATCACGAAGCCGGTCAGCGCCGGAGGAGTGTTCGGGGCCGACGGAGTGTCGAGCGCGGCAGCGATCCGCGGGATGCGGTCGGCCGACCGCGGACGGACGAACAGGAGCATCGGATCGCCGGGCTTTTCGGCGATGTCGCGGAGAGCGGCGACCGTGTGCTCGATGGCGTCGTCTTCTTCGTGGTCGGCGATCGCGTCCTCGAGGTCGATGACCATCGAGATCACGCCCTCCGCCCGCCGCTTGCGGATCACGTCGGCGAGATCCGGGCGGGTGGCGGGCACGTAGAGCGTGGCGCCGAGAGCGATCGCCAGTCGCTGTGCGGGCCAGGTGTCATCGATCGGCTCCGGTTGCCGGAAGAAGAGCTGTTCGCGCAGCGCGAAGCCCAGATGATCGAAGTGCCGGATCGTTCCGGGCTCGAGCCCGGTGTCGTCGTGGCGTGCCGTGGTGGTCATCGCGCGGCCACCTGTCCTCTCATCCGGGAAACTATCTCGCTGATCCGGTCGTCCACAGCCCGCAACTGGGTCAGATATCCCCAATAGTCAGGGTGGACGCGATCGAGCTCCCCCCTCGCACGCTCGATCCGGTCGGCCTGAGCATCGAGTACCGAGCCCCATTCGTCAACCAGAGAGTGATTCACCGCGAAGAGCTGAGCGTCGCGGAGTCGGAATCGGACGCGCCGCTCGGCTCCCTGCGGATCGGCACGCACTTCGCGCAGCAGACGCAGCCGATCCAGGACGGCGTCCACGGCGGCCTCGGCGACGGACAGGTCGTCTCGGGCGGCATCGGCCTGATCGATTGCCTGGTCGGGCGCGTCGGCCAGCATCGTGCGCGCCGCCGAGATCGCCGTATCCGCATGGGCCAGACGCTCGTCGACGACGACCTCGGTGCGCTGCAGGTCGGTCGAACAGTCCGCGCTGAATTCGCGGCGCAAGGCAGACAGGGTGTCGGGAACCTGCGCTCTGCGGGTGGCGATGGCGCTGCGACGGGTTTCCACCGATCGGATGACCTGGCGCGCGCGGTCGGCGAACGCGGGCGCCTCGCGGAGAAGGTTCTCCAGCCGCTGTGCCGATGTGATGATCGTCGCAGCGGCTGACTGGCGTTCACGCAGGCCCGAAGCCTGCTCGAAAACTCTCAAGGCACGGTCGAGTTCGTCGGTGGCCTTGGTGACCGACTGCAGCCGGCCGACCGCGGGACCGGCGTTCTCGAGAGCCGTCATCGCCCGGTGCGAGGCGACGCGTGCCCCATGGTCCTGGGCTTCTGCTGCCTGCATGGTGGCCCGGGCTCGCTGCAGTGCACCTGAGTTCGCCTCCGCGAAGCCGCGCATCGTCGCCGTGACCGTGCGAAGCGCCTCGGTGGTCCGCTCAAGGTCCTGGCGGGCCACGCGTGTGCCCGCGGGCGGGGAGACCAACCGGAGGTAGTCGGCGGTCACCTGAGCGTGCCGTTCGCGGAGCGCAGACCATTCGCCGCGCAGCTGTGAACGCGGGTCGGTGGCGGCCACCACACCGACGACCGGATCGATCTCGGCGAGGACGGTTTCGGACTCGAGGAAGGCCGCTGTCATTTGTTCCGATGATGCAGGTGACGCGGAATTCGTGCGTGAATCGTTGCCGAACCAACGACGTACGAAGTTTCCGGGCACCACACGATGCTATCGGCTATTTTCAACTCGGTATGTGGCCGGAGCGACCGACCCGCGACGGAGTCGAATCGGCCGCCTCGCGGCGCCGGATGTCGATCGCGGGCCGGTGCCGGGAAGCGGAGATGGCGTCGGGGAACACACGAGGGCGGTCGAGCGGCGACCTCCCGGCGGCTCGAGAGAGGCACGTCGAATGCAGTTGGTACAACGCTCCAAACGCGTGGTCGAGGCCAGGCTGAACAACACCGCGGTCCGCGCGATCAGCGGATCGATGGTGGCTTATGAGGGCCAGGTCGCGTTCAAATCGGCCGGCTTCGGTGGTGGCGACGGCGTCCTGGCCGGCCTCAAACAGCGGGCTACCGGTGAAGCCCTGTCCCTCATGGAGGCCTCGGGAAACGGCATCGTCTACTTCGCCCACAACGCGGCCGAGACGACGATCATCGAACTCAACAACGAGACACTGCAGGTCGAGTCCCAGCAGCTCATGGTGCTGAACGGGAACCTGCAGACCAACGTGGCGTTCGCAGGTGTGCGCGGCGCCTCGTCGGGCCAGGGACTGTTCACGACGACAGTCAGTGGGTACGGCCAGATAGCTCTGCTGTCCAATGGTGGTCCGCTGATCCATCTGGAGGTGTCGCCGCAGTATCCGCTGGTCGTCGATCCGGATGCATTCGTCTGTGCGCGTGGGCAATTGAACCAGTCGTTCGTCACCGACGTCTCGTGGCGCTCCGTCATGGGGCAGGGCGGCGGCGAAGCCTTCTCCCTACGGTGGGACGGCAGCGGCGTCGTATCGATCCAGCCGGCCGAGCGGTGAGGGTGGGGTAGCGAATGTTCACCAAGGTCAACAGCAAGATCGTCTCCGTCGACATCGGTCGAAGCGGGCCCGTCGTCGCCCGCAAGGGCGCGATGATCTTCTACAAGGGCAACGTCTTCTTCCAGCCGCATCAGATCGCGGGCGCCGGAATGGGCGGCGGCATGCCGGGATTGGGTGCGATGGGCGGCATGGCCGGCCGCATGCTCGCCGGCGAGCACGAGTCGACGATGATCGCGCAGGGGCAGGGCGAGGTGCACTACGGATTCCTCGGCATCGAGGTGCACGTCGTCGATCTGGGCGCGGTCGGCGGAACCATCCGCATCGAGGCCTCCCGACTGCTCGCCTACGGCGCGAACCTGCAGGCGTCGGTGGTCTCGGTGGCCTCCCAGGGCGGGAGTGGCGGAGGCGGGGGAGGAGGTGGTGGCCTCTTCGGTGCCCTGCGATCCGCGGCGGCCGGCGCCGTCACCGGTCAGGGCATGTTCACGACGCAGCTCTCCGGCCCGGGGTCCGCGGTGATCCTCGGCCACGGCGGGGTCTTCGAACTCGAGGTGACGCCGAACAAGCCGCCGGTGACCGTCGACCCGCAGGCCTTCGTCGGCTCCACGGGACAGGTCAACACCAACCTCCGCTCGACCGTCAGCTGGCGCAACGTCGGCCGTACCGGTGGCGAGGCAATGCAATTGGAGTGTTCCGGACAGGGCATCGTCTACGTGCAGGCATCGGAGGAGAAGCTGTGAGCCAACTCAACACCGTGTGGAGTCCGATGAACCTGCCATCGGACGACAACGTTCCGGACAACAACTATTCGTTCTGCATCGACCTGAACCAGCCCTGGTTCATGTCCAAGGGCGCGATGATCGCCTACTACGGTCAGATGCAGTTCACCTCCCTCCAGCAGGGCCTGCAGGGCCAGCTGCTGCAGATGGTGGCGCAACAGTTCTCGGCGCCGCTCTACCTCGGTGACTATGTGGTGGCCGAAGGCCAGGGCAAGCTGATCATCGGCGACCGCGGGTACGACATCAACGCCTACGACCTCGAAGACGGCAATCTCACGATCCGTGCCTCGAATCTGCTGGCCTTCCAGCCGAATCTGTCACTGAACCAGTCGATCGTGCCCGGCTTCCTCACCCTGATCGGCACCGGTAAGTTCCTCGCATCGTCGAACGGGCCGGTGATGTTCGTGGAACCGCCGGTGCGCGTCGACCCGGAAGCGCTTGTCGGATGGTCGGATTGCCCGTCACCGAGCCACCACTACGACCAGGCGTGGGTCAACAGCTTCATCGCGGCCGCCGGACAGCGGTTCGGCATCAACTCCGGCGAAGAGCGGCAGTTCGACTTCACCGGTGCCGGAACGGTTCTGGTGCAGTCCAGCGAGAAGGTGCGCGACGATTCGTCGGTCCTGCGCACCATCCAGGGCCAGCTTCCCGGCCTCTCGGTGCCGGGCCTGCAGCAGATCAACCAGCAGATCAGTCAGCAGCTCACGCAGCATCAGGGCTGAGACAGACGGATACGACAACTGCGCCGCAGATCCGAATGGATCTGCGGCGCAGTTGTTTGTGCGGTGCCTGCCTCTGGTCCCTGAGGTGCGAGGAGCGGGCGGCGCGTCGCTGCTCCCTGAGGTGCGAGAGCGGGCGGCTCGTCTCTGCTCCCTGAGGTGCGAGGAGCGGGCGGCTCGTCGCTGCTCCCTGAGGTGCGAGGAGCGGGCGGCTCGTCTCTGCTCCCTGAGGTGCGAGGAGCGAAGCGACGAGCCTCGAAGGGCTACACCTCGACCTTTTCCTGCTCGCCTCTCGCCGCGAGGCGATTTCGGCGAATGATGCTGGAGACCAGCGCTGCGATGATCAGCGCGACACCGATCAGGCCGGTGATGATCTCCGGCACGTGGGTGCCGATCGAGTACAGCAGGATGAACGCCAGTGCGCCGATGGCCCAGTGCGCGCCGTGCTCGAGGTAGACGTACTCGGAGAGCGTGCCCTTGCGGACCAGGTACACGGTGAGCGAACGGACGAACATCGCGCCGATGAGGCCGAGGCCCAGGGCGATGATGATCGGGTCGGCGGTGATGGCGAACGCGCCGATGACGCCGTCGAAGGAGAACGACGCGTCGAGCACCTCGAGGTAGAGGAACAGGAAGAAGCCGGCCTTGCCGGTCGCCTTGGCCAGGTCGCTGGGACCCGATCGGCCATTGGACTTCTCGGCGGTCGACTCCGATCCGGCTGCCTTGTCGTGCTCTTCCTCTTCTTCCTCGACCTCGACGTTGAAGTACTCGCCGAGACCGTTGACCAGGATGTAGGTGATCATGCCGAGTGCGCCGGCGATCATCACCGTCGATCGTTCGTCTGCCGGGGCGATGTACGTGGCGGTGAGCACGAGGAGAGTGATCGCGATGACGACCTCGAGCATCTCCAGCTTGCCGATCTTCTCGAGCGGCCGTTCGATCCACGTCAGCCAGGTGAGTTCCTTCTGCTCGAAGACGAAGCCCAGGAACAGCATCAGCAGGAACATGCCGCCGAACGCCGCGATCTGCGGGTGGGCGTCGGTGATGATCGTCTCGTAGCTCGGGTCACCGTTGGCGAAGTATGCCGCGTCGTTCGGTGGCGGGTTGAGTGCGAGGTCGAGCGCTTCGACCGGGTTCAGACCCGATGCGAGCCACACGATGACCAGCGGGAACACCAGGCGCATACCGAAGACGGCGATCAGGATGCCGACGGTGAGGAAGATCTTCTGCCAGAACTCGCTCATCCGGCGGAGGATCGTGGCGTTGATGACTGCGTTGTCGAAAGAGAGCGAGATCTCGAAGACGCCCAGGATGGCCGTCAGGATCAGCGCTTCGACGCCGCCGTAGAGGAAGGCGATGATCAGTGACACGATCGTCACGACCACCGACAGGCCGAAAATTCTTACTACCACTGGTTGGTGGCCTTTCTGAGGTGTTCAAGGGACCGCTGCCGACGGCGACGTCGGAGGGTGGAGACACGAGGATGCCGCACCCACTCTAGGAGAGGTGCGGCATCCACGGGAATCCGCTGCGGGAACAGCCGGCGAAAACCGGGGTCAGACGTTCACGCCGAAGTCGCGAGCGATGCCCGCGAGCCCCGACGCGTAGCCCTGACCGACCGCGCGGAACTTCCACTCCGCGCCGTTGCGGTACAGCTCACCGAAGACCATCGCGGTCTCGGTGGAGGCGTCCTCGCTGAGGTCGTAACGTGCGATCTCGGTGCCACCGGCCTGGTTGACGACGCGGATGAACGCGTTGCGGACCTGTCCGAACGACTGCGAACGTGCGTCGGCGTCGTAGATCGAGACCGGGAAGACGATGGAGTCGACCTCCGGCGGAACACCGGCGAGGTCGACCTTGATGACCTCGTCGTCGCCTTCGCCCTCGCCGGTCAGGTTGTCACCGGTGTGCTCGATCGAGCCGTCGGGCGAACGCAGGTTGTTGAAGAAGATGAAGTGCTGATCGGACAGCACCTTCTTGTTCGCGCCGAGCGCGATGGCGCTGGCGTCCAGGTCGAAGTCGGTGCCGGTGGTGGTGCGGATGTCCCAGCCGAGGCCGACGGACACTGCGGTCAGTCCCGGGGCCTCCTTGGTCAGCGAGACATTTCCACCCTTGCTCAGGCTCACGCCCATGAGATTGTGCCTTTCTGTTGGTACGTGGTCTGGTGATGTCCGATTCGTCCGGGGTTCAGACTCTCGGAGCAACCGACAACACTCTATGTGAAGGGTGGGGGTCGGTCACTGAGTTGGTTGGATGACCTGCGGATTCCTGGTTCGCGACCCCACCCGTCTCGACACGTTGGGCTGAGCGGGTAGTGCCCCTGGTGTGTGGGGTCCATCACTGCGACCATGGAGACCAGTCCGAGCGTGAGCGCCAGGCGTGTCGCGGTGTCGACCTCGGCGGACAGGTTCTGGCGCGGTTCAGTCCCGAGCCGATGTGGCTCGGGCGTGAGTCGATCAGGAGTGTGCGATGCCCGCCCAGAACGTTGCCCGGAAGCTCATCGGATCCCATCTGGAGGCCGGGGACATGACCCCGGGCGAAGAGATCGCGATCCACATCGACCAGACCCTCACCCAGGACGCGACCGGGACGCTGGTGATGCAGGAACTGGAGTCGCTGGGTCTCGACCGTGCCCGCACCGAGGTGAGCGTTCAGTACGTCGACCACAATCTCCTGCAGACCGACGAGAAGAACGCCGAGGACCACGAATATCTGCGTACGGCGTGTGAACGGTTCGGATTGTGGTTCTCGAAGCCCGGCAACGGGGTCTCCCATCCCACCCACATGCAGCGGTTCGGCATTCCCGGGAAGACGATGGTCGGGTCCGACTCGCACACACCGGCGGCGGGATCGCTCGGCATGCTCGCGATCGGCGTCGGCGGGCTCGAGGTGGCGCTGGCCATCACAGGTCGCCCGTTGAACATCCGGATGCCGGAGATCTGGGGTGTCCGGCTGGAAGGTGAGCTGCCACCGTGGTGTTCGGCCAAGGACGTGATCCTCGAGATGCTCCGGCGCCACGACGTCAAGGGCGCGGTGAACAGGATCATCGAGTACCACGGCCCCGGCCTCGCGAGTCTGACGGCGATGGACCGCCACGTGATCGCGAACATGGGCGCGGAACTGGGTGCGACGACGACGGTGTTCCCCAGCGACGACGCGGTGCGCGAGTTCCTCCGTGCCGAGGGCCGCGAAGACGACTGGATCGAGCTCGTCGCCGACGACGGCGCGACCTACGACGCCGAGGAGACCATCGATCTCACCGAGATCGTCCCGCTGATCGCAAAACCCTCCTCTCCCGGGGACGTCGTGCCTGTCAGCGAGGTCGCCGGGGAGGAGATCTCGCAGGTGGTGATCGGGTCGAGCGCCAACCCCGGCCTCCGCGACTTCGCGATCGCCGCAGCGATGGTGGAGGGGAGGCAGACGTCGGCCGGCGTCAGCTTCGACATCAACCCGACCTCGCGAGAGATCCTCACCGACCTCACCAAGATGGGCGCCATGACCAGCCTCGTCATCGGTGGCGCCCGCATCCACCAGGCCGGATGTATGGGGTGCATCGGCATGGGACAGGCACCCGCGACCGGGCAGAACTCACTCCGAACGATGCCGCGCAACTTCCCCGGACGGTCGGGGACCAAGGACGACAAGGTGTGGCTGTGCTCGCCGGAGACCGCAGCGGCCTCGGCACTCACCGGTGTGATCACCGACCCCCGCGACTGGGCGGCTGACAACGAGGTCGCGTACCCCGAGCTCGACCTTCCCCGCGAACATTCGGTCAACACCGCGATGCTCGTGCCGCCGCTGCCGCCGGACGAAGCAGCGGAGATCCAGCCGGTGAAGGGCCCCAACATCTCCGACCTGCCGGACCTGGATCCGCTGCCGGATGTCGTCGAGGCCCCGGTGTTGCTGAAGGTCGGCGACAACATCTCCACCGATGACATCTCGCCCGCCGGCGCACGAGCTCTGCCCTACCGGTCGAACATCCCGAAGCTCGCCGAGTTCTGCTTCACGCGGATCGACGACAGTTACACGGAACGTGCACGTTCCGCGGACACCGGCCACATCATCATCGGCGGTGACAACTATGGACAGGGCTCGTCACGCGAACATGCGGCCATCGCGCCGCGCCATCTCGGCCTGCGGGTGGTGATCGCCAAGTCGTTCGCGCGCATCCACTGGCAGAACCTCGCGAACTTCGGTGTGCTGGCAGTGGAATTCGTCGACCCCGCCGACTACGACGCCGTCGAGCAGGGCGATACCCTGCGGCTGGAGAAGCTGCGGGATGCCCTGGGTGACGGGGACGTCCTCACCGTTCGCAACGTGACCCAGGACCGCGAATTCGAAGTCCGGCACCGGCTCTCGAAGCGTCAGGTGTCCGACGTCCTCGCCGGCGGTCTCATCCCACGCCTCGCCGCCGAGGAACACCCGGACGAACATCGGGCCGAGGAGACCGTCTTGCAGGACAGCGGCGAGATCAGCTGAGCGTCAGCGCACGTGCCCGGTCAACTGGTAGGTCTCCGGCGGGCCCGCGATCGACGAGTACAGCGAGACCTGAGTGAACGCGCCATTCTTCGGCGCGAACAGCCAGATGCCGACCGGATACTTCGCGATGCTCCCGGACGCACAGTCCGGCTTGCACAGCTTGCGGTTCTCGGTCCCGAAGCCGGCGGCGAAGCCATCGGTCCACGCGAGCCAGGTGATGTCCGAGACGATGACCCCCACGTCGGCGCAGAAGATCGACGAGAGTGTCCGTGGCTGAACAAGTTTCGCGCCGTCACAGCCACCGACGACGGTCACGGCCGGGGTGGGAGACGGTGCGGCAACCGCAGTCCCGGTGCCCGCGACACCGAACAGTCCCAACGTGGCCGCGATCGCCGCGGTCACACACACCCGGATGATTCTCGAACCCATCGTGGTCTCCTCCTCGTGACCTGCCGCGGCAGTCGGCGGTATGAGGAATCATTGTCGACCACAGCGCGAGTGACCACGCGTGGATTCACCGAACCCGTGTCGCCGAAAACGACGACGTCCCCGCCGGAACCGTGAGGGTGTGCCTCACGAATCCCGAACGGGGACGTCGACAGTCGTTACGGCGAGGATCAGGCCTCGACGATGAACGCCTCGAGCTGCGCACGCGCGACGTCGTCGGCGAGCTGCTTCGGCGGGGACTTCATCAGGTAGGCCGAGGCCGGGAGGATCGGTCCGCCGATGCCACGGTCCTTGGCGATCTTGGCGGCGCGCACGGCGTCGATGATGATGCCGGCCGAGTTGGGGGAGTCCCAGACCTCGAGCTTGTACTCGAGGTTCAGCGGCACGTCACCGAAGGCGCGGCCTTCGAGGCGGACGTAGGCCCACTTGCGGTCGTCGAGCCATGCGACGTGGTCCGACGGGCCGATGTGGACGTTCTTGTCCTCGACCTTGCCGGCGAGCGAGCCGGTCAGGTTGGAGGTCACGGCCTGGGTCTTCGAGACCTTCTTGGACTCCAGACGCTCACGCTCGAGCATGTTCTTGAAGTCCATGTTGCCGCCGACGTTCAGCTGGTAGGTGCGGTCGAGGGTGACGCCGCGATCCTCGAACAGCTTCGCCATCACGCGGTGGGTGATGGTGGCGCCGACCTGGCTCTTGATGTCGTCGCCGACGATCGGGACACCGGCGTCGGTGAACTTCTTGGCCCACTCGGGGTCCGAGGCGATGAAGACCGGGAGTGCGTTGACGAACGCCACATTGGCGTCGATGCAGCACTGTGCGTAGAACTTGTCGGCCTGCTCCGAGCCGACCGGCAGGTAGCTGACGAGGACGTCGACCTCGGCGTCCTTGAGGGCCTGGACGATGTCGACACCCGAACCGTCTGCCTCGGTGATGGTCTCGAGATAGTACTTGCCGAGGCCGTCGAGGGTGTGGCCACGCTGAACGGTGACACCGGTCGGCGGCACGTCGGCGATCTTGATGGTGTTGTTCTCGCTCGCGAAGATCGCGTCGGACAGGTCGAAGCCGACCTTCTTGGCGTCCACGTCGAACGCGGCGACGAACTCGACGTCGCGGACGTGGTACGGGCCGAACTTCACATGCATCAGACCCGGCACGCTGGCGTTCTCGTCGGCGTCCTTGTAGTACTGCACGCCTTGCACCAAGGATGAAGCGCAGTTTCCTACGCCCACAATGGCAACGCGCACCTTATTGGGCTCACCCATGGTCGGGCTCTCCTTCTTGTTGCGGCGTCGCAGACGTTCGCTGCGCCACCGGTGTTTTCACTTGCTCGGGTGCCCGAGCTGTTCGTCCCGGCTCGGCGTCGAGTCCGGTTCTTCGATATTCGCCATCGGTTCGTCCCGGTCCCGGTTGCCCGGCCCCGGATCGACAGGTGACTGTTCGGTTCCGGCGGTGTCCCGAACGGCGTCGTCGGGATCGAATGCGTCGGTGTCGAACGGATTTGGTGGGTCGAACGGACTGGGAGTCCCGTCTTGCTGCTGGGAGCTCTCGGCGGCGATCAGCTCGTTGAGCCAGCGGACCTCCCGTTCACTGGACTCGAGGCTGAGCTGATGCAGCTGACGGGTGTAGCGATCGACCGCCCGGTTGGACCGTCCGACGATCTCCCGCAACCCTTCTCGGCGTTCCTCGACCTGCCGGCGACGTCCCTCGAGGATGCGCATGCGCGCCACCGCGGGAGTCCGGCTGAAGAACGCCAGATGAACACCGAAACCGTCGTCGGTGTAGTTCTGCGGACCGGTGTCGGCCACGAGCTCGGCGAACCGAGCACGACCTGCATCGGTGAGTTGGTACACCCGACGACCACGACGAACCTTCACACCCATGGGCGCGTCGGCTTCGTCGATGAATCCGTCGGCCTGCATCCGGCGCAGGGTCGGATACAGCGAACCGTAGGAGAAAGCACGGAAGGCGCCGAGAAGCCCGGTCAGCCGCTTGCGCAGCTCGTAGCCGTGCATGGGGGATTCGAGGAGCAAGCCGAGAATCGCCAATTCGAGCACTTCGTCACCCCCTCCTTCCTCGATGTGTCGGAGCGTGCTGACAGCGCAACACCTCGCTCCGATGTGTTTGTCAATGTATCGCACCGATATAACTGTGTCCACGATGAGGTCGATCGAGGAAGCTACCCCGCGTGTCGTGGGTTGGCGACCGAACCCGCCCCGTCGGCGGCCGGACCCGTCGCGCCGACGGTGGAGGTGTGACCACGTACGCTTGGAACCGTGCAACGCCAGATCGTCGACTACGCCCTGCAGCGGCGCGCTCGGCTGTCCTCGGTCCACGCGGGCCGGACCGCCGTGGCCGATGTGTGCGATGCGAGTCCATATCTTCTGCGCGCGGCGAAGTTCCACGGTCGGCCCAGTGACACGATGTGCCCGATCTGCCGAAAAGAGCAGGTCACGCTGGTTTCCTGGGTGTTCGGCGAACGCCTTGGCCAAGTGAGTGGCTCAGCGCGGAGCACTGAGGAGATCGCCCGGCTGGCGACCACCGACGAGGAGTTCTCGGTGCATGTCGTCGAGGTGTGCCGGACGTGTAGCTGGAACCATTTGGTGCAGTCCTACGTTGCCGGGCTGCCCCCGCGGACCACGCGTCGCACCCGACGCGTGGCCAAGTAGCGCGCTGGCCTGCGGTTTTTTGCCGAGGCCCCGCACGTGCTGTCAAAGTGGAGTGGCACGAGGCTCGAGAAAGTGACCGAGGTCAGCGGTGTGTGACGCGCCGCACGCCCGGTAGGAAAGGTGGACGATGAGCGAGGCGTACGGTTCTTCGCCCACACCGCGCGGTACCGGAACCCGTCCCGGTCGCAACGGTGGCAGTGGCAACCGGCGAAACAGCAGGCAGGCAGCGGAGGAACGGCACAAGCGGTTCGCGTGGGCGCTCGGCGCAGTGGGCGCCGTCGTCCCGGCCATCGTGCTGGTGCTGATCTTCGCGTTCGCCTTCACCTACTTCACCGCGGAGATCCCGGAACCAGAGGTCAGTCAGAAGGCGACCATCGTCGACACCTCCGGCCGCACCCTCGCCGACATCACCCAGCCCGACGGCAACCGCACGGTGGTGCCGCTCGACGAGATCCCCGACACGATGATCCAGGCGATCGTCGCCGCCGAGGACCGCGAGTTCTGGACCAACAACGGCTTCTCGCCGCGCGGCCTGTCCCGCGCGATGATCGGTCAGATCACCGGCAACCAGTCCGCCGGCGGTGGATCGACGATCACCCAGCAGTACGTCAAGAATGCGATCGTCGGTGACGAACGCAGCTTCGACCGCAAGTTCAAGGAACTCGCGATCGCCGCGAAGATGAACGAACGGCACGGCTGGTCCAAGGAGAAGATCCTCGAGGCCTACCTCAACACCATTTACTTCGGCCGAGGCGCCTACGGCGTCGCCGTCGCCACCCAGAAGTACTTCAACAAGTCGATCACCGACAAGGCGCGGGCCGCGAAGAACCCGTTGACCTTCGAGGAAGCGGCACTGCTGGCCGGGGTCATTCGCGCGCCGTCGTACTACGACCCGGAGAACAACCGGGAGGCGACCGAGGCCCGCTGGCGCTACGTGCTGAGCGGCATGGTCGCCACCGGCGCCATCACCAAGCAGCAGGCCGACAACGCGGTCTTCCCGAAGACCATCAAGCCGCGGGTCAGCGGTACCGACGAGACACCGGGCCCCAATGGCCTGATCAAACGTCGGGTGCTGGAAGAACTCAACAGCGTCGGCATCACCGAGAAGCAGCTGCAGACCGGTGGTCTCAAGATCAGCACCACCATCGATCCACAGGTGCAGAACGGCGTCGTCCAGGCGGCCTGCCGCAAGAACAAGATCTACAAATGCCCGGACGGCCAGCTCAACGGCGAACCCGACGACCTCCTGGCATCGGCGGTGTCCATCGACCCGCAGACCGGCGCCGTCCGCGGTTACTACGGCGGTGACAACGCCGGCGGGTGGGACCTCGCACAGGCGGGCCTGCAGACCGGATCGTCGTTCAAGGTGTTCGCGCTCGTCGCGGCGCTCGAACAGGACATCCCGCTGTCGAAGGTCTACAGCTCCGCACCCTTCGAGGCCAGCGGTGGACTCACGGTCGAGAACTCCGAGGGTCAGAGCTGCGGCTCGTGCAACCTCGCAACAGCGATGAAGATGTCGCTGAACACCGTCTACTACCGACTCATGATGGACCTCAAGCGAGGCGCCGAGGACGTCGCCGACGCAGCGCATCGAGCCGGCGTGGCCGAATCCTTCGGCAACATCGACAAGACCCTCCAGGAGGCGAACGGCTCCCCGGAGGGCGGCGTCGTCCTGGGTCAGTACCAGTCCCGCGTCATCGACATGGCCTCGGCATATGCCACCCTCGCGGCGTCCGGTGTCTACCACGAGCCGTACTTCGTGCAGAAGGTCGTCGACTCCGAGGGACAGGTGCTCTTCGAACGCAAGTCCGAGGGCAAGCGGGTGTTCCCCGCCAAAGTCGCCGACAACGTGACCGCGGCGCTGGAGCCGATCGCGGCATACTCCAACGGCAACTCGCTCTACGACTCGTCGCTCGGCTCGCGTCCGTCGGCCGCCAAGACCGGCACGGTGCAGCTCGGCGACACCGGAAAGAACAAGGATGCGTGGATGGTCGGGTACACCCCGCAGCTGTCCACCGCGGTCTGGGTCGGTACGAACGACGGTACGGCGCTGACCAACTACAGCGGCGCGTCGATCTACGGCAGTGGTCTGCCCGCGCAGATCTGGAAGGCGGCGATGAACGCCGCGCTCGAGGGCAAGGAGATCAAGGAGTTCCCCGAGCCCGAGGCGATCGGCGGCGTGGCCGGCATCCCCTACGAGGCCCCGGCGACCACCTACGCTCCGTCCACACGCTCGCGGGGACCATCCCTTCCGACCTTCGACATCCCCGACCAGGGCGGCGACGGCAACCTGACACTCGCACCCGGCGTCACCATCCCACTCCCGGGCGCTCCCCGAGGCGGGGGCGACTCCGGTGGCGGCAACTCGCCCGGCGGTGGGGACTCCGGTGGCGGGAACACGCCGGACGGCGGAGGCAACGTGCCCGGCGGTGCGGACGGCGGAGGAGTCCCTGAACCGCCGGTCGGCTGACCAGGACGTATCGGCTGACTCCGACGATGTAGCCGACCCTGCCTGGGACAGCCCTGCGCCGATGGCGCGAGACGGTCGCGTCGACACCGAACGCGTCCTCCCGACGCGCACCGACAACTCGGTCCGCGAAGCGAGTTCACTCATCGGCGGACCGGCGGGCGCGCATGCCGTCATCGGCCGAAGCCGCCACCTGACCCCGCTACGCGTGCTGTTCGCGCTCGCGCTGTGCGGATTGGCCATCGGCTGGTTCGGCAAGGCGGGCTGCCTGCAACAGGCCCCGGCCGACGGCGGTTCGTCCGGACGCCCCGGCGCCGAGATGCGACTCGACTGGGACGACCAGCGACAGTTCACCAACCTCTGCTACAGCGACGTCATCAGCCTGTACGGCGCGGAACGACTCAACATCGGGGCGCTGCCGTACCGCGACTTCTGGTTCCAGGAGGACTCCCAGGGCCAGACCATCAAGCGGTACATGGAGTATCCCGTGCTCACCGGGATGTTCATGTACGGTGCCGCGCAGTTGACGCGCGGCTGGGTGTGGGCCGAGGAGAACTGGGGTGTCCCCGGCGCGCTCGACGTGGTGCTGTTCTTCACCATCGTCGCGTTGGGCCTGGCACTGTTCTGGCTGGTCACCATCTGGGCGACGGCTCTCACTGCGCGGACCCGGATGTGGACGGTGTGGCTGGCGGCGCTGTCGCCGCTGGTGTTCGTCCATGCCTTCACCAACTTCGACACCATCGCGACCGCGGCCGTCGCGGTCGCGCTGCTCGCGTGGTCGCGGGACCGGCCGTGGATTGCGGGCGTGGCGATCGGCGTCGGCGCCGCGGCGAAACTCTATCCGGCGTTGTTGCTGGTGGTACTGGGAGCGCTGTGTCTGCGGACCGGCCGAGTCCGCGAGTTCGGGGCCGCGGCCGCCGCAGCCCTCGCCGCGTGGCTGCTGGTCAACCTCCCGATCCTGATCCCGTATCCGACCGGGTGGTGGGAGTTCTTCCGGTTCAACGCAGACCGGTCCGCCGACGCCGACACCATCTACCGCATCCTCGCCGACACGCTTGGTTTCACATGGAACATCGACCATCTGAACGCGCTGTCGGTCGGGCTGACGGTCCTCGTCATGGTGGCTGTCGCCCTCATCGGCCTGAGTGCGCCGTTCCGACCCCGTGTCGCGCAGCTGGCGTTCCTCGCGGTCGCCGGCTTCCTGCTCGTCAACAAGGTGTGGAGCCCGCAGTACTCGCTGTGGCTGGTGCCGCTGGCAGTGCTCGCGATCCCACACACCAGGCTGCTGCTGACGTGGATGACGATCGACGCGCTGATCTGGATTCCGCGGATGAGCCTCTTCCTGGATGCGGAACGCCGTTGGCTGCCCGACCAGTGGTTCACGGCCGCGGTGGTGCTCCGGGGAGTGATGGTCATCGTGCTGTGTGCGGTCGTGATCTGGCAGATCTGGCATCCGCAGGAGGACCTCGTCCGGCGCGGGAACGACGGTCGCTGGTACGACGATCCGGCCGGTGGTGTGCTCGACGGCGCACCGGACCGCATCCGGTTACGCCTCCCGTCGCGGCTCGTGCGGCGGCGCGCCGAAGTCGAAGTGGCCGAGCCCGTTTCGGCCGGGAGTACGTGAGCTGACCGCGCCGGCCGAGCTGGCGTATCGGAAGGAGGGAACCGAACTCCGCGTCGGCGCGTCCAATCCAGCATGAATCCCTCACAACTCGCTGTTCCCGACGACCTCATCGACTGGCTCGCCGACGGCGATCGCGCGACCGAACTCCTGACCGATTCCGTCCTGGTCGACCAGCAGTGGTGGATCGACCATCTCGCCGAGTTCGACATGCCGAACACGCTGCACGGCAGCAAGATCAGTAGAGGAGACCTGTTCGCCCTCGGCGCCGTCGCCGGCGAGTCCGCGGAAGATGCAATCGCGCTGTTGTGGAACGTCGTCGCATTCTGCCTGGGCCGTCAGAACGCAGACGGGAAGAAGCGGATCGCCGCCGTGGCCGCAGACCGCAAACGTCTCGGCCGACTCCTCCAGGAGGCCGCCCTGGCTAGTCGCGACGACCCCGGCGCGGCGTACGCGATGCTGCGACCGGACAAGGGCGGCAACACCATCGAGAAGCTCGGCCCGGCCGGGTTCACGTGGTACCTGTACTTCGCGGGTGCCGGCGATCCGAAACATCCGAGCCCGGTGCTCGAGGCCAAGGTCGGCCGATCATTGCGGCGTGCCGGTTGGAAGGGCCTGCGCGACGGCGTCTGGACCGCCGCCGACTACTTGACCTATTCCCGGATCGTCGACCGCTGGCGCACGGAGACCGGGATCGATCGCAACGACGTCATCGTGCGCGGACTCTTCGCGATCTCGCCGCCGAGCGGATGGGACCATCCGTGGCAGGCGTGGGAACGCCAGACCTGGGAAAAGGCGAATTGGGTACGCGGCCCCTTGTCCACCGACGATCTGCGCATCATCCACCGCTGGTTGTGCACTCTCTCCGCCCTGGCGCCGAGATCCGCTGAGGCGCAACTTGAATTCAGGCAGTTGGGTCACAAGATCAGCCAGGCGCTCAATGGTGAGGTCAGTGAGATCTACGACGGATTCGACGAGGATCGCGTCTACGGCAGCTACATCGGTCGGCGAATTTGAAGGTTGACGCACCCTCGGCGTGGGTATTGTCGGGACATGGCTGAGCGTGGCGAACAGGTCCCGGATACGACCGCCGAGGCGGTCGGAAAAGTGGGTGAGGCGCTCGAGTACGTCGAACGCGCCCGCGGTCACCTCTACAGCTTCCACCAGCTCATCGGGCATGCGGATCTTCTGCTCGGGGAGGCCGTGGACGCGCTACGTAAAGACGGACACGCCGACATTGCGGAAATCCTCGCATCAGAGATGGTCGGACGCAATGTCATCAACGGCCGCTGGACATTTCAGGTCGTCGAGGAATTCGACGACACGTACTGGCACCCGTTCCGGGCCCATACGGAACGGGTGCGCAACGAGTTGACCGACGGGGAACGGCATCTGTACGAGGCGCGGATGAAAGAAGAGCGCCGGACGCATGGTCATCCGGACCACTCGAAGGAGCCATGATGCCCGGCGTGTCAGCTAATCCGTTGTAGCAGTGCGGCTTTCGCGTCCGGCCACTCGTCGTCGATCATCGAGTAGAGCGCGGTGGTCCGCCATCCGTCGCCGAACCGCCGGTGTTTGCGAAGCAGTCCTTCGAATCGGGCGCCGAGTTTCGCGATCGCGGCGCGGGACTGCGTGTTGTGCTCGTGGGTGTGCCACGTGATCCGTACGGCGCCGCAGTCCTCGAAAGCGCGCCGCAGCAGCAGATACTTCGCGGTCGGATTGACCGTCGTTCCCTGCACGCGTTCGGCGTAGAAGGTGTAGCCGATACAGACGCTGCGGTTGGCCTCGTCGATCTCGTAGAAACTCGTCGATCCGACGACGGTGCCGTCGATGTTGTCGACGACCGCGAACGCGACGCGTGCGTCGGGGTCGGCGGTGGCGGTCTCGATGAAGCGACGGGCGGAGGCGAGATCGATGGGCACACCCGGAGACCAGCGGAACCTGTCCGGGTCGCCGACCACCCGAGCGAGTGTCGGCGCGTCGTCGATCGTCAACGGCCGCAACGTGACCCGATCGCCGACGAGCGGTCCGGTACCCAGCCACGAACTCATGTCAGGCCCGGTCCGTCGCCGGTACGGGGCGAGCGGTCTGTTCGTCGGGCCGATCGACGCGCGCGTCGTCGCGGATCGTCATCGACGCGAGTGGTTCACGCAGCGGGGTGCGGACCAGCGTGCCGATCAGGTACACGAGCAGGAACGCGTGAACCCAGACCGAGCCGGCGACACCGGTGAGCACCCACCAGGGCAGCGGGTCGCCGGCGTCGCGGATCGGGAACAGGCGGAAGATCGTCAGGTCCAGAGCGATGTCGGTGACCAGATACACCGCGATGACCTGCCACCGCACTCGCATCAGCACGAAGAACGGGAGAATCCACAGGGTGTACTGCGGCGAGTGCACTTTGTGGAACAGCATGAACCCGGCGAGCATTGCTCCGCTGACACCGATCCAGGGAAACACGCCGATCCGGCCGTAATGCCGCCACCCGAGGTACATGGCGACCGCGAAGGTGACAAGGATCAACAGCGGCGAGGCGACCCCGACGAGCGAGTGATAGGTGTCGGTCGTGCCGGTGAGGTAGCGCAGACCCCAGTACCAGATGGAGTTGGTGTCGACGTCGGCACGCCGACGCCCCTGGAACGTCAGTGCCGCCTTCCAACCGTCGAATCCGAGGACCATGAACGGCAACTGGATGGCGACCACGGTGACCACCGCGGCGCCCGCAACCCAGGCGGCACCCACCCAGTCGAGGCCGCGGCGCCCGACGCGCCGCAGTCCCTCGGCACCGCCGGTCAGGACATAGGCGGCCAGCGGCAGCACGAAGATCCCGGGATACAGCTTGAGACAAAAGCCGATCGCGAGCAGGACCGAGGCCACGATGGCCGCGGTCCGGAGGGGGAGTCTTCGTCGGCCGGTGCCCCGATCGATCGAGCCACCCCACGTCATCACCGCGATCGCGGCGACGGCGGTCGCGACCACCGGCAGCTCCCAGTTGTGGAAGGAGTACAGGACCAGCGGGGGAGTGGCCGCCCACAGCAGCGCCCACCAGCGGACCATCAGCGCCAGCATGACAGTGATCGCAAAACCGAAGGGGGCCAACAACAATGCGGTCTGGTTGAAGAACTCTGTGTCGGTGTGGGCGCCGATCGCCCCGACGTACATCATCAGCCCGGACAGCACGGGGTATTCGACGACGCCGCCGAAGAGCGTGCCGTCGCCACCGATCCCGCCGTGGATGTAGGGAAACACGTGGTTGTTGATGTCCCGGCCGAGCCACAGGTACATCAGGTCCGAGTAGCAGGGGATGATGCCGCCCGGATTGCCGGAGGGCCAGTTGGCGCTGCGTCCGTCGGCATCGAACGGCGCTCCACCGCAGCGGACCTTGACCTGGTAGCTCCAGAACATCGTCGCCGCGGTCGCCAGCAACGACACCAGCACGATGACCGCGGTCTCACCGCGTCCGGACAACCACGTGATCCGTCGAGGCGTACTGGTCCGCGGCTCCGACATGGCCAACAGAGTAGGTCGTCGTGCCCGACCCTTGCTCCCTGAGGTGCGAGGAGCGTGAGCGACGAGCCACGACGGGGCGGTGCCGGTGACCTCGGATTTCCGGGAGAACGTCCTGGTCATGTATCTTGGACCGGTTGCCGACGCAGGCGACCCTCCTGCCACGGACAGTCCGTGGCCGACCTAGCCCATAGGAGGTGATGTGGTCTTATGCGTCACTACGAATTGATGGTCATCCTCGATCCGAATCTGGACGAGCGCACCGTCGCACCCTCACTCGATACTTTCCTCAATGTTGTCCGCAAGGATGGCGGTTCGGTGGATGGTGTCGACATCTGGGGCAAGCGCCGCCTTGCTTACGAGATCCTGAAGCACAATGAAGGCATCTACGCCGTCATCGATCTCAATGCCGAGCCCGCCACGGTTACCGAGCTCGACCGTCAGCTGAAGCTGAACGAGTCGGTTCTGCGCACCAAGGTCCTGCGGAAGTAATCCACAGGGTTTCTTGAACGTCTGAAGACGTCGGTACCGGGTTCTAGGGTTGACCCAGAAACTCCCGGTGCATGTCGATCAGCGAGTGCCCACCAACGACCCGAGGGGAAACACACATGGCAGGCGACACGGTCATCACCGTCATCGGCAACCTCACCGCCGACCCGGAATTGCGGTTCACGCCGTCGGGAGCAGCGGTTGCCAACTTCACGGTGGCTTCCACCCCGCGCACGTTCGACCGTCAGACCAATGAGTGGAAGGACGGCGAAGCGCTGTTCCTCCGCTGCAACATCTGGCGCGACGCCGCGGAGAACGTGACCGAAAGCCTGACCAAGGGATCCCGGGTCATCGTGCAGGGACGGCTCAAGCAGCGGTCCTACGAAACCAAAGAAGGCGAACGACGCACGGTCGTGGAACTCGAGGTCGACGAGATCGGCCCCTCGCTGCGTTACGCCACCGCCAAGGTCAATCGCGCCTCGCGCGGCGGTGGCGGTGGCGGCGGTGGATTCGGATCCGGTGGCGGCGGCGGTAGCCGCGGCGGCGGATCGAACCAGCAGGTCGCCGACGATCCCTGGGGCAGCGCGCCTGCCAGCAGCGGCGGATCGTTCGGTGGCGGGGACGACGAACCACCATTCTGATAACTCCCGGGTCCCGCCCGTCGGCGGCCACCCGGATTGCATGACTGGAGCAATACACACATGGCAAAGGCAAAGCCCAGCCGGAAGCCTCGCGTCGAGAAGGTCACCAAGACCAAGGCGTGCAGCTTCTGCAAGGACAAAAAGGCCGTCATCGACTACAAGGACACCGCGCTTCTGCGTCGTTTCCTGTCCGACCGCGGCAAGATCCGCTCGCGTCGCGTGACCGGTAACTGCGTGCAGCACCAGCGCGACGTCGCCGTGGCCGTCAAGAACTCGCGTGAGGTGGCCCTGCTGCCCTTCACCTCGACCAGCCGATAAGCGGAAAGGATCAGTTGACATGAAGCTCATCCTCACCGCCGCCGTGGAGAATCTCGGCGAAGCCGGCGACATCGTCGTGGTCAAGGACGGCTACGGCCGCAACTACCTGCTGCCCCGCGGCCTGGCCATCAAGGCCACCCGCGGCGCCGAGAAGCAGGTCGAGGGCATCCGCCGTGCGCAGGAGGCCCGCGAGGTTCGCGGTCTCGAGCACGCCAACGAGCTGAAGCAGGCCCTCGAGGGCCTCGCGGCGGTCTCGCTGGACGTCAAGACCCACGACTCGGGCAAGCTGTTCGGTTCGGTCACCGCGGCAGACGTCGCCGGTGCCATCAAGACCGCCGGCGGACCGGTTGTCGACAAGCGCAACGTCGTGCTGCCCAAGGGTCACATCAAGGCCACCGGTAGCTACCCGGTCACCGTCACCCTGCACCCGCAGGTCTCGGCGACCGTGCAGCTCGCGGTCGTCGCCGCCGGCTGACCGCAGCGTCGAACTCACAAGGCCGGGTGGAAGAGATTCCACCCGGCCTTGTCGTGTCTGCCCCGGCCGGCCGAGTAGCGACGACCGAGCGGAGCGAGGACGCCCCCGACCGCCGGCCGAGTAGCGACGACCGAGCGCAGCGAGACGCCTCCGACCGCCGGCCGAGTAGCGACGCGAGCGGGTCGAGGAGGCCCCCCGACCGCCGGCCGAGTAGCGACGACCGAGCGGAGCGAGGACGCCGCGTATCGAGGTCCCCTACTTCGGCGCAGGCGGGTTGGCGGGCAGCTGATTCCAGTACTGGAGGCCGGGCGGGAGGTATCGCGGTGCCGGGTTCGCGCTGTGTGCGACGGCGTTGTTGCCCGGTCCGAGCGTGTCCCAGGACGGGAAGAAGAACTTGTGCCACGCGGGCGTGAAGATCAGCGCCCGCTCGCCGGTGCGGCAGGCGACGACGTCGCGGCGGGGCACGGTGCAGGTGACACCGGCGATCGTGACGCGCTTGCCGACCCCGAGGAGCGGCGGCCGGAAACCGGTCGTGGATCCGAACCGATAGGTCTGTTCCCGGTTGACCCACCACGGTCCCTGTTGGTCGCCGGCGATGGCGGCGCCCGTCGCGGTGGGCGGGGCGGTCGCGGGACGACCCTGGCAGCCCACGTAGCGGTACGCCTGGCCGATCTGGCACATCCAGCGGCCCGTGGTGAAGAACGATCGGCCGTTGTCACCGTAGGCGAGTGACCGGAACGTCGTCGGGTCGACAGGCTGGTAGCGCGACAGATCGAATTCGACGGGCATCGTGGGACCCGGTGCTGCGTTCACCGCGGGTGCTCCCACCGCGATCCCGGCCGCGACGGTCAGCGCCGCAAGCGCACCGACTGTTCGACGGATGATCCCGGTTCCCAACCCCAATGGCGACACGATCGACATTGCATCACACGCGTTCGTGTCCTCGCCGACTAACTGTGGATAAGTCGGGCGACTGATCGGAGGTATGCGGACCTGTTACGCAGATCACCTGGGAAATTCACCGAATTGTTTGCCACACGTAGTTGAACAGTGGGTCGCAACACGCCCGCACGACGACGCGCCGAAGAGTACCGAAGGATTTTCAGTTTCGTGATTGTGGAAATTAATCAGCCCGCTGACCTGGTCAAACAGGGTTGTTCACACCCTAATTCCTCAGGTTGTCCACAACGGCTGCACAATCGCTCCCCCGATCACTCACACCTCGTCCACAAGTCCTCCCCAGATTTGCTAACAGTCCGGTTTGAGTCGGCGGCGTCGAGGTCTTAATGTCTCGGCTCAGGTCTCGGTCCCGTCTCGCGCGCACGACAGCACTCTTTGTCGGAGCGAGCCGATAGGAATGGAGACGGACAAAGCATCAAGTGACAGGGCATGACGTCGACACCGGGGACTCGCGAGGTGGCCTACCGGGGCCGACACCACAGAGGTCGTACCCATCCGCCCCGGGCGAATGGATCGAGCGTTGCGAGAGGTTAGACACGCGTGGCTGTTGTGGATGACCGCGGGCGCGGTCCCGCCGCCGGAGACCGCGACCAGGACAGGGGTCGGGGTGATGACGCTCTCCCCACCGAGGACTTCGGTCGCCAACCCCCGCAGGACCTCGCCGCCGAGCAGTCGGTACTCGGCGGCATGTTGCTGTCCAAGGACGCAGTCGCCGACGTCGTCGAGAAGATCCGAACGGCCGACTTCTACCGGCCGGCGCATCAAGCCGTGTTCGAGGCGATCCTCAGCCTCTACAGCAAGGGTGAACCGGCTGACGCGGTCACCGTTGCCGCCGAACTGGAGCGGTCGGGCGAACTCAAGCGCATCGGCGGCGCCCCGTATCTGCACACCCTGATCTCGACGGTGCCCACCGCGGCCAATGCCGGCTACTACGCCGAGATCGTGGCCGAGAAGGCCATCCTGCGTCGTCTGGTGACGGCCGGTACCCGCATCGTGCAGTACGGCTACGCGGGCAACGACGGCCAGGACGTGGCCGAGGTCGTCGACCGCGCACAGGCCGAGGTGTACGAGGTCACCGAACGCCGCCAGGCCGAGGATTACCTCCCGCTCGAAGAGCTCCTGCAGCCGACGATGGACGAGATCGACTCGATCGCCTCGCGCGGCGGTATCTCGCTGGGTGTCCCGACCGGCTTCGCGGACTTCGACAAGCTCACCAACGGTCTGCATCCGGGCCAGATGATCATCGTCGCCGCACGACCGGGCGTCGGCAAGGCGCTCGCCCTCGACACCCCGCTGCCCACGCCCACCGGCTGGACGACGATGGGCAAGGTCGGGGTCGGCGACCAGCTACTCGACGCCCACGGCCGGCCGACGACGGTGGTTGCGGCGACCGACGTCATGACCGAGCGTCCCTGCTACGAGGTCGAATTCAACGACGGTGCCGTGCTGGTCGCCGACGAGCAGCATCAGTGGGCGGCCGAGATCGACGGCGAGCGTCAGGTCGTCACCACGGCGGGTCTGCGCGCCCACGTCGGATGTGCCGTCATCCGCAACACCGCGCCACTCGAGTTGCCGCGCAAGCGTTTTGCCTATGGGCCGTACACCGTCGCCGCGCTCGCGGGAATGGCGTTCGACGATCCCGAGATCAGCATGCGTATCGACGCGGAAGGTCCCGTCGACGTCATGACGTTGATGGCCGACCTGGGTGGTCGCATCCCCTACGAGTACCTGCGCGGGTCGATCGCTCAGCGTCGCGCGCTGTTGGCCGGCCTCCTCGACGCGCGTGCCACCGTCGACGACGACGGGTGGATCACCGTGCCCGCCGCGACCCGGCACATGACCGGGGTCGTGGCCGATCTCGTTGCCGGTCTGGGCTTCAACTACAAGCGTTCGGCGACGGGCTGGTTGCGCGTCGACGCCGATGAGGATGTCTTCACCGTCCACCACAAGGCATTGCGGCACAAGGAACTTCGTCGTAATGCCGGTGTTCGCCGCGTCGTCGCGGTGCGGCCGGTCGACTCGGTGCCGGTGCGCTGCGTCGAGGTCGACAACGACGAACACCTCTACCTCGCCGGCGAGGCGATGGTCCCCACACACAACTCCACGCTGGCCATGGACTTCCTGCGGTCCGCGGCGATCGGACACGGCCTCACCGCAGCCATGTTCTCGCTGGAAATGAGTAAAACCGAGATCGTCATGCGTCTGCTGTCGGCGGAGGCGAAGGTCAAGCTGGCCGACATGCGTGCCGGCACCATGAGCGACGACGACTGGACCCGGTTGGCTCGTCGTATGGGCGAGATCTCGGATGCGCCGTTCTTCATCGACGACTCGCCGAACCTGACGATGATGGAGATCCGCGCCAAGGCGCGTCGTCTCAAGCAGCGTCACGATCTGAAAGTCGTTGCGGTGGACTACATGCAGCTGATGACCTCGGGTAAGAAGGTCGAGTCGCGTCAGCAAGAGGTCTCGGAGTTCTCCCGTCAGCTCAAGCTACTGGCGAAGGAACTCGAGGTTCCGGTGATCGCGATCAGTCAGCTGAACCGTGGTCCCGAGCAACGTACCGACAAGAAGCCGCAGGTCTCGGACCTTCGTGAGTCCGGCTCACTGGAGCAGGACGCCGACATGGTCATCCTGCTGCACCGCCCCGACTCGATCGAGCGCGACGACCCGCGCGCCGGTGAGGCCGACATCATCGTCGGTAAGCACCGTAACGGCCCGACCGCCACGATCACCGTCGCGCACCAGCTGCATCTCAGCCGGTTCGTGGACATGGCGCGGGGTTGACGCGGCGACTGCCGAAGTAGAGCGAAGCGAAGGCGACGCGGTTCGGCCACACCCGCAGCCAGAGAAAGCCGCTGCCTGGACGAACAAGGCGTCCAGAATTGGTACTCTGCTCACCGCAACTCGGAGGTTCACCGACTCTCTCGAGAGCTGGCCGGCACTCTCCACGGCGATGGGCGGCCGCGGAGGTGACTGCGCTGAACGCAGAGTGCTCGCGAAGGAAGGGAATGGCGTGTTCACCCGATTACGGCTGAAGAACTTCAAGGCATGGGAGGACACGGGCGACATCGAGCTGGCCCCGTTGACCGTGCTGTTCGGAGCCAACTCGTCGGGGAAGTCGAGCCTGCACCAGTTCCTGCTCATGCTTCAGCAGACAGTCGAATCGCCGGACCGCCGACGGGTCCTCCACACCGGGGACGACCGGACACCCGTCGATCTCGGTGCGTACGCGAGTGTGCTGCGCAACGGAAACATCGAGGCGCCCTTGGCCTTTGAGTTCGATTGGCGGCGTGATCGTCCGCTGACCGTGGATCACGAACACAGTCGAACCAGATTCCATGGCACCGACATGGGATTTCGTGCGGCGATCAGTGCAACTTCTGAGACACCACCGCGTTTGCACGTCGACAGCTACGAGTATCGCCTCACCTCGAGCGACTCCGGCGACACGTTGTCGCTGGGAAGTGCGCGTGACGCCGGCAGCGGAGACTACTCCGTTCATGCCGAAGGCATCGAACTGGTCAGGACCCTCGGACGACAGTGGCCGGTGTCGGCTCCCTCCCACTTCCATGCGTTCCCCGATGACCTACCGACTCGTTATCAGTTCCTCGACTTCGCCGCAGATCTCACGCTGGCGCTCGAGGAGCAGTTGTTGGCGGTCAACTACCTCGGGCCGTTGCGGAAACAACCCCGTCGGACGTATCGATGGTCCGGAGAAGAGGTCAGCCACGTTGGCTGGAGCGGTGAGTACACGGTCGATGCATTGTTGGCCGGCCAGTCCCGGCGGTACAACTTCGACCCCGAGCAGGAGACGAAGCACCTTCAAGTACTGGTCGCCGAGTGGCTGAGAACGCTGGGGGTGATCGAGAGCTTCGCGGTGACTCCGATCGGAGCCGGTCGTGACGAGTACGAGGTTCGAGTGACGACGCCGGGCAGTAGTCGGGAAGTTCTGCTCACCGATGTCGGGTTCGGCGTCTCGCAGGTGCTTCCGGTGCTCGTGGAGGCGTTCTACTCCGCCCCCGGTTCGACGGTTGTCGTGGAGCAACCGGAGATCCACCTTCACCCATCCGTGCAGGCCGGGCTCGCGGACCTGTTCCTCGCTGCGACATCGGCTCGTGAGAACGGGAAGCCGCGCAGCACGCAGTTCATCGTCGAATCCCACTCCGAACACCTGTTGCGGCGTCTCCTCCGTCGGATCGCCGAGGGAGAAGTCGACGCTGCCGATGTGCGGTGCTACACCGTGAACTTCGACGAACGGGGGTCGACCATCGAGGCGCTCGACGTCGACGAGTACGGGAACGTGCGGAACTGGCCCGCGAACTTCTTCGGCGACCCCGCGGCAGATCTGGTCGCCCAGTCACGAAGTGCTCGACGTCGACGCCAAGGCCGGTCCACATGAGCAAAGTGATCGACACCAACGTGCCGCTCGTCGTCAAGTTTCCCGACGACCGGCCGATCGCACTCGTCGAGGCGTGCGAGGAGATTCTCGAGGAGATCATCGAGAACGGGCTTCCTGTTGTCACCGATGAACTCGGCGAAATCATCGAAGAGTACTTCCACCAGCTCAGTCGCGGTGGACAACCCACCTTGGGTGATGCTTTCGCCAAGTACGTCTACGACAATCGCCACAGCTGGGACGAAGCGGTGCGACCAGACATCGAACCCGATACGACCACGCCGAACAGCTACGCGGTGCTCGGTGGTGACGATGCCGAGATCGACCCGTCGGACCGCAAGTTGGTCGCGGCGGCGAAAGTCGCCGGTGTCCCCGTCCTGCAGGCCACTGACACCAAATGGCTCAACTGGGGCGAGGTGCTGAGTCGCCACGGTGTGCGTGTCGAGTACGTCCACGAACCGTCGATCCGCGCCGCCTACCGTGCGAAGTTCGGGTGCGACGCGCCGTGACCGACTTCGTGCGATTCCCGTCGACCCCGTACCTCGTCCGGCCGCGGGGTGTCGACGTGCGCGACGACAAGGTGCTGGACGAAGCAGAGCGGGACGAGTTTCTGTCCGGTCCGTTGCACGTCGAAGAGAAGATCGACGGACAGAATCTCGGTATCTCGGGCGGCGAAGACGGTTTGCTGTTTCAGGCGCGCGGCAGCTATGTCCAGCCCGGCGGCCGCCACTTCCGCGGACTGTCCACCTGGATCGAGCCTCGTCGACGACGACTCGCCAGCGCGCTCGGCACCGAACTCGTCCTCTTCGGCGAGTGGTGCGCGATCACGCACAGCGTCAGCTATGACCAACTGCCCGACTGGTTTCTGATATTCGACGTCTACGAGAAGACGGCCGGACGATTCTGGGACCCAGAGATGCGCGATGCCTTTGCCGACGAGGTCGGCCTGTTCACCGTCCCGTTCCTCGCTGTCGGAGACTTCACCTTGGACACATTGACGGGGTTGATACAGCGGAGCCGGGTGGGGCATGAGCAGATGGAGGGTGTTGTCGCTCGCTCTGCGGCCTCCACCGGGCCGCAGCGGCGTGCGAAGCTCGTCCGTCCGGACTTCGTACAGCAGATCGATCGGCACTGGATGACCGAGCAGCACACAATGAACCGCCTTCGGTCCTCGGGGTAGGTCTCCGACGATGGCAGCACCATCGCGCTCGACTTACGCAATGGCCATCTGGTGCTGCAGTGCTCGTCGCTGACAGTGCGCGACGAACGCCGTCGCGCACCAGTTGCATCCCAACCGGTTCGTGGACATGGCGCGGGGGTAGTGCGCCGATGGACGGGGCGGATCTCCAACTTGTCGAGGTACATGCCGTGACCACGAGCCACATGCACGAGACGACCACCGTGACGCCCGAGCAGTTTCTTGCAGGACTCACCGACTTCGGACCAGGTCGGGAAGAACCTCAAGGGCCGGCTCCTCGCGGGCGTGCTCGGAGCCGTGGGCTCCCGCGTCCTGGGTAAGCAGTTCAGGAACTCTGTCGCCGCCATCGAAGTCGTGACAACGGAACGAGTGGATCGGGCACGTAGGCGGCGGTCATCCGACGCGTGACTGCTCGACGTCATCTCGGTCGCGCGACTTCGATTGAGGTCGCGGCGTCGAAACGATGTCTTCCGGTCGACGCCCGGTCAGTGTGCGTCGAAACCGGACGCGCGTAGGTCTCTGGACGGCGCTATGGGCCTACCCCCGACAATGGGTTAGGTGAACGAAGGATTCTTGTCCGCCCGATCGGTCTCCGGCCCCCGACGATGACCGCACCCTCGCGCTCGACCCAGGCGATGGCCATTTGGCTGGTGGGTCTCACGGTCTACTTCGTCGCGGTCCTGCAGCGGTCCTCGCTCGCTGTGGCCGGTTTGCTGGCGGCGGAACGCTTCGACATCACCGCGTCGCAGCTGTCGACCTTCGTCGTGTTGCAGCTGCTGGTCTATGCCCTGATGCAGGTTCCGGTGGGACTTCTGGTCGATCGGTTCGGGCCGCGTCGTGTATTGCTTACCGGCACACTAATTCTCACGGTAGCGCAGTTCAGCTTCGCCTTCGCCGACACCTATCCGTGGGCTCTGTCGTCCCGGTTCTTCGTCGGGATCGGCGACGCGATGACCTTCGTGTGTGTCCTGCGATTGGTCACCAGCTGGTTCCCGGTCCGTCGAATACCGTTGATGACGCAGCTCACCGGGGTGCTCGGTCAGCTGGGCGCTGTGGCGGCAGCGATCCCGATGACGTGGGCGTTGTCCGGCTGGGGATGGACCCGCGCGTATATCGCCACCGCGGGGCTCGGCGTGGTGTTGCTGCTGGCCACCCTGCTGGTGGTCCGAGATTCTGCGGAGGCCCGCTCGGTGTCGGGACCGATGCTCGGATTGGCGGGTATCCGGCAGAGCCTGGGTGAGTCGTGGTCTCATCCCGGCACTCGTCTGGGCTTCTGGATGCATTTCTCCACTCCGTTCAGCACCAACGTCCTCGGTCTCCTGTGGGGCTATCCCTTCTTCGTGGAGGGCCAGGACCTGAGCGCCGGCGCGGCCGGGCTCCTGCTCACGATCATGGTGTTGGCCATCATGGGCTTCGGGCCGGTGTTCGCGTGGCTGATCACCCGCTCGCCGTGGCACCGGTCGACGTTGGTTCTGCTGGTGATCGCGAGCATCGCGACCGCCTGGGCAGTGGTGCTGGCGTGGCCGGGTCAGGCACCCTTCTGGGTCCTCGTCGTCTTGGTGGTGGTCTGCGGGATGGGCGGTCCCGCGTCGATGGTCGGCTTCGATCTCGGCCGCACATCCAACCCGGCTTCGCGCACCAGTACCGCCACCGGGATCATCAATCAGGCCGGCTTTGTGGCCACCCTCGTCACCGCGGGTCTGATCGGTCTCATCCTCGACTGGCGCACCCCGGATGGCGTCGAAGGTTATCCCGCCGAAGCCTTCACCTGGGCGATGGCCGCCCAGTTCCTGCTCTGGGGACTCGGCGCGGCACAGATCTGGCGCTACCGCCGTAAAGGACGTGCACGCTTGTTGCGCGACGACCCCGAGCAGTGGTCACGCCAGTCCGGCCGCCCGGTTCCGGGACGCCGGTGAGGCGGATTGGGCATGATGCCCGGGCGCGAACATCGTCGTCACGGTCGCCGGCGAGTGTCGATGACGGGGACCGTCGTTCCGCTCCGGATGGTGTCATCGCCGGTGGCGATGGTCAGCCCGCGGCGGGTGGCTTGGGCGACGATCATGCGGTCGAACGGGTCGGATGGTCCCAGGCGAGCTGGTATCGGTTCCCCAGGCGTCGAGCTCGTCGTCGGGGAGTGGACGGTCGAATCGTCGGACCAGTCGAACGAGTCCGAATGGCCTGTACCCACTTCAACTCAGCAGTACCCACACGAACCGCAGCACGACGGCACTGATCCCGAAGATCGCGACGCCGACCAACCACCGGCGGGCACCACGAGCGGCTGCCGACGGATCGCGTCCTCGGCGCAGGTAGGTGTAGGCAGCCATGAGTGCGCACACCGACGCGATCACTCCGGTCGCGAGGACCAGCGTCAACATCACCGCATTCACGAGCTCGGCCCATCGTCGTCACACACCCAGACGTCGCTTCGACGATGCGACCTCGATCGAAGTCGCATCGTCGAAATGAGGTGTACCGGTTGGCGCCTCACACCACTCGCTTCAACTCCCCGGGGGTCTGGTCGTATCGGCGGCCAGTGCCGGCACCTCGCCGAAGCCGGCGACCAGGCAGTCGGCGAACAACTCCTGATCTGTCACCGCGGCACCGTCGGAATTGATTCCGAGGCAGGCGGTTCCGTTGTGCGTGATCATCGTGGCCATCATTGCGCAGCCGGGGAGCGGGCCGAACGGGAACAGCCGGATAGTCGACTGTCAGACGCGGCCATGTGCAGCTGAACGTGAGAACCTACGCTGACGCGCCGTACCCGGCGCCTCAGCGCGATGGCTCGGCCGGCGTCGTGGTCGACCAGAACGGGACGCACTTGGGGTTGTCGCCGAGCCCGCACATGTCGTTCTCGATGTAACTCGGCACGGTGGGCTGGGTGGTGTCGGCGTGCTGGTTGACCACGTTGTACCCGAGGAAGAAGACCAGCATCGCGATGTTGAACACGGCGCCGAGCGAGAGCACGCGGAGGAATGTACGTCCCCTGCGAATCTTGAGTCGATCGAGGCCGCGGTCGGTGATCATGCGTCCGCGCCAGTCTCGGAAGCAGTAGATCAACGCGCTCAATCCGACCATGCCGCAACCCCATACGAGTCCCTCGTACAGCGGGAACTGGTAATCGGTACCCGGGAAGAGTGAGATGCTGCCGCCGACCCACACGTAGCGGTCCACGCCTTGCAGGAGTGTGATCAGCTCGCCGATGACGTCCTGGGCGAACATCAGCACCATCACGAAGGCGATCAGTCCGGCTCGATTGATCCGGGGAACGTGCCTGCGCACCCATTTCAGGTACGCGTCGACTCCCATCATGTTCAGCGGCACGAAGAACAGATAGATCCCGACCCACCAGAAGATGGGCTGGGGATTCACGCCGCCGTTGTCGACCCAACCCGGGATGAACTCAGCCCAGGTGCCGAAGTTGGGGAAGTGCGAGTTGTAGGAGTAGACCGGACGAAGAGCGTTGACCAGCGGGTCCTGCCAGGCAGTGAGCATCCACGCCATCGCCACGATCGCCACCGGCGGAAGCTCGCCGTCGCGGATGCGTTTTCGCACGATCCACGTGACGAACACGATGCTGCCGACGATGCTCAGCCCGTCCCAGAAGTAGATCCACACCATGTTGGTGCCGTCGTCGGTACCGGGCATGACGCGTTGGAAGCTGTCCGACGTCACCCACCGGCCGAAGATGTAGAGCTCCAGAACGAGGAAGACCGCGCCGAGCCTGGCGAGCCACACGACAGCAGGCGAGTCTGGGCCCACACGGCCGAGCCGACCGCCGAACGGCAGTTCTGTCCGGTCTTCAACGGTATCGGGGGAATCCTTCGTAGTCATGGATCGGCCGGTCCCTCCTGGCGGCTGCCGCTCACGGAGCGAGCGGAACATACACACCTGTATGTTGGGAGCGACGGTACATTCAGTTAGCTCTTTGCGTCAATGCCCCAACCGGCTTTTAGGAGGGGCCGCCTTGGCGGAGTGCTCGTGCGAGCTCTGAATACATTGCGCGCATCTCGCTCTGATCGAGCGGCTGCCGGGTTACCTGGATCCCCGCCAGGGCGGCGATCGCGATGGCGGCGAACGCCGCGGCCTGTGTCTCCGGTATGCCGTGGCGTTGCAGCGACGCTGCCAGTCCCTGTCGGCGCAGTTCATCCACTCGACGCTGCGCTGTCGCCACCCGTGGCTCCACGGTGGCCCAGGCGCGCAACGCCGCCTCGGCCGCATGTGGCAACCCGATCGCCAGGTTGGCCTGCTCGTCGATCTGTGACCACAGATCGGGCGCTTCGGGCCGCGCGATCAGGTCGCGGCTGTAGCGCTCTTCCCAGTAGTCCAAGAACTTGGCCACGAAGTCGTCGAAGTTCTTGAAGTGGTGGTAGAAAGAGCCGCGGGTGGCGCCGAGACGCTCACACAATCCGGCGGCGGTCAGTGCGGGGAAGCCGGAGTCCTCCAGCACCCGCATCGCCTCATCGAAATAATCGCCGGCCGACAGTCGACGGGATGCGGAGTCGGTCACGGGTGCCCTCGGTTTGCCATGGGCGCCATGCTATCCGTCATATCCGAGGTCGTGGTCAACCCCGAGTCACCCCGGAGGTGAGGCCGCCCGAAAGCAGGGGGGACTCGGTCTCTTCAGCGCGATCTGTGGCAGCTGAAAGCGCTCGGGCCCGCCCTGGAGTGGCTGGGCCGCAACGTCTTCGGTGTCGACGCGATCCTCGATGTGAATTCCGAGAGCGGGGACCAGATGGCGATCTGGATCTACCTGTTCCTCATGGTGGTGGTCGCCCTTGTCGTCGCCGCGCTGTGGTCGATTCTGGATCGTCGCCGTCCCGACTACGCACGGCTGTGGACCTGGACGGCGCTGTTCCTGCGGCTCGCACTCGGGGGACAGATGCTGTTCTACGGTTTCGCGAAGCTCATCCCGTCGCAGATGGGTCCGCCTCCGCTCACGGTACTGCTCGAACCGTTCGGGGACTTCAGCCCGGCGTCGGTGCTGTGGCTACAGGTCGGGAGTTCGCCGGTCTACGAGATGCTGCTCGGCAGTGTCGAGGTACTCGGTGGCCTCCTGTTGTTCTGGACCCGGACGGCCACACTCGGGGCGATCATCAGTCTCATCGCAATGGTCTAGGTGTTCATCCTCAACATGCCCTTCGACGTCCCGGTCAAGATCCTGTCCTTCCACCTGGTGGTCCTCTCGCTCATCCTGTTGGCGCCGCATGTGCGGACCTGCTGGAGCTGTTTGTATTCGGACAAGCAGTGAAGCCGCTGACACCGACTGCACTGTTCAGGCGTGCCAGTTTCAACAGGTGGGCTGCGGGAATGCAGGTGGTGCTGGGCGTCTGGGTTGCAATCGGAGCAGCTCAGATCAGCTGGACCGGGTACCAGGAATACGGTGCCGGGGCACCGAAACCGGAACTGTACGGCATCTGGTCGGTGGAGGACTTCCGCGTGGACGGAACTCTGCTTCCCCCGCTCACGACCGACGAGAAGCGCTGGCAACGAATCGTTTTCGACACCGGCGGAGCGACGACCTTGCAGATGATGGACGGTGCGCTGGTGCCGGTGCCGGCCGACATCGCCGACGAGACACTGCAGATGCAACAGCCGCTAGCCTCGCTGGTCATCGAGCGCCCCGACGACGACACTCTGGTGCTGTCCGGCGAGCTCGACGCAACTCCGACCTCGATCGTCGCGCACCGTATGGACCACGACGCGTTGACGCTACGGAGTCGTGGGTTCAACTGGGTGCAAGAGGAGCCGTACTTCCGGTGCGCTGACGTGCTACGCGGGCACAACTACCACCGCCTCCGCCGTCGGCGGGCAGGGCGGTGATATGAGTGTGCGTGGCATCGTGGCTGGTATGTGCGTCCAGGCGAGTTAAACCGTCCTATGGATCGCGCCGCACGATAACGAGAAGGAGCAGTCTTGGCGACGATGAAAGCGGTGACGATGGCATCCGATTAGTCGGCTACCCAGCGCGGTGCAACCTTCGCGAGGGGACGCGGCTCATGTCCGACGTCAAGAGGCCGTTGCTGGAGCAGTTGGTCGCCAGAGCGTAATCACGCGGTGCTGTCGACCGGCCCGGACAAAAGCGGTGGTGAGGCGGACGGGCGTGGTAAGACGACGCCGACTTGCATCCGGCGGCGCAGGGAGTGCCCATCGGACCAAGACGCGTGGAGGTAGTGGTTAGATCGCTGTCGAGACTCAAGGAGGTCCCCATGCTCAAGGCTGAAGTTGATCGTGCAAAACGAGCTGTGAATACAGATCGCGTCCAGATCACCATTGGTGAAGTTGCCACAATGTATTCCGAAGAAGAGCTGAATATCCTGCCGGAATTTCAACGCCTTCATCGATGGAGTCAAGAGAAGAAGTCCAACTTTGTCGAATCCATATTAATAGGAATTCCTGTTCCTCCAATATTCGTATTCGAAAACGAAGATGGTGGCTGGGAGCTAGTCGACGGACTCCAGCGAATATCTACAATTCTGGAATTTATGGGAGTGCTTCGCGATCCCGACGATCCGACGGTCAGAAGGAGGAGCACGCTCGCAGCTACCAAGTATCTGCCTAGCCTCAGCAGTGTGGTGTGGCGGACGGAAGCCGACGAAGAAGTTGAGCTGGATAAGTCGCTACAGTTGTTCTTTCGACGTGCACGCCTCGACTTTGAGATACTAAAGCATCCGAGCGACCCAAAGACAAAGTACGATCTGTTCCAGCGGCTCAACCGCGGCGGGGCGTATGCGAATGAGCAAGAAGTTCGTACCTGTTCGATGGTGCTTGCTGACCACAGCTTCACTCAGGAGCTGAAGGATCTGTCGAGCTCATCAGACTTCGAAGAGCTGTTTGCTGTTACGCCTGACCAGCATAAGAAGCAACGTGATCTTGAATATTTGGTCAGGCTTATTGTGCATACTTTTATCGAGTTTGACCCCTCCATGGATATCGAAGAGTACCTGAGCAGCGGAATAATTACTGTTATTGAAAAAGGCGATCAGGAAGCCGCGATTGATACAGCCAGGTGGGTGATCTCGACGCTCTATGCAATCGGGTCCGGAAGCCTACTCCCACCCGAGTCGCCTAGTGAAAAGATCGAAGGAATCAACCGCAGATTCACCCTCCGCGCCCTTGAGGTTGTCGCGGTAGGAATTGCGAAGAACAAGGAGAAGATCCTAAAGAAGCCGAATCCGAACAGTTTTATTGAGTCGCGGATCGCTGAATTCTGGAGACAAGGAATAGTGAGGGAACTTAGTAGCGCCGGCACGCGGGGAACAACAAGAATTCAGAAGAGTGTTCCCTTTGGCGAGAAGTGGTTCGACCCGTCGCAAAATGCCGATGATTGACGACTACTTCGGCGCTATTGACGCTTCGCGTTCGCGTCGAGTGCGCGAGCTTTCTGACACTAAGTTGCTCCTTGGTACGTGGTCTGGCGTCGCGGATCCATTCGGTGTTCGTTCGAAAGCGATCGTTGTTCTCTGCTATTCACACTGGGAAGGCTTCTACAACGAGTGCGTTGACAACTACTGCGATTTTTTGCGTGCGTCGGACAAGACTGTGACGGATGTTGCTTGGGAGATGATGGTGGGTTCACTCGATCGACACTTCGAAGTGTTGCGGAGTCGGAATCATTCTAGGGCTGCCCGACGCGAGTTTGTTACTAGCCTTCGTACGACCTTGACCGCGAAGTTTGACGCTTTTGATCGGAAGTCGGTCAAGTCGCGCTCCAACCTAGATTGGGATAAGCTGACCGAGAATTTCTTGATTCTTGGGTTTGACACCTCGTCGCTGCTGCGACATCGGAATAGAATTCAGCACGAGCTGGTGGGTTGGCGTCATGCTGTTGCGCACGGCAATTCGCCAAACCTTGAGGCGCTCGATGTGGAGTCGCATATCGAGCTGACCGGAAATGTTATGACCATCGTGGCCGATACTTTCCAAGCCGCGATGGTAGCCCACATCTGAAGCCTGCCAAGCTAACATCGCGTCACCAACAAACCCCCGCATTGGGTGCGATGTCGACTGATTGAGGGCTGCTTCCGGGGCTTGAATCAGGAACATTCAGAGCATCAACAACCACACGAACCGCAGCACGATGGCGCTGATCCCGAAGATCGCGGTGGCGACCAGCCATCGGCGGGCACCGCGATCGGCGGTCAGCGGATCGCGCCCTCGGCGCAGGTAGATGAAGGCCGCCATGATCGCGCACGCCGATGCGATCACCCCGGTGGCGAGGACGAGGATCAGCATCACCGTGTTCATCAGCGCGCCCCATCGTCGCCACACTGCCAGAGCTCATTTCGACGTTGCGACCTCGATCGAAGTCGCAACGTCGAAATGAGGTCTGTGAGTTGGAGTCTCACACCACGCGCTTCAGTTCCCCGGGCACCGCGTCGTCGTCCGCCGCCAGTGCGAGCACCTCGCCGAATCCGGCGACCAGGCAGTCGGCGAAGAGTTCCTGATCCGTCACCGCGGCACCGTCGGAGTTGATTCCGAGGCAGGCGATTCCGTTGTGGGTGATCATGGTGGCCATCATGGCGCAGCCCGGGAGCGGGCCGAACGGGAACATGCGCTCGACCTTCGCACCGGCGACGTAGGTGTCCCAGGGGATTCCGGGGACGTTGCTGGCCTGCAGGTCGTTCTGGCTCGTCGTGCCACTGAAGCGCATGAGAACCGTGCCGGGTAGCCACGCCATCACCGATCCGAGGGTGTTGAAGATGTCGACCGCCGGTTCATGACGGGCCTGACGCACCTGCTCGCGGATGGTGAGCACGCGCTCGAAGGGGTCGGCGATACCGACCGGCGCGGCCAGGCGGCCCACCGCGATCCGGTTTCCGCCCGCGGGATCTTCGGGACGCCGCACCGAGATGGGAATCGCCACCGGCATCGTGTCCACAGGTGAACCCATCTTCTCGTGGTAGAGCCGGAACCCGCCGATGAGTCCGGCGAGGTAGACGTCGTTGACCGACGATCGGGCAGCGGTCGCGGCCGCCTTCAAGTCCGGAAACGGCACCTCGAAGGCGCTGAACCGCCACGACAGACTGCGGTGAGCCAACAGCGGTGATCCGGGCGGGCTCACCAGACCGGCGACCCTCGGGACCGAACGGCCATAGCGCAGAGCGGTGCTCAGCGCCTGACGCGGATTCGCCAGCGCGCGTATGCCGCGGAAGGTGGTGTCGATGCGATGCGGGACCCGTCGGACCTCCTCGGCGATCTGCCGTTGGAGCAGATCGAGCGGCGTGATGTTCACCGGGTCGGGGCTCGGGGGCTGCGGCTTCCTCGGATTGTGTTCACGCGTCGGCGAATGCAGTTGTGCCAGGCCGATGATCGCGCCCAGACCGTCGGTGAGTGCATGGTGCGCCTTCAGGAAGTACGCGGCCTTGCCGTCGGGCAAACCCTCGATCAGCGTGCCCTCCCACGGCGGACGGGCGGCGTCGAGTGCGGTCATCGCGAGCTGTTCGCAGGTGGTCAGCAGTTCTCGCATGCTGCCGTCGCCGCCCAGCCGGATCCGACGCAGGTGGTAGTGCAGGTCGAAGTCGGGATCGACCGCCCAACTGGGTGTTCCGGTGCCGAAGGGGGAGTCGACGACCCGCTGGCGGAAGCGCGGAGCCATCCGACTCGCCCACTCGTGGGCGGCGACCAGGCGATCCCAGTCCGGGTCGCAGTCGTAGATCTCCAGCATGCAGATCGTGCCGCGCATACGACGGTCGGTGTCACCGCGCCACATGATGGTGTCCACCGAACTCATGTGGGGGTCGCTTGCCCAGTCGAGGGGCCGGTCCAGGCCCTCTGCCAGATCGGGGTCGTCGCTCATCGGTCTTCCTCCGGTTGTCTGCGCAGCGACTCCACCGAGTCGTCGACGAACGACTCCAGCGGCCAGTCGGCGAGTGCCGTGATATACATCTGCCGCACCTCCTCGGCGCGGGTACCGATCTCGTCGGCGGTCCACTCGCTGGTGTCGACGGGTGGCAGGACCATCACCTCGACGGTCCCCGGTCTGATGAGTTGCGCACCGCGCCACATCAATTCACCGGTGTTGCGCAACACCACCGGGACGATCGGCACGCCGGCCTGCATGGCGATGTGGAACGGACCCTTCTTGAATCTCCCGATCCGCGGGGTCGGTGACCGGGTGCCCTCCGGCGCGACGATCAGCGACATGCCGTCATCGCGCAGTGCCTTCACGGCCGGTGCCAGTTGTTCGATGGCCTTGCCCCGGTTGGTGCGGTCGATGAAGACCAGTCCCGCCTGGCGCAGGATCTCGCCGAGGACCGGTACCCGCTGCACCTCCTTCTTGGCCACGCCGGTCGCATCCGACCGGACCAGGTTGATCATGACCGGGAGGTCCAGCTTCGACTGGTGATTGAACAGGAAGACGCACGGCCGGTCCGAGAACAGGTATTCGCCACCGTCGAGCACCTGGACATGAACGCCGGCCAAGGACAATCCGACGTCGTTACCGGTGGGGAGCGCTTTGACGAGGGCGTGCGGATCGCGGCGTACCACCCCCGCGGCCGCGCCCACGGCGGCCGCGCCGACGAACGACGCGTAGAACGCACCGGTCCGGGCCAGCATCCCGAAGCGGTTGTACGTGGGGTTCTTCAGATCGATGATCGGCCAACCGCGGGACTCCGCCTCGGCGCGCAGGATTCGGCGCGGCGATACGGCCGCCGGATTTCCCACGGACTCGAGGTAGGGGATGTCTTCGTTGCCGTCGCTGTAGGCAAAGGACGCGTCGAGATCGATGCCGTTCGCGCGCGCCAACTCTCGGACAGCCGCCGCCTTGCCCGGTCCCCACAGCGGACGTCCCTTGACGTTTCCGGTGACCACGCCGTCGACGACCTCCACGTCGGTGGCGAGCGCGAAGTCCGCTCCGATCTCGCGGGCGATCGGCTCGATCTGGAATCGCGTGGCCGACGACGCGATCACGATGGTGTGCCCCATCTCCCGATGGGCACGCAAGATCTGCCACATCTGGGGACGTAGCTTGGCCGCGGTCTCGTACTTGAAGAGGTGCTCGCCGAAGGCGATCAGCTCCGCATATGTCTTACCCGCGAACGTCGGTCTCGTGGCCGCGAGAACCTCGGCGTAGTCCTGCTCCGACACGACGCCGCGCAGACCGATCAACAGGAAGTCGGCGAGTTCCCCGAACCCGAACTCCATACTGCGCAACCGCGCCCGCATGATCGCGGCAGCGGAGAAACCCTCGATCAGCGTGCCGTCGTAGTCGAAGAGCGCGGCGACCTTCTTCCCCGTCGGCGCGGAACGGATCGCCCGCATGCGATCGGTGAAGGCGCTCATCACTCCTCCTCCCGCACGCCGACCGGCTGTAGGTCCTCGATCGCCGCGATACGCGCCAGGCGATCCCGCATCAGTTCGACCTCGTCGAGCCAGTCCTGGCGGGCGGCCCGCAGATCCACGACCTCCTCGCCGTGGATCAGACCGCGGTTGTCGGCGAGGCGGTAGGCCCCGTCGTAGAGATCCTTGGACACCGAGTCCTTGCTACGAAGAACGGCCTGCAGTGCCAGTTGCCGTCCGAGACCCAGGCAGTCGGCGATCAGGGCATCCTTCTCCTCGGCGGTGTTGCCCAGCTCCACCAGCTTGGTCGCGACCACCAGCTGGGCGTCGAAGAACGGTTGCAGCGTGCGCCGCGCGAGAAGTGCTCCGGTGTGACCGTGCAGCACCTCGTAGGTCCATTCCTGGCTGGGGGTGACCGCACGCCAGCCGGGAGCCAGGAGATCGAGTTCGATACCGAGGCGATGGAGGAACTCGGTCTTGGGCGGGAAGAAGAACTCGAACTTGAGGAGATCCCGGATACGGAGGGCCTCGCGCTGGGCCGCGGTCAGAAGATTCTCATCCGGAGCCGGCGGGGAACCGACGTGGTTGCTCCGAATCGGCGTGCTCCCGGCCTTCACCTCGCCCTCGGCCAGTGCGAGCAACCCCATCTCGACGATCGCGCGGTCGACGAAATGGTGCAGCGCGCCGTTGCGGTAGTAGGCGGCGACGGCCCGATTCTCGGGAACCACCGACCAGACCTGTTCGGAACCACCGTCGTAACAGGTCACCACGCCGTTCCCGGCCAGCACTCGCAGAGTTCGCACGAGCCCGACGCCGCGGCACAGCGCGGGATCGGGGCCGGGCAGTCCGCGACGTTCGATGTAGTCGAGCAGGGGAGCGAGTACGGCCTCGATCTCGGGGAGGGTGTACGCGCGATCCCGTGCGCCGAGTGCTGCGAAGCCGACCAGGGAGGTCGCCGTGATCGGCGTGGCCGCGTTGATCTCGTCCATCACACGGAAGGCGACCTTCTCCAGACGTGCCGGCCCTTCACCCGCTTCGTCCAGCGCCTCCCGCAGCGAGATCGGTGTGCCGAAACGGACTCGCGCGTCGCCGAGGTAGCTGCGCTGCGCCTTGGCATAGCGCAGCAGCCAGCCGACGCCCTCGGGTTTCTTGACCCCGCCCGCGTCCTCCGCGGCAATCGCGCCGACCTCCTGCAGCTGGTCGTAGACGATCGACGTCGGCACGATCGACACATCGACGCCGTCGAGCTGCCCCACCGCGTCGACGACGTAGTTCAGGAGCCCGAGCATCGGCTTGCGCAGCTTTCCCGTTCGGCTGCGACCACCCTCGATGTACCACTCCAGGTTGAACCGCTTCTCGATGATGTAGGCCAGATAGGACCGCATCGCGAATTTGTAGACCGGGTCCGAACCGAACTTGCGGCGGATGAAGATCATCCCCGCGCGACGGGCGATCGGTCCCACCGGCCAGAACGACAAGTTGTTGCCCCCGAGTACGAGATTCGGTGGAAAGTCGTTGTTACGCAGAACCTTCGCCAGCACCAATGGGTCGACGTAGGAACGGTGAGAGGGCAGGAAGATCAGGCCGGTCGACTTGTTCAGCGTCCGTAGCGAGTTCAGGGTGTCGACGTCGACCGTGACGTTCCACGCGCGTTCGTGGAGCCTGTTGAACGTCGCGGAGAAGATGTCGTCCATCAGCCTGCTCTGGGTGGCGACGAAACCCGAGAGCTTGTCGATTGCCTCGGAGACCACCGCATCGGTCGGTCGGCCCAGTTCGGCGGCGAGCTTGGCCGCCCCGCTCTGGAACCGCGCCGAGCTGCTGATCTGTTCGGCCACCAGCCGGGGGACCTTGTATCGGTCGCCGACGATCTGACGTTCCGCGCGTTCGGCCGACACCGATGCCTGGAGTCGGACGAACTGGTCGAAAGGCTCGCCCTCGGCCTGGTCGCGAGCTTGCCGTTCGCGAAGTTCGGCGATCGTGGCCGGTTCCCCCGCCACCACGCGCAGGGCGTCCGGACGGCGCCTGCGGATGATGGGCTGCATGAGTCCGAGGGGGCGCCGGGGATTCGACAGCACCAGCACGTCGCCGAGCGTGACCCGCCGCTCACCCTGGCGGACCGCAGGCAGCCAGACCGGCCGGACGGGTACGAGCAGCGTGCTGGGCGAGAGTGCATCGAAGTCGACGTCGGCACCTTGACGGATCTCGGCATCCGGGTAGGCCTTCGCCGCCCAATCGGTGACCGCTCGCATCTCGCACGACGTGCGGGCCTTCGTCAGGACCAGAACGGGATCGGACATCTGCATCACCCTCACGTCTCATCATCGACACCGCGCCGGTTTGCTTCCTGCCCCGGTGTCTCGCACGTCCCGTCGTCCCCACAGGGGATAGCCGCCGGGCGAACCGGCCGCATACCTCATTGTGACGTGGCCTACATCGGGCGGTGCGGGTTTCGGCGACCGCGGCAGGCGGCGGCAGCAGTCGCGACGGGGTCGCGCCGCCCGTCGCCGGCACGGTTAGGCTGTTCACGCTGCCTGGGGAGGGAAACATGGGGATTCGGTCGCGCGTGTTGTTGGCGTTGGGGGCATCGACGGCGCTGTTCGCAGCGCCCGCTGTCGTGGCGGATGCCGCGGTGCTCACCGTGACGTCGGGGATGGCGGTCAGCATCGACGACACCCTGGTCACAGCGAACAGTTGCACTCTCGGCGCGGTGATCTCTCGAACGAAGGCGCTGACCGCGGGGCACTGCGGCGACGTCGGTAGGCCGGTGTACGACCAGAAGGGACACCGAATCGGGACGATCACCGCCAACCGCATCGCGCGACAACTCGACATCGCGGTGATCCGCCTGGCGCCGCGTGTGTCCGCCCGGATCGACGCGGTGAACTGGGATGCGAAGTTCCACCGGGGTCAACTGGTCTGGAAGTCGGGGATCACCACGGGCTATGGAACGGGCAAGGTCACCGACCCAGCCGAGGTGCTGCGCACTTCGCACGGCGTCTCACTCACGCCGCCGTTCCTGACGAGCCACGACTCGTATTCGATTCAGACGAGTCTTCGGTCGGAGTCGGGAGACAGTGGTGCTGGTGTTCGGAACAGTCGTGGGCAGGTCGTCGGAATACTGTCGTCCGCAACCATCGAGGGAACCGTCGTCGTCCCCGTGTCACGGTTGCCGCGCGCGCTGCGGTAGGAGAAGACGCAGATCCCAGGTGCTCTCAGCGGGTCCGCCGCGCGGCGAGGACCTTCTCGCGGACCTCGACGGGCCAGATGTTCCGCGCTGGTGCGACGGCATCCACAGCTGAGAGGATCGTCGCGGTGCGCGCCAGCGACCGCCGATCGGCCGCCGATACGGTTATCCCGAGATGCGTTGCCGCCACTGGATGTTGGATCGCACGGACCGCCCCGGAGGGGAGGTTGCGAAACAGCCAGTAGTCCGGGCGGAGGAGCTGTGTGCGGTACCAGCCCATGCCGGGGTCGGGGTCCAGCTGAGTGGCGAGAGCGTCGTCGAAGTACTCGTCGAACTCGTGCAGCGTCGCCGGCATCGCGCGCGCCGAGATGCCGAGGCGCCCGTACCATTCGCAGGTCTCGGCATACAGCTTCTCGCGGTCGTCGGCTCCGAGTCCGCCGAAGAACACGTCCACACAGGTGAACAGGGCGTCGACATAGGTGGCATGCTCGAAGAAGAAGACGTCGGGGTTGAGTGCGTGATACCTCTGCCCATCAGGTCGGTGGCCGTGAAAGTGGTCGTGGCTGTAGCGGATCAAGCGTACGGCGTCGAAGTCGTCTTCGTAGGCGGACCTGACGATGCATGGCGCGGTCCGCTTCTTGTGGATGAACACGCGGTTGGAGACCATCGAGAACTCGTGGGTGGCGGATGCGATCGAGGGATGGAGCATCTGCAACGACACCGCGCGGCAGATCGACATCACGAATCGGCGGTCACCGGCATAGCGCCACAGAAGCGAGTGTTCGTCGAGTGTCATGATCGCCATCCTTCGTCCGGCACATCCCCCAAATCTGGAAACGGAGGTTATCAGATATCGGGAGCGCCATCGACGGCGGTGGTGATCATGTCCCGGAAACGACGAAACGCCCCATCTGACCGGAGTCGGATGAGGCGCTTCGTGAAGTCAGGTGTGCTTAGAGCGCGCTGACGTTGGTTGCCTGGGGGCCCTTGGCTCCCTGCTCGACGTCGAATTCGACGCGCTGGTTCTCCTCGAGGTTGCGGAAGCCGCTACCGGTGATGGAGGAGTAGTGGACGAAGACATCTGCGCCCTGGTCGTCGGGTGCGATGAAGCCGAAGCCCTTTTCGCCGTTGAACCACTTGACGGTTCCCTGTGCCATACTGCTGTACTTCTTTCTTCAGTTCAGCAGCCACCAAAACTGATGACCGCTCGACAAGTGTGGCACAGAAAATGTGTCCTGGGAAACGGTGGGTGCGAATTTTCACAAAACAGGTGCACAATGGCGGTTTTGCGGGTCGCGTCAGTCCGTCTGCTTCGGCAAACGGATGACGGTGGTGGGTTGGCTTGGTTCCACCAGTGTTCGGCGCGTCGGGGGTTACTGATGGTCGAACGGCCGGGTGTGGTCGAGGTCGATCTGCCGGGCCGCCGCGCTGCATCCGGGGAAGGTGCAGCACAGTTCGCCCGGCGTGTGTCCCGTGCGCGGGCACTCCAACGTGCAGGGCGACCGGACGGTGGCTATCTGGGAGAAGATGCCGGACGCCTTCCTCGATGCGCTCGACACCGAGTTCGGCATCCGCTCACCCCGCCGTCACGGACTCGACGCCGTCGACTCGATCCGGGGCATACGAGACGGGCGCGCCGCGCTCGTCCTGCCGTCGCTGGACCGCACGGACCGAGACGTGCGGAAAGGGCAGCGCCAGCTGGTCCCCGTCGAGCATTCGATGTCGGTGGTCCACCTGGCCTGAAACCCGACTTCAACGCTCGGGTACGGCAACCCGACGGGTTCGTCCTCCCCGCACCCCGTGATGAGCACCGGTTCGAAACCGCAAGCGGCAAAGCGCGGTTCGCGGTGAACGAGCTGCAGTGGGTACCGGTCCCCGAAGGACGACCGGTCCTTCAGACCATGCGCAGCCACGACCAGTACAACACCACGATCTGCGGACTGTCCGACAGGTATCGGTGCGTGGACGGTGGACGGCGCGTGCTCGTCATCAACGCCGCGCTCGTGCCTCTCGACCACGTCGCCATCGACTCGAACACCCCCGCCTCCAGGGCGGTCCGATCTGACCGGCAATCGAACAGAAGTCGCCACGCACCTGGGTCGTCGATCCGTCATCGCAGACCGAGCAGCTCGAGGCTTGCTCAGCAGGTCAGGCCATGTGCAGGAATATCCCCGGTCCGGGCGTGCCTTGAACCGAACACGGTCGTGCATCCCTCGGGCTCGGTTGCGCCATCATCGGCGACCCGGTGCCGAGGTACGCCCTCGTCTCGCCGCAACGAAAGGACAGATCGCGTATGACAGTCCCGAACATCACACTCAACAACGGCATCACCATTCCGCAGTTGGGCTTCGGCGTCTTCCAGGTTCCGCCGGAGGACACGCGGGCAGCAACGCTGACGGCCTTCGAGGTCGGCTACCGCCACATCGACACCGCCGAGATGTACGGCAACGAGAAGGGCGTCGGTGAAGCGCTGCGCGATTCCGGCCTCTCCCGTGACGAAGTCTTCATCACCAGCAAGCTGAACAACGGATTCCACGACTTCGACGACGCGCTCAAGGCGCTCGACAAGACGAACGCCGATCTCGGGATCGACCAGGTGGATCTGTTCCTGATCCACTGGCCGCTGCCGGAGGTGGGCGACTACGTCCAGACGTGGAAGGCTCTGGAGAAGGCCTACGCCGACGGCAAGGCCCGTGCCATCGGCGTCTCGAACTTCCAGCAGGCGCACCTGCAGCGTCTGTTCGACGAGGCCGACGTGGTTCCTGCGGTGAACCAGATCGAGGTGCATCCATATCTGTCGCAGAACCCGTTGCGTGTCTTCAACTTCGAGCACGGCATCGCCACCGAGGCGTGGTCGCCGATCGCGCAGGGCAAGGTCGTCGACGACCCGGTCATCGCGAAGATCGCGGAGGCCAAGGGACGCTCGGCCGCCCAGGTCACGTTGCGGTGGCACATCCAGCGCGGCGACATCGTCTTCCCCAAGTCGGTGACGCGCTCCCGCGTCGAGGAGAACTTCGCGCTCTTCGACTTCGAGCTGTCCGAAGACGAGGTCTCGGCCATCGACGCCCTCAACGCCGATGCCCGTATCGGTCCCGATCCGGATACGTTCAACTACGTGCCGGAGTGACCGTCGCGCCCCTCGTCAGGGCAAGCGGTCAGCAATGGGTATCGTTGAGCGAAACCCATTGCTGACCGGCCGATCAGGGAACCCGGAGCGATGCCCGCAGCTGGGCGAAGCGGAACAGCGCGGGTTCCCCGACCACCGACTGGTATCGGTCGACCACGGCGGCGACGAACGCATCGATCTCCGTGTCGGGTAGTCGGCTGGTCCAGTCGGAGGCGCCCACCGCGAACCAGGCACGAAAATCGTCGACCGAATCGAATTGCCAGGACAGGTCTTTCACCGTCAGGTCGTCGACGGTGAACCCGGCCGCCTCGGCGAGGTGGCCGAAATGGGCCGGTTCGACGTGAACGTACGGTGCGCGGAATCCGTCGAAAGCGGGGGCCCAGCGCGAATCGGTCGCGACCTGCATCGCCACGTCCTCGATGCTCGGGCGCTCGGTCGCGCAGACCATCTGCAGCACCGCGCGTCCGCCGTCGACGAGACTTCTCCCGATCTGTCGCAGCGCCTCCCCCTGATCGTGGACCCAGTGGAGGGCGTTGAAGGAGACCACGATGTCGAAGTCGTGGTCGAACGGCAGCGCCAGCACGTCGTCGACGTGGAACTGGACGCGCAGCATGTCGAACGGCACCCGGGCCAGGGCACGGTCGATCATCCGGTGCGAGGCGTCGACCCCCACCACCGAGCCGTCGGGCAACCGTTCGGCCAGCAGCATCGTGATGAAGCCGTCCCCACATCCGACGTCGAGGAGTCGCTCGTCACCTGCGAGCGCGAGGCCGGTGATCGACTCCTCGGCCACCATCCGCTGCAGGCCGCTCACCTCCGCGTACCGTTCACCGTCCCAGTCGACCATCGCATCTCCCGTCGTCGAGCATCGGCGTTCATGGTCCACCGCCGACCGCGCCGGGACATGGCATTCGCAACATCCGTGTGCTCCTGCGTGCAGGTTTCCATCCCGCGCGACCGCTTCCCAGCCGCTGATCGGATCCGATCAGCGCGAAGGAGACACGCCGGCGGGAACAACGCCGGCAACCGTGTCCGCGATCTCGCGATAACGGTCGTACACCTCAGGACTGGCTGGAGCGGTGTAGGTTTCGCGGGGTACGTCCCATTCGGGCAGCTCGCCGGTGAGGGCCCAGGCCGCCTGACGCGCGGCGCCGAGCGCGACGTGCTCCCCCTCCGCGGGGACCTCGACCTCGCCGCCGAAGAGCGCCGGCGCGATGGTCCGTACCGCAGCCGATTTCGCGCCACCACCGGTGAGTAGGACACGGTCGACGTGCACTCCTTGCTCCTCGATCTTCTCCCGGCAATACACCAGGGACGAGACCAGCCCCTCGATCGCGGCGCGGGCGATCGACGCGGAGGTGAAGTTGCCGGCCGTGATGCCCGTCAGGGTCCCGCTGGCGTCCGGGAGGTTGGGGGAGCGTTCGCCCGCGAACCATGGCACCATCGTCAGCCCTCCGGCGCCCGGTTCTGCCGAGATCGCCAGTCGCGCGAACTCGTCGAGGTCCACGCCGAGCATCTTCGCAGTCGACGCCAGAACCGGCGCACCGTTGAGCGTGCAGACCAGCGGCAGGTGCCGGCCGGTCGCGTCGGCGAAACCGGCGACCAAGCCGGCAGGGTCGCTGGGGGCGGTGTCCGAGACGGCGCAGACGACGCCCGACGTCCCCAGAGATACCACCGCATCTCCCCCTCGGGCATGGAGTCCGAGGGCTGCGGCCGCATTGTCACCGGCGCCCGCGCCGACGACCACGCCGGAGGGAGTGGTTCCCACCCGGTCGCCCGGTCCGACGACGCCCGGCAGAGCCGGACGACGGCCATGGAAAGCCAACTCCAGCAGATCTTTGCGATACTCGCCGGATGCCGCGTCGAAGTATCCGGTTCCCGACGCGTCGCTGCGATCGGTGGTCAGCCGGGCGATGTCGGTACAGCCGCGCAGACGCCAGGTGAGCCAATCGTGTGGAAGGCACACGGCGGCCGTGGCATCGGCGTTCTCGGGCTCGTTGTCGGCGAGCCAGCGGAGTTTGGCCGCGGTGATCGCGGCGACGGGGACGACGCCCACCGCCTCCGCCCACGCTGCCGGGCCGTCGAGGTCGTCAACGAGGTCGGCGGCGCTGGACGACGATCGAATATCATTCCACAGCAGGGCATCTCGTACCACCTGTCCGGAGCTGTCCAGGCACACCATCCCGTGCTGCTGTCCCGCGACCGACACCGCGGACACGCCGTCGAATCCGCCGGCTGCGGAAACGGCCGCGCACAGTGCATCCCACCAATGATCGGGGTGCACCTCGGTTCCGGGCGGGTGCGGTGCACTCGCCGACCGGATGACCGCACCGGTGCGTGCGTCACAGATGACGACCTTGCACGACTGGGTGGACGAATCGATCCCGGCGACCAGGGTCATGAGAGCAGCTCGGTGAGTGTGGCGCGGGCACCCTTGGTGCGCATGGATTCCAGTGCGGACAGATAGGGCGTCGTGAACAGTTCCTCGTCGGCGAGGGTGCCGAAGAGGTCGCTGTCGGCGACGAACGCCAACGGGTCGGTGCGCGATCGCCTGGCCCGCGGAACAAGCTCCGCAGCAAGGGGATCGACGACGTCGATCGGTGCACCCTGTTCGTCGACGCCCTCGGCGTACCGGGTCCAGCTCGCGACGACCGCCGCTGCCAGTTCGCTGCGCTGGCCGGTCGCCAGGCGCTCCCGGATCACCGGCAGCAGCCACTTCGGGATCCGATCCGATGAGTCCTGGCACAGCCGGGCGATCGTGTCGGCGATCGCCGGGTTGGCGAAGCGCTCGAGCAGGGTGTCGATATAGGCCTCGACGTCGACGCCGGGCAGTTCCTGCAGGGTCGTCTTGCCCTCTTCGGTCATGTAGCGGCGCAGCAGGTTACGGATGTCGTCGTCCGACGCGGCGTCGTGGACGTAGCGGTATCCGAGTAGATGACCGAAGTAGCACAGCGCCTGGTGCCCGGCGTTGAGCAACCGCAGTTTCATCAGCTCGTAGGGAGTGACGTCGTCGACGACCTGCACCCCCACTGTCTCGAGGGCGGGGCGTCCCATCGAGAAGTCGTCTTCGAGGACCCATTGGGTGAAGGGTTCGGCGACCACCGGCCACGCGTCGACGATCCCGGTACGCGTGGCGACCTCGTCGGCGAGATCGGAAGGTGTTGCGGGAGTGATGCGGTCGACCATCGAGTTGGGGAAGCGGGTGTTGAGCTCGATCCAACCGGCGAGATCCTGATCGCGGAGCCGTGCATACGCGCGGAACGTCGACCGCGCCATGTGCCCATTGCCCTGGATGTTGTCGCAGGACATCACGGTGAACGATGGGACACCACGTTCGCGACGACGGGCGAGTGCCTCGGTGACGAGACCGAACACCGTGCGCGGAGGTGCTGAACCTTCGAGGTCGGCGACGATGTCAGGGTTCGTGGCGTCGAACTCGCCGGTCGAGGGGGAGAAGTTGTACCCACCCTCGGTGACGGTCAGTGACACGATCCGGGTCGACGGATCGCTGAGGCGTTCCAGGACCTTCTCGGGATCGTCGGGGGCGTAGAGGTATTCGACGATCGAACCGATCACCGACGTTTCGATGTCGCCGTGTGGATGTTTCAGTGTGAGCGTGAACAGGCCGTCCTGCGGGACGAGCGCATCGCGCATGGCGGCATCCGCCGGACGGACCCCGACACCGCAGATTCCCCACACCGCGGCAGCGGGATCAGATGCCAGCAGCCGGTCGAGGTACATGGCCTGGTGGGCACGGTGGAAAGCGCCGACACCGAAGTGCACGATGCCCGGGGTGACAGCCGTACGGTCGTACGCGGGGACCTCGGCGTTCTGGATCCGGGTCAGCGTGTCGGCTTTCAGCGGGATGCTCATCGGCGAGCCGCTCCTGTCTGTACAGATCCGGGGTGGGCGGATCCGGGATGATCGGTGTTCTGCCACTGCGAGATACCGGGATAGACGACGGCCTTGATGTTCCCGGGCCGGAGGTCGGCGTTGAGTGCGTCGGTCAGTTCGTCGAGACCGAACCGTGCGGTGACCATGGCGTCGAGGTCCACCGCGCCGGTGCGGACGAGTGCCAGGGCGGTCGGCCAGGTGTTGGAGTACCGGAAGACGCCGGTCACGACGAGCTCGCGGTTCTGGATGAGCGTCGCGGGTAGTTCCATCGTGTCGGAGCCCATCCCGACGAGGACGACGTGTCCGGCGGGGCGCACCCGGGCCATGCCGTCACGAACGGCTGCCCCGACCCCACTCGCGTCGACGAAAGCGTCGACCGGGTCGAGGTCCTCACCGGGCGCGATCGCGTCGGTCGCACCGAACTCCGTCGCCCGCGCACGGCGCAGCTCGTCGGGTTCGCTCACCACGATGCGTGCCAGGCCCGATGCCCGTGCGACCTGGGCGATGAGCAACCCGATGGGCCCGGCGCCCGCGATGAGGACGGAGTCGCCGGCCGCGACGTCCGCCTTGCGCAGTGCGGCGATTCCCACGGAGAGCGGCTCGAACAGCGCCGCGGCCTCGTCGGAGACCTCCGGGGGAACCGGGTGTGCGAAATCGGCTCCGATGGTGACGTATTCGGCAAAGGCGCCGTCGATCGGCGGCGTTGCGTAGAACTCCATGTGCGGGCACAGGTGATAGTCCCCGCGCTTGGTCTCGGCGGTCGTCGGGTCGGGTCGTTGCGGCTCGATCGACACGCGTTCGCCGATCCGGCCAGGGCTGACACCGTCGCCCACCGCCACGATCACGCCGGACGCCTCATGGCCGAGAACGAGCGGCTCGCGCACGACGTGGTCCCCGATGCGTCCATGTCTCAGGTAGTGGGTGTCGGAGCCGCAGACGCCGACCGCCCGCACTGCCACGAGCACGTCCCCGGCCGCCGGATGCGGCGACCGGCGGGTCTCGATGCCGACCGACAGATCCGGGTGGAGAACGCCGGCCCGCATCACCTCGGGGGTGCCCGGGACGTTCGTATCGGTTGTTGCGTGGGTCACACATCGGATGCTAGCTTATTGAGCACATTCACCGCCAGTGAGCATTTGCTCACCGAGAACGGGGGTAGGCCACCGATGGCACCTCGCAAGCAGACGGCCGACACCGCCGACGACCAGCAGGGTTCGTCGGGGCGTTCAGTCGGCCCACGCGGCACCGACACCGGCCAAGACCTGCGGCTTTTGGTCCGCGCCGCCACGATGTACCACCTCGAAGGCCTCACCCAGGCCGAGATCGCCGCCCGGCTGGGTGTCTCCCGACCCACCGCCGGCCGCCTCGTCGCCCGGGCGCGGGCGCAAGGGTTGGTCCACGTCTCCGTGTCGGCACCGGCGCATCTGTCGTCGTCGATCCACACCGAGCTCGAGCGTGCGGTCGAGGAGACGTTCGGTCTCGACGAGGTTCTGGTCATCGACGAGGTCGCCGACGGATCGACCACCGGAAACGCCGCACTGGGCCGGGCCGGCGCCTCGGTGCTGACCCGACGCATCCAGGCCACCGATACCTTCGGCTTCACCTGGGGGCCCGAGCAGGTCGCGGTTGCCGACGCCATGGGCGCGTCGGCATCATGCCAGCGTGTCGTACAGATGGACGGTTCGATGACCTCGGTGGAGTACCACACGGGTGTCGACCACGCGCTGTCGCGATTCTCCGAACGCCTCCACGCCCGGCCCCTGCGGCTGGTCGCGCCGCTCTACGTCGATCCCGAGACCGTCACCGCGGTGAACCGTGATTCGATTCTGTCGCAGTCGCTCTCGGCCGCACGGGGTGCGCAGGTCATGCTTTTCGGGGTCGGGTCCGTGTCGACCTCGACGACCCTCTTCGAAGGGTCCTTCATCGACGCGATCGTGCTCGACGAACTCGTCGAGTTGGGCGCGGTCGGCGAGATCGGCGGCCGCTTCTATGACGCGAACGGAGATGCGGTGGCATCCAGCCTCGTCGACCGGACCGTCTCGGTCCCCCTCGACGCGGTCCGGGCGTGCCCCACCTCGATCCTCGTCTCCGGCGGCGAGCACCGGCAGGAATCCATCCTCGGCGCTCTCCGCGGTGGTTACGCCACCATCCTGGTCACCGACGTCGCGACGGCGGACTGGCTTGTCTCGAAAGAGAAAGGTGAACAATGAAGTTCTCCCGACCCCGAATGCTCGGCGCTCTCCTGGCGACCGCGGCCCTGGTGATGACCGGCTGCTCCGGCGCCGGCTCACTCACTGGCGGAGGCGGGCGCGAGATCACCGTTGCGATGGTCTCCAACTCCCAGATGCAGGACGCGGTCGCGCTGTCCGACCAGTTCGAAGAGCAGAACCCCGGTGTCACGGTGAAGTTCGTGACGCTCTCGGAGAACGAGGCCCGCGCGAAGATCACCGCGTCGGTCGCAACCGGCGGCGGCGAGTTCGACGTCGTGATGATCAGCAATTACGAGACCCCGATGTGGGGCGAGTACGGGTGGCTGGTCAACCTCAGTCCCTATATGGACGCCGATCCCGAGTACGACGCCGACGACTTCATCCCGACGCTGAAAACCGCACTGTCACATGACGGATCGATGTACTCGGCACCGTTCTACGGCGAATCGTCCTTCCTGATGTACAACAAGAAGCTCTTCGCCGAGGCCGGCGTCTCACTCCCGGCGAATCCCACCTGGCCCGAGGTGGCGGAGGCCGCGAAGAAGCTCGACAACGACCGCACCGCGGGCATCTGCCTGCGCGGCAAGCCCGGCTGGGGTGAGGTGCTCGCACCGCTCAACACCGTCATCAACGCCTTCGGTGGCCGCTGGTACGACGAAGAGTGGAACGCCCAGCTCGACAGCCCGGAAGTCGAAGCGGCCGTGCAGTTCTATGTCGACACCGTCCGCAACCACGGAGAAGCCGGCGCGTCGTCGTCGGGCTTCCAGGAATGCGGAAACCTGCTCTCTCAGGGGCAGGTGGCCATGTGGTACGACGCCACGTCGGCGGTGTCGGTACTCGAGAGCCCGGAGACCTCCTCGATCGCCGGCGACGTCGGTTACCTCCCGGCGCCGAGTATGGCCAAGCAGGACAACGGCTGGCTCTACACCTGGTCGCTCGGCATCCCGTCGAGCAGCAAACACCCCGACGAGGCGTGGTCCTTCATCCGCTGGATGACCAGCAAGAGCTACATCGAATACGTGTCGGACAAGCTCGGCCCGAGCCACGTACCGCCTGGCAGCCGGTTGTCGACCTATGAACTACCCGCATACAAAGAGCTCGCGAAGCCGTTCGCCGAGCAGACCCTGACCGCGATGCAGGCGGCGAATCAGCTGAAGCCGACGCTGAAGCCGGTGCCCTACACCGGGGTCCAGTTCCTCGCGATCCCCGAGTTCCAGGACCTCGGAACCCGTGTCAGCCAACAGATCTCGGCGGCGATCGCCGGACAGATCAGCGTCCGGGACGCGTTGGCCCAGTCCCAGGAGTACGCCGAGGTCGTCGGCAAGTCCTACCAGAGGGAGCAGTGATCATGGCCACCGCAGTCTCCACGCGCTCGCCCGAGGAATCCTCGCCCGAACGGACAACCCTGACGTCATCACGCGACCACATCTCGCGGGCGGAAGGCTGGCGCCGACGCGGCCCGCTGCTGCCGGCCTTGATCTTCATGATCGTGGTCACGCAGATACCGTTCGTGTTCACCCTGTACTACTCCACCCAGTCGTGGAACCTCGTCCGGCCGGACTCCCGAGCATTCGTCGGCCTCGACAACTACGTCGCGGTCTTCGGCGACAGCCAGTTCTGGCGGGTCACCGTCAACACGATCCTGCTGATCGTCGGTACCGTGCTCGTCTCGGTGATCCTCGGGTTGATCTTCGCGCTGCTCCTCGACCGGAAGTTTCTGGGGCGCGGCGTCGTTCGGACGTTGCTGATCACCCCGTTCCTGGTGACCCCGGTTGCGGCGGCACTGCTGTGGAAGACCAGCCTGCTGTCGCCGACCAACGGACTGGTCAACTGGGTGCTGAGCCCGTTCGGCATCAAGACCGACTGGCTCTCCGAGTTCCCGCTGATGAGTGTCATGGCCGAACTGGTCTGGCAGTGGACGCCGTTCATGATGCTGCTCATCCTCGCCGGACTGCAGTCGATGCCCCGCGACATCCAGGAGGCCGCCCGCGTCGACGGCGCCACGAGCTTCCGCCTGTTCCGCGAGCTGACGCTGCCGCACCTGCGGCGGTTCATCGAGCTGGGTGCCGTGCTCGGCGCGATCTACCTGGTCAACACCTTCGACGCGGTGTACATGATGACCTCGGGTGGTCCGGGTGTCTCGAGCTCCAACCTCTCGTACTACATCTACCAGCGCGCCTTCCTCGGCTTCGACATCGGTCAGGCGGCGGCGATGGGTGTCGTGACGGTGATCGGCACGATCGTGGTCGCCTCACTCGCACTGCGTCTGATCTTCAAGTCATTCACCGGAACAGAGGAGCCGGCCTGATGAGCACCGACATCCGTCCCGACCGCACCGCGACGGGACCCGCAGAGAAACAGCCCGGCAACGAGATCCGGCGCCGCCGCAATCCGCGACAGGGTCTGCTGACCGCGGTCACCTGGATCATCGCCATCGGATTCTTCTTCCCGGTCCTGTGGATGGTGCTGACCGCCTTCAAACAGGAGAGCGACGCCGCGACCAACCCGCCGACGTTCTTCTTCGAGCCCACCCTGCAACAGTTCCGCGACGTCTTCGACGCGGGAATCGCGACACCACTGCTCAATTCGTTGTTCGCGACGATCGTGTCGACGATCCTGGTCCTGCTGCTCGGCGTACCCGCCGCCTTCGCCCTGTCGTTGCGGCCGGTGCGGAAGACCAAGGACGCCTTGTTCTTCTTCATCAGCACCAAGATGCTGCCGATCGTCGCGGCGATCATCCCGCTGTACGTGATCGTCGGCGAGATCGGCATGCTCGACAACATCTGGACGCTGGTGATCCTCTACACCGCAATGAATCTGCCGATCGCGGTGTGGATGATGCGGTCGTTCTTCCTGGAGGTCCCCGGCGAACTGCTCGAGGCAGCCAGCATCGACGGTGCCAGCCTGTGGACGTCGGTGCGTGAGGTCATCCTCCCGCTGATCTCCCCCGGGATCGCCGCCACCGCACTGATCTGCGTGATCTTCTCGTGGAACGAATTCTTCTTCGCCGTCAACATGACCGCGGTCAACGCGCAGACGATGCCGGTGTTCCTGACCGGCTTCATGTCCGGACAGGGCCTCTACTGGGCGCAGCTGTCCGCGGCGTCAGTCCTAGCCGCACTGCCGGTCGTCATCTGCGGCTGGATCGCCCAGAACAAACTCGTCCGCGGGCTCTCGTTCGGCGCGATCAAGTGACCGCCGCCCACGCCTACCGACTCGAAAACCTCTGAGAGAACCGGAGAACATCATGGCTTCCATCACCTACGACAAGGCCTGCTGCGTCTACCCGGGCGCGGACAAGCTGGCCGTCGACTCCCTCGACCTCGACATCGACGACGGCGAGTTCGTCGTCCTCGTCGGACCGTCGGGTTCGGGCAAGTCCACTGCGCTGCGCATGCTCGCCGGTCTCGAGGAGATCGACTCCGGGCAGATCCGCATCGGCGGCGACAACATGGTCGGCGTCGCACCCAAGGACCGCGACATCGCCATGGTCTTCCAGAACTACGCGCTCTACCCGAACAAGACCGTCGGCGAGAACATGGGATTCGCGCTCAAGATGCGCGGCGTGCCCACCGAGGAACGCAAGCGGAAGGTCGCCGAAGCCGCCAAGCTGCTCGACCTCACCGACTTCCTCGACCGCAAGCCGGCCAAGCTGTCGGGCGGTCAGCGGCAGCGTGTGGCCATGGGGCGAGCCATCGTCCGTGAGCCGCAGGTGTTCTGCATGGACGAGCCGCTGTCCAACCTCGACGCCAAGCTGCGCGTCCAGACCCGCACCCAGATCGCGGCGCTGCAGCGTCGTCTCGGCACCACGACGGTCTACGTGACCCACGACCAGGTCGAGGCCATGACCATGGGTGACCGGGTCGCGGTCCTCAAGAACGGTCAGCTGCAGCAGTTCTCGACCCCGACCGACCTCTACGACAAGCCGGTCAATGCCTTCGTCGCCGGGTTCATCGGCTCGCCCGGGATGAACCTCTTCACCGCACCCGTCGTCGACGGTGCCATCACCGTCTCCGGTGGCACGGTGGACATCGATGCCGAATCCGAGGCGGCACTGCGTCGTTCCGGTCTGGACTCGGTGATCGTCGGCATCCGCCCCGAACACCTTGCGCTCGCCGACGGCACCGGGATCGAGGCCGAGGTGGCGCTGCTCGAGGAACTCGGCAGCGAGACCTACATCTACGCCAACCTCGCCGATCAGTCCGTGCGGAACCTGGACGGCGAACCGATGGTCATGGTCGCGCGGTCCGCCGAGCGCTCACCGGCAAAGCGTGGCGCGGGCATCCGACTACGTCAGGCCGACAAGGCTGTTCACCTGTTCAACCCGTCGACCGGGGATCGCCTGGTCTGAGTCAGGCCAATAGCCGCCACAGCCCGATCAGACCGACCACGACGATCACCCCGCGGAGTGCGCGGGGTGAGAGTCGTCGTCCATAGCGGGCCCCGACCACGCCGCCGAGGAGTGAGCCGACGGCGATGAGTCCGGCCGCCGTCCAGTCGATCCGATCGAAGGCGACCAGCGTGTAGGTGACCGCGGCGACCACGTTCACGACCAGGGACAGCAGGTTCTTGGCCGCGTTCATCCGCTGCAGGTGGTCGGGGACGACGACGCCGAGAACCGCCATGAGCATGATCCCCTGGGCTGCGGTGAAGTAGCCGCCGTAGATGCCGACCGCGAACGTCCCGGCCACCATCGCGGCGATGCGGGGAGCGGTCAGGTGGGGCCGACCCGCACCGGTGGGCGAGATCGAACGGTGGCCGACCCACTTCTGAATCCACGGCTGCGCCACCACGAGGATCAACGCGGCCACCAGGAGAACCGGCACGATCGCCTCGAACACCGTCTCCGGCAGATGCAGCAGGAGCCAGCACCCGACGATCGCGCCGAGAAACGACGCGGGGATCTGCCACCGCAGCTGCGGCCACTGTCCTTCGAGTTCACGCCGATAGCCCCACGTCCCGGACACGCCGCCCGCGACGAGACCGATGGCGTTGGAGATGGTCGCACTCACCGGTGGGACGCCGAACGCGACGAGCGTCGGGAACGTGATGAGGGTGCCGCTACCGACGACCGCGTTGATGGCGCCCGCACCCATCCCGGCCAGCAGGACGGCGAACAGTTCCCATGTGCTCACGATCTCTGAGGGTGCCCGGTGCGTCGGATGGTGCGGTCACCGGGGCGATGAAATACGCCCCCGGAGTGCGCCCGGCCGGGAGCTGCCGGCGACATATCGTCGTCGACGCTGCTGCTGAGGGCGGATTTCAGGGGCCATTTCAGGGAGGAGCGGTCGGGATCAGTGCGCGGCCGCGTCCTTCTTCTTCCGCTTCGGGATGACGTGCAGGATCGCTACGACGATCGCGCCGACGACCAGTCCGACGAGCGCGGACAGGACCGTCCCGGCCGTCCAGGACAGCACGCCGCCGAAGCCGCCGTGAACGAGGTCGCCGAACCAGTGCTCGACGTGGTGGAGCTGATCCGCGGGCCAGTGGAAGCCGGCCTCGCCGACGTTGACGATGAGGATGTGACCGCCGACCCACAGCATCGCGGCGATCCCGACCACGGTCAGCGTCGACATGATCTTGGGCATCGCGGTGACCAGGCCGCGGCCGACCGTCTGGCTGAATGTCGACTCCCGCTGGGCGAGCGCGAGTCCGATGTCGTCCATCTTCACGATGATCCCGACGACGCCGTAGACGAGCGCGGTGATCAGGAAAGCCACGACGATCAGAACTGCCAAGCGGGTCCAGAACGGTTCGTCCTCGACCGACGACAGGGAGATCACCATGATCTCGGCGGAGAGGATGAGGTCGGTGCGGATGGCGCCGCTGATCATCGTCTTCTCGAACTCCGGGCCACGTTCGGCGGCCACCTCCTCCTGGGCGTGGTGTCCGCCGGCGATCGCCTCGTAGACCTTCTCGGCGCCTTCATAAGAGAGGAACAGGCCGCCGGCGATCAGCAGGTAGGGCAACGCCTGCGGGAGGAACTGGCTGAGCAGCATCGCAACCGGAAGGATGATGAGCAGCTTGTTGCGGATGGAACCCACCGCGATCTTGCGGACGATCGGCAACTCACGGTCCGGGGTGAATCCGTGGACATATCGCGGCGTCACGGCGGTGTCGTCGACCACCACGCCGGCGGCCTTCACGCTCGCCTTGCCGGCCGCCGCCCCGACGTCGTCGAGCGACGCCGCGGCCACCTTGGTGAGAGTCACGATGTCGTCGAGCAGTGCGACGAGACCACCGGCCACGGGAACCTCCTGGTCTGAATCCGAGTCATCGAACAGTATGCCCCCGCCTGCGATGCCACGGCGGTGGGCGCTCACGGCGGGGCAGCCCAGGGAGGTGGCGGATTGTCCGAAACCGGTCGTGACACGTGGCGGATTGTGCCCCGCGACGGGTGGTGACCTGCGCAATCGACGACGCCGACCGGCGAAATTCTCCGGCCACGAGCGGGTTTCCGTGCCGACACGGAGACGGTGTCGAATGGCGTGGGAGGTCGTGGGAGACCACGACGACCATGCTTCGTCGACGTCGAGGAGATCTGATGAACGCCATCGAGAACGCCATCGATGCCCTGCGCGCGGGCCGCCCGGTGCTGGTGACCGACGCCGCCGACCGGGAGAACGAGGGCGACGTCATCCTGGCTGCCGACCGGGTCGGTACCGAGTGGACCGCCTGGACAGTGCGGAACACCTCCGGCCTGTTGTGCGCGCCGATGACCTCCGAGCGGGCGGACATGCTCGAACTGCCGTCGATGGTCACCAACAACGAAGATCCCAAGGCGACCGCGTACACGGTGACCGTCGACGCTGCCGAAGGGGTCACGACGGGCATTTCGGCCGCCGACCGTGCGCTCACACTGCGCATGCTGGCCGGGGCCGCATCCGGCCCCCGAGACTTCACCCGGCCCGGGCATGTACTACCCCTTCGTGCCCGGCCGGGTGGGGTTCTCGAGCGTCCCGGCCACACCGAGGCGGCCGTCGACCTGTGCACGCTGGCCGACGTCGCTCCGGTCGGGGTGATCGCGGAACTCGTCGCCGACGACGGTTCGATGATGCGGTATCCGCAGGTCGTCGCGATGGGGTCCCGCATGGGCCTCCCGGTGCTCACCATCGAGGAGCTGGTCAATTACCGCCGCATCCACGACGCGGACCGCTGGTCGGTGGCGCCCCGGGTACGACGCGGCGCGGAGACGGTCCTGCCGACGCCGACCGGCGAGCTGCGCGCGATCGGATACCGCGACACCGAGACCGGTGCCGAACACATCGCGCTCGTGAGCGCGGGTGTCACCGGCCAAGGGTTGGACCAGGGCGTCCCACTGGTGCGGGTCCACTCCGAATGCCTCACGGGAGAGGCATTCTCGTCCCAGCGATGTGAATGCGGACCTCAGCTCGAGACGGCACTGGAACGCATCAGCCGCGAAGGCGGTGTGGTGGTCTACCTGCGTGGCCACGAGGGTCGCGGGATCGGGCTGCTCAAGAAACTGGCCGCGTACCGGCTGCAGGATCAGGGCTTCGACACGGTCGAGGCGAATCTCGAACTCGACGAGCCGGTCGACGGACGTGAATACGGCGCAGCCGCAGCGATTCTCGCAGACTTGGGAATCGACCGGGCGCGGGTGATGACCAACAACCCAGACAAGGTACGTGGTCTGACCGACTCCGGAATCGAGGTCACCCAGCGCGTCCCGCTCGTCGTGGGGGTGATGCCGGCGAACGTCCGCTATCTCGATGCCAAGCGCCGCCGGCTCGGGCACCTGCTGGGCACCGCATCCGGCCTCGGCGCACCGCACGATCGTCACTTCCGTGGCGAAGGCGCTGTTTCCAACTAGCGCTTGTCTTGTGAACCGGCGTTTCGGCGTCCGGGCCGGATCTCGGATCAGAGCCGGCCGAGCAGTTCCGACTTCTTCGCCGAGAATTCCTCGAGAGGTGCGGGAGATGATGGTGCCGGCATCACAGCCCAGAGCGGTCGACGGCGGGCATGTTCGCGTTCCGCAGATTGCGCGCGCTGGTCGCACGATGGTGCTCCGCGACCGCCGCGTCGGAGCGGTCGAGGAAGTCGTCGACCTCGGGACCGTAGAATCGATCGCCGAGGCGACTGGCCATGAGGTGCTTGCCCCACGCGGCGACGGCGATCCACCAGGGCACGAAGATCCGTCGCTGTCGTCGCGCGATGCCACGCACGAAGGCGTCGGCGCAGACCTCGACGGGGACGATACGGTCCAACGGCGGCGCGAGTTGTTTCAGGTAGTCGGCGAATCCGGGTAGATCTGCCTGAACGTCGCGGATGAGCGGGGTGTCTATCCAGGTCATGTATGCGCACCCGACCGCTACGCCTCGTCGTCGGAGTTCGGCGCGCAACGACGTGGCCAGGTGATCCACCGCGGCCTTGCTCGGTGCGTACGGCCCCATCCCCGGGCCGGGGACGAACGCGGCCATGGACGAGACGAGCAACAGGTACCCGCGGCGCTCGATGATCGAGGGCAGGGCCGCCCGGACGGTGAAGTAGACGCCGGTGACGTTGATGTCCATTCCCCGTCGGAAGGTCTGAGGATCCAGGTGTCGGAACGACCCGTATGTCGCGACGCCGGCGTTGGCCACCACGATGTCGATTCCACCGAACCGCTCGACACCGGCCCGGACCGCGGCCTCCAGAGCCGAGTAGTCGGTGACGTCGGCGACCTGACCGCATGCCCGTGGGCCGATCGCCGCGGCGACCGTCTCGACTGCAGATCGATCGATGTCGACGAGTATCAGACGCGCGCCCTCAGCGGCTAGTCTGTGCGCTGTGGCGCAACCGATCCCGTTTCCGGCGCCGGTGATCAGCGCGACCTTTCCGGTGAGATCGGGTGTGGTGCGCGCGCCGACGACGGACAGGTGTGTCATGACAGGCTCCCGGGGCTGGCCTCGTCCCCGACCTGCGTGCCAGTATGCGCTCCGGTGCGTGGGGTGTACAGGTTGTTTCCGGTCAGGCAACGACACGAGGACGCGCCCGTAGACGACGTTGTGCGGCGGCCCCGCCGAGTCAGGCGCTGAGACGCGCGAATGCGGAGCGGTGGAAGACGATCGGCTGTTTCGAGTGATCGTTCGCCAGACCGGTCACCCGCAGCACGACGATCTCGTGATCCCCGGCGGCGTGCGAACTCTCGATGGCGCACTCGAAATGAACCGGGGCGTCGTCGAGGAGCAGCGCCCCGCTGGGCAGCACCGTGGTGCCGACACCGGCGAAGCGCTGGGTCTTGTCCTTGGCGGACAGCTGCCGGATGATTTCGGTGTGGCTCTCGCCCAGAACCGAGACGCCGAGACTGGGCAGGTCGCGCAGGATCGGCCAGGTGGTCGAACTCTGCTGCACCGCGAACATCACCAGGGGCGGTTCCTGGGAGACCCCGACCGCGAAGGACGAGGCGACGATGACGGTCGGCTCGGGACCCGACATCCCGGCCAGCGCGACGACGCCGGTAGGGAAGGCGCCGAACGCCTTTCGTAGTTCTGTGCTGTCCATCCCCGTGGTCGGGGTGACGTTCGCGGTCATCGGTCACCCGCCGACACCGTCGCGTTCGCCGAGGCGAGCACGACCGCACCCCAGCGATCGATCCAGGGCGCAAACGCCTCCGTGTCGTCGTAGAGCTTGTCGACGACGTAGAGTCCGGCGGCCGGAACGATCGCGCCGAGTTCGACGAGAACGGGCTTCAGCAGGAGGTCCGGCGCCATGTAGTGGGCGGGGCCGGCACCCAGCATCAGGGGTATGGCAGTGACGTCCTGGAGGCCGTCACTCGTCGAGAACTGGTCGAGGAAGAGTTTGAGCAGCCCCGTGTAGGTGGCCTTGAAGGTCGGTGAGGCGAATACGACGAGGTCGCTGCCGGCGACGGTCTCGACGGCCTCCGCCACCGCGGCGTCGCCCCAACCGAGCAGACCCGCGCCCAGGTCGACCACGTCGACGACGTGATCGGGGTCCTTGCCGGTGAGGGTTGACGCCAGCAGGCTTGCCGCCGTCAGTGTTCTCGATGCAGGCTTCGGATTGCCTGCCACTACGGAAACGATCACGATGCTCCCCTTCGAATGTCGCGAGATGCGTTCTCCTGCAGGGTGCGCGGGTCATATTGCCGATTCGTCAAGCGATCATTTCACCCAGATTGCGCGAGAGAACCGGTCGCGCCGGGAGGTGATCCCTGCGGTAACTCATTGGTGCTCAACGATTCCTCCGGAGAGGGAATCTGGTCCGGCTCCGGACACCAGGTCACATCAGAGTGGTCGATCTGCGATTCGAACCGGATCCGGTCCGCCCGAAAGCGGTCGAAGACGATCTCCACCGGTGTCCCGTCGGCGGTGGTGTAGAGGATCTCGCGTGACAGCAGCGTCTCGCCGGGACGGACGTCGAGCAGACGCGCGGTTCGGTCGTCGGCGCGTTCGGCACCGATGGAGACCGAGGCGCCACCCGGTGCGACGCCGAAGAACTCGGCGAGTGTCCGTGCCATCGACATCGGTTTGTCCCGAAGATCATTGGGGTCGGCATTGAAACGCGGAGAGAAGTAGGCACTACGCATCCCGATGATCTCGTCGTGCGCGATGAACGAGTTCTCGACGAGACGGACCACGTCGTCGTCGATTCGAAGACGTTCGCGGATGAGCGGGAAGGTCGGCACGATGCACTGGTCGGTGACCTGGATGTGAACCAGTTCGCCGCCGGTCGCGGAGATGTCGTCCAGTGCGACACCGAGATCGCGCCGGTTGACCCGCGTGCCGACACGAGGCCGGCGGATGACGACACCGGTCTCACTCAGCTCGTTCAGTGCCGCTCGCACCGATCCACGGCTCGAGTTGAACATGATCATGAGATCTTCCTCGACCAGCTGCGCGTCGATGTCGATGGTGCCGTTGCGAATTGACGCGAGGATGAGGTCGCGGACGCGTCGAGAGGAGACCTGACGACCGCGTGCGGAGCCGCCGCGCGAGCGGGGGTGATAGGGGGGTGGTGTCGTCATGGGTATGACTTCCGATCTTGCGACAACGGGGGTCGAACTGCCGATGGGTAGTGAGTCTAAGGACTCTGGTCGGCATCAGCGCGGCCAAGTTGTGCGCGTCACATCCGGCGCAAAAACGAACGCGTCGATGCCGAACGACCCCGTGACCTGCGACTACATCTCGGTGAGCGCGAGTGTGAACCCGCGCAATTGATCAGTCACGCCAGGGCGCGGGTTTCGAAACATATCGGCCAGAGGATCAGGACCCAACAGCTCGAGCCGTAGATGGGAGGGATCGAATGACCGTCGATATCAGTGTCCAACCAGGCATTGTCGACCCGGGTGCCGTCGATGCACGACGTGGGGCGACTGCCGCGGGAGGCGGCAGCACCGGGACGAAGCGCTCCGCTTTCGGGGCAGTCGTGTCACGACTGTCCGAGTGGGCCTGGATCGGACGCGCGGCCGGCCGCGGCGTCGTCAACTTCCTGATCTTCGTCGTCGTCGCGTTCTTCCTCGTCCAGCT
>NZ_JANRHB010000016.1:0-97626 GCF_024733855.1 Gordonia sp. GONU
CGCACCATCCTGGAACAGCACACCGAACAACGTCCGGATCTCATAGAGCTCTTTGGCCGAACACTGCGTGATATCGGTGCCATCGATGATCACCGACCCCTGCTCGGGATGCAGCAACCCGATCAACGTCTTCAAGAACACCGACTTACCGGTACCCGACGGACCCAGCAGCGCAGACACCTCACCCGCTGGGAGCGTCAGCGTGACATCACGCCAGATATTCTGCGAACCAAACGACTTCGTCAGATTCTCGACACTGACCTCAACACCCATGACGTTTCCCCTGTCCTCGTGGTCGCGTTCAGTTGCCCGGGACCGCGGGTGCGGGCTGACCGGGTGCCTGCTGTGCCGGCGCGGGCTGTGCCGGTGCCGGGGCCTCGCCGTCGTTCGCATCCAGGTTCGACCCGGTGCTGCTGATGGCGGTGATGAGCCAGTCCTGGCTCTTGTCCAGGGTGATCCGGTAGGTGGCCGTCGACTCGATGCCCGACGGGGCCTGCACGTTCTTCGTGCGAACGTTCACGAAGGCCACCACCTGGTAGGTGTCACCGTCGACCGATTCGACCTTGGCCGCGATGGGTTCCGAGGTCGAGGACCACTGCAGCGGACGCAGCAGCTGTTCCATCTGGGTGGACGCCTGGCGAAGGCGCTCGGACAGTTCCGGCGAGGTCCCCTTGGTGAGGCGGCCGCGCCAGTCCTCCGGGTTCTCGAAGCTCATGTTCGCGGCACCCTGGGCGTAGTCGAGGGCGACCTGCTCGGCCTTGGCCCGGTCGGCCGACGCCGCCTGGAGATCGTCGACCTCGTTCGACGTGCTCCACAGCTGCCAACCCATCAACGCCACCCCGGCGACGACCAGGACGGCGACCGCGCCGATGAGAACGGAACGCAGCGACACCGAACGCGCGGACAGACCGGACTTCGGCGTACCCTTCGTCTCGGCGGACTTCTTCTCCCCGGTGGCCTTGCTCTCGGTGGCCTTGCTCTCAGGGCCCTCCACCGCCTCGCCGGCAGTCGTGTCGGCGGCGGTGGCCTCGGTGGTGAGGTCGTCGGTGGTGAGTTCGTCGGTGGTGGTGTCGTGCTGGTCGGCGCGGCTGTCGGTCTTCATGGGAGTCTCTCTCAGGTGATGGGTTGGTGGTCAACAGGGTCGACGACGGGGCTACGCCCGTCCCGCTTGTCTTCGACGCGACATCATCGACCTCCCACCGGGATCTTGACGTCGAGCGACCCCGAATCCGTTGCGTTCAGCAGGTTGTCCAGGAAACGCCCCATGTCGACGGTCCGCAGTGACGCCGCACCGGACTGGGCTGCGGGCAACAGATTGTCGCCGATCACCTTCAGATCCGCTCCGCTGTCATCGAGGAACTTCTGCAGAGCGGCGACAAGTGGTGATGCGCCGGTGGTGATACCGGTGTACATAGGGCCACTCCAGTCGATCGCGTCCTTGGTCCCGGATTCCATCGCCGAGAAACCCAAGCCGAATCCTTCCAGGTTCGGTGCGGTCGCACGCAGCAGGGCGGGCAGCGGTGTGGACCGCATCAGCAGCGGCTGCATGGTGGCCAGCAGCGTCGTGAGCTGATCCGTCTGCTGGGTGAACTCGGACGTCAGGAGCCGACCGGCGCGGTTGAGGTCCTCGATGACCTCCATCCCGTCGGGCAGACCGAGGTCGAGTTCGGCGAACACCCGCTGAACCTTGTCCGGGTCGGTCTGTCCCAGCACCTCGGTCACCCGCTCGGAGAGTTCCTTGAACGTGGCCGAACTGGACACACTGTCGCCGTCGACGAGTGCGTTGTCCTTCAGGTACGGACCGCCGGCGGTGTTGGGCATCACGGCCACGTATGCCTCGCCGAGCGCCGAGAGGTTGTCGACCCGAAAGGTCGAAGCGACCGGAACGTTCTCGGATTCGTCGTAGTCCCAGGTGATCTGGGCCCCGTCGGCAGCCTGCCGGATCGAGGTGACGTGCCCGATCTCGATGCCGCGCAACAGGACACGGGAACCGACCAGGATGCCGTTGGTGTCGGGCACGGTGATCGTCGCGTGTTTCGCCGACGGCGACTTGATGTGCAGCCCGACATTGAGGATGTAGGCGATCGACAGGGCGGCCAGCGCGAGCATGGCCACCACGGACACTCGGGTCTTCGTGATCATCGGATGGCTCCCAGCATGCTCAGCAGCAGCTTGGTGTCCCCGAGGAGCTGCTTCTTACCCGCGGTGCGGACCGACCCACTGTCCGTGGCGGTCACGCGGACGGACGAGACGTTGACCGAGGGGTTCTTGGCGAACGGGATGAGCGTGTTCTCGAGGAACTTCGCCATCGCGGCGCCGGTGGACGGTGCCTGGTCCCACATACCGCGTCCGGCCTCGCCGGTGTCGGCGAGGGAGTTCAGCAACGGCACCAGGAACAGGCCACCGGTGAACACCGACCCCACCGACGGCAGCAGCGTACTGATGTGCGCGACCAGCGATTTGGCCACGGTCTTCCAGTAGTGCAGGCCCTGATCGGAGAAAACGTGATCGATCTGAACCCGGCTGTCGTCGAAGGACTGGGATACGGCGTTGAGCGCGTTGATGGTTCGTTCGAGCTCGGCGGTGTTCCGGGCCAGGTCATCGAGATCCTTCGACACGGTCGCGGCGATCTTGCGGACATCGCCGACCGGCGGCATCGTGCGGTTCAGGGTTGCCATCGTGTCCTGCACCTTCTGGATGCTGCCGCCGTTCACGAAGTACGCGAGGACGGCGATGGTGTCCTCGAGCGGTGGCGGTGACGTCGTCCGGTCGACAGGGATGACGCTGCCGTCCCGGAGATACTCGCCGGAACCGTTGCGGGCCGGCGGCTCGATGGCCAGGTAGGTGTCACCGAGGGGCGTGTTCTGCCGGATGATCGCGCTCGAGTCAGCGGGCACCGCGCGGTCGTCGGTCAGTCCGACGACGACATCGACGCCGTCCCGGGTGGTATTCGTCGACTCGACCCGTCCGACCTGGATGCCGTTCATCATCACGTCGGCGCCGTCCGGCAGGTTCAGCACACTGGTGAACTGGAGCGTCACCCGATAGTCCAGCGGCACACTGCTCTTCACCGACGGTAGGCGATTCGGGCTCAGCGACGAGCAGCCGGTGAGACCCACGACGATCGCGCAGACGGCGACCACCGCGACGAGGATTCTCTTCGCACTCATCTAGAAACCAGCCTTCTGCAACAGGATCGACAACGGGTTGACCGAGGTGGTGCCGCCCTTCTCCTGGTCGCACGCTCCACCGAGGGCCTTGCACTCGGCCTTGCTGACCGCGACCTTCGGTGCGACGTACGGCACCGACAGCGCACCCGCGGCGGACTCCTGCTCACGCATCGCCGCCGCGATCGACGGCGTGACCCCGAGGAGTTCCTTGAGTTCCGGAGCACGCTGTGCACCGTAGGCGACGATGTCCTCGACCGGTCCGTGCAGCAGCGGCCACAGGATGTCGTCGCCGTAGTTGCGCTGGATGTCGTACAGCAGGGCGATGGTCCAGCCGACGCCCTGACAGAACCTGGCGACGTCGTAGAACAGGGTGGTGCCCAGCGCCGAGACGTTCGGCGCCTGGTTCATGATCGACATGATCTGGTCCCAGTTGCGCACCGCGGAATCGGTGAGCGGGGCCATGTCGCGGATCGACGACCCGATGTCGGCGATGAACGCGTCGGGATTCTGGGCGGCACGCGCGGCGTTGGAGAACATCTTCGCCGCCTGCGATCCGGTCCCGGCGAACGCCCGGTCGGCACCCTCGAGGACCTTCTCCAGATCGTCACCGCCGTTGTCCGACAGAGCCTTCAGGAAGTCCGACGCCGATCCGGCGACCTCGGAGATGCTCTTCGGGGTGAAGGCTCGGTCGACGCCGATGCATCCGCCTTCGACGAGTGTCGGACCGCCGGCATAGTTGCCGACGAGTTCCAGATTGCGATCCGCCAGGAGAGACTTCGACCTAGTGACCGCTTTGACGTCGGCCGGGTACTGCCGTCCCGGTTCCAGCGAGAAGGTGACCCGCGCATGGGTGCCGCGGTTCTCGATCTTCTCGACCTTGCCGACCGGGATACCCATCTGGGTGACCGGGTTCCCCACATACAGACCGATCGTGTCCGAGATGTCGGCACAGAAGCCGTCGCCGCCGGCGGAGCCGGGTCCGACGTCACGAGCGGAGGCCGTGCTCAACCCGACCGTCGTGACCACGGCCAGGATCGCCGCGACGGTCCCCACCGCGACGACCGTGCGCCGCCGGTTCGATCGGCTTCCTCCGAAGCCGTTGACGATGCGCCTCATCAGCAGTTCCTTCCCGGTATCGGAATGCACACGTTCTCGGTCCACAGCGCGCCGCCGCCGACCTCGCGCATGCCCTGCGGAGTGATCCACTGCGCCAGTTGTTTCCGTGTGGAGACCAGGCCGTCGATGGCCGGTCCGAGCTGCTGCTGGAGCCGGATGATGGTGTCCTTCATCTGGTTCACCTGCTGGGCGACCAGATCGCTGTGGCCGAGGTAGAAGCGCATGAACGGAGACAGCTTGTACAGCACGTTCGCGAACAGCTTGTAGGCGTAGTTGAAGCCCGCCGAGTTCACGTGATAGGTGCTGACGACCATGTCGATCTTGCGGATGAGTTCGAAGACGAACTCCCGGTTGCCGTTGAAGGTCTGGAGGTACTCCGCGGCCAGCCCGGCGATCTGGTGGACCTGCCCGCGCTGCTTGTCGAAGACCTCGGTGACCGACTCCAGACCGTCCACGATGGACCGCAGCGAGGTGTCGTTGGAGCCGAGCGCCTTCGCGACCTGATCGAGATTCGAGTTGACCTCTCCGGCGTCGACCTCGTCGGTGGTGCTGGGCACCGCCTGGATGACGTCGCCGATCGAGTAGGGAACGGTGACCCGTTCGGCCGGAATGGGTGTGGACAGCTCTTGCCGGCCCATCGGGATCATCGTGATCGCGTAACCGCCCACCGGGGTGAGCATCCGGACCTCGAGTCGCGTCTGATCACCGACGAAGGTCTTCTCGTCGATTCGTGCCGTCACCTTGACCCGGTCCGGCTCGAGGGTCACCTCGCTCACCTTCCCGACGCTGATGCCGGCGACCCGGACGTCTTCTCCCGGTTCGATGGCCGATGCGTCGGTGACCTCGAAGGTGATCGTCTTCTGGCCCGGCGGACGCAGGTAGATGACCGCGAGGGTGCCCAGGAGCGCCGCGACGACGAGCAGCACCAGCGCGCCGAGCACGCCGTCGTGTGTCGAGAACCGATGCAACCGGCTCTTCTTCATCGCTGGCACAGGACCACCTCGCTACCACTCATGAGCACACGGACATCGGCGGGGATCTGCGCACGTCCGTGCGCGCACTGCTTCGAGAACGACGCGCGGGTGTCGATGCCCCGCAGGCCGGCGAGCGCATTCGGCATGAGCTGGAAGGAGTTCAGCGCCTCCTGCATCGACTTGAACGAGGTCTGGAGGAACTCGTCGACGTTGAACTGCTCGTTGATGCCCAATGCCACCAGGAGACGCTCGACGGGTTCGAACAGGGCCGGACCCGCGCTGGCCGTCACGGCGAACTCGTCGAGCACCGTCATCGCGTTGCTGATGGGCAGGTCCACCGCTTCCAGGAAGCCCATGACCTGGGGCGAACGTCCACCCATGGTGTCGGCGATGCGCGCGAGATTGGCGGTGAGAGTGGAGATCAGCTGCTGACGGTCCTTGGCGAAGTTCGCCAGCTTCTGCGTGCTGTCGAGCATCGGTCCGAGACCGGAACCGTCGCCCTGCAGCAGCGCGATCGCGTTCTCGCTGAACTGGTTGACCTCGTCGGCATCCATCGTCGTCAGCACCGGCTGGAGTCCGTTGAACAGACCGGTGATGTCGAAGGACGGCACTGTCTGAGAGGTCGGCACATGACTGACCATCTGCCCCGGGGTGTCCCCGGGACGGACATCGAGGTATCGCACACCGGTGAGGTTCTGGTACTTGATGGCGAGCTTCGTGGTCGACGTCAGCTTCTGCTGGTCTTCCATCGTGAATTCGACTCGGGCAAAGGGCTTTCCGTCGACATCGTGCTGCAGGTCCACCGAGGTGATCTTGCCGATGCGCTTGCCGCGGAAGCGGACGTCACCGTTCTCGTGCAGACCCGATGCGTCGGTGAAGTCGGCACGGTACTTCACCACCTGCGCGTCGACCGGATTACGCATCGCGTTGATCACCAGGATGAACAACAGGACGGTGATCACCGCGACGACGAGAACCTTGATGCCGGCGAAGAGCGTACTTCGAGAGGTCAGCATCAGTTACCTCCGCGACTCGGGCCGTCGACGACGCCCATCGTGGCCAGCGGACCCGCTACGGCGGGAACGGTGTCGAGGAGCAGTCGGACCTGCAGGGTCTTGGCCTCGTCGTTGCCCTTGAACGTGTTGCGCAACTGTTCGATTGCCTTTCGTGTCTTTGCCATCGATGCACCACCGCCGATCATCTGCGGCACGGGGTCGACCAGGTACTTGATCGCGGTCACCCCCGGCGTCAAATCCGTGGCATGCGAGGCGAGCAGGGTGCCGATGGCGCCGAACAAGCCGGTCGAAGCCACGGTGAGCGAGCGGTCCATCAGGTCGTGGTAGGCCTCGTCCACGCCGCGTGAGCCATCCGGCAACTTGTTCAGGACGTTGTTGCTGATCGCGTCGAGGCTCTTCATCGCCTCGCGGTTGAAGCCCGGGAAGGCCTCGGCGAGGTCATTCATCTTGCCCAGCAGTGTGCTCGGCATCTGACGCTGTGTGCGTGCGACCGTGTCGGTGAAGATCACCGCCGACTCGATCAGCGGCGAGAGACCGTTGGCGTACCGCATCACCTCGTCGAGGCTGTCGATCATCTCGCGCGTCAGGGTGCCGTCCACGACGATCGAACTGCGCTCGATCATCGTCGACATGGTGAAGTCCGGGGCGGCCTCGCGACGCACGGTCTGCCCGCTGCGCAGCTGTGAACCACCGGGCATGGCAACGAGATTCACCGCGGTGATGCCGAAGTAGTTCTGCGGCCGGTAGTCGAGCTCGAAGGAATCGGTGAGGCTGCCGGCGGCCTGATCGTCGAGGACCACGTCCACATGGACGACCCCGGGTTCGGAGGAGTCGATGCCGGAGACCTCACCGACCTCGGCCCCGCGGAGCAACACCCTGCTCCCGTTCTCCACACCCGGCCCCAGTGCCGGCAAGACCAGGTGGAGATCGGTTCCCTTCGGCGCGGTCGCACGGGGATAGACCACCGCGAACACCGCGACGACGAGCGCGATCACGACCAGTGCCGACAGGCCGGCGATGACCAGCGTCCGGGATTGTCCCCGGACGTCTCCTCGGAGAAAGTCCTGACTGCTGTTTACCGACACGTCAACCCCTGAACGGAAGGACCGGATTGAGGCCCCAGATGGCCACGGTCATGAGGAAATTGAGAACGACGATGGCGACCAGGCTCGCACGGATGGCGCGCCCGGATGCGGCGCCGACGCCTGCCGGCCCGCCGGATGCGAAATAGCCGTAGTAGCAATGGATGATGGTGATCACCGCGCAGAAGATGAGCGCTTTGGCGACCGATGCGAGCAGGTCCGGTATCGAGATGAACTGCGCGAAGTAGTGGTCGTAGGTTCCCTCTGGCTGCTCGTGGAACAGTTTCACGATCAGGCCGCCGGTGATGAAGCTGACGACCAGCGCCATCAGGTAGCTCGGCAGCACCACGAGCATGCCGCCGATGAGGCGGGTTCCCACCACGAACGGGATGGCCCGCAGACCCATGGTCTCGGTCGCGTCGATCTCCTCGGAGATCCGCATGGCGCCGATCTCGGCGGTCATGCGGCACCCGGCCTGCGCGGCGAAGCCGATCCCGGTGATGATCGGCGCCACCACGCGGATGTTGCCGAAGGAGTTGATGATGCCGGTCAGCGCGCCGAACCCCAGGAGGTCGAACGCCATGAACGCCATGATCGCGACGACCGAGCCGACCGCGATGCCGAGGAAGAACATCAGGCTGACCACACCGCCGTCGACGATGATCGAGCCGCTGCCCCAAGCCATGTCGTTCATGGTCTTGAACGTCTGCTTGCGGTAGTGGCGGATCGTCGTCGGCAGCAGGGCGAAGGTCTTGCCCACGAACACCACGATCTGACCGAAGGTCGCGATCGCCGTGGTGAGCCGCTCGTTCATCGATCGGCCCAGACGGGTGATACCCGTGGTGGCCGTCGTACTACCTGTAGTCATCTGCGCCTCACGCCAGTTGGGCCGGGAAGAACATGGCCTGCAGCTGACTGACCGCCATGTTCGTCATGAAAATGCACAGGACACTGAGGACCACCGAGGCGTTGACCGCGTTGGCCACGCCTTTCGGACCGCCTTTGGCCTCGAGGCCGCGCAGGCTGGCGATGACCACCACGATGAAGGCGAACAGCACCGCCTTCAGCACCGAGAACACCAGGTCGGTCGGGGTCGCGAATGTCCCGAAGGACTGCCAGAAGCTCGCCGGGACAACGTCGTTGACGTTCGCCGCGATCGCCAGCCCGGCGCCGACGCCGGACGCGATGATCATCACGCAGAGCGCCGGGGCGATGGCGAGCATCGCCAGGAACCTCGGCACGATGAGCCGCTGGACCGGGTTCACCCCGATCACCCGCATCGCCTCGATCTCCTCGCGGATCGACCGCGCACCGAGGTCGGAGGCGATCGCGGAGGCGGCGGCACCACTCATGAGGAGGCCGGCGGCCATCGGCGCACCCTGGTTCACCACGCCCAGCCCCGACGCCGCGCCGGCGAGGGAGTTGGCACCGACCTGGTCCATGACGCCACCGACCTGGACCGACACCTCGGCGCCGATCGGAACCGCCATCAGCAGGGCAGGCAGCGCGGTGACCTTGAAGAGCTTCCACATCTGATCGATCACCTCACCGCCGGCCAGGCGGAGGGTCAAGGTGTCGGTGATCGCGAACCGGATCATCTCCCCGGCCAGTCGCGCCGAACGACCGATGGTCGCCAGACTGCGACTGATCCGGTCGATCACGCCGGCGACGACCTTGCGGAGCGCCTCGGCAGATCTGATTCCCGGACTGCGCCCTCCCAGAGCACTGACAGTCATCACGGTCCTCTCGAATTCTTGCGAGTGGTGACACGTCTGAGCCGATGCCGAAACGGGTCCCACGACCCCGGGCGTGGTTCTCGGGCTGACCCGCGCACCGGTGTCGTCAAGAGGACCTCCGAAGCGTCTTCCCCGACGTCGGGCATCTCTTGTGGCCTAACGCCGTTAGGTGGCTTGGTGTGATGCCCACCACTTGAAGCCTGGATCAGGCTAGCAGACATGAGACGTTAGCTGTCAAGTGTCAGCAGCTCAAAGCTGTCTGGACCGGCGAAAACCGCTGATAGTCGCGTGACTTAAGGGTAAATCGCTACCTATCGATGTTAGATTGTCGTCGACCGGGCGATGACATGGACCAGCAGGCCGCGTACATTCTGCACGCGGCCCGTCGGCGTCCCGACCGACCACTCGCCGGCCGTTCGGGTGGCCGGCTATCCCATCAGCTTCCTGAGCACCCTCTCCACCCTCCGGCCGTATGGCGGGTAGGCGAGCGGCAGATCCGGACGGGACGGCTTGCTCAACACCGCTTTCCGATGGCTGAAGGTGTCGAATCCGTGGCGGCCGTGATAGCTGCCCATCCCGGAGGCCCCCACGCCGCCGAACGGGAGTTCCGGCACCAGGAGTTGGTACAGGAGGTGATTGACCGCAACCGACCCCGACGAGGTCCGACTCACCACGAGATCCTCCACAGCGCTCGACCGGGTGAACAGATAGAGGGCGAGCGGTTTGGGTCGGGCGTTGACGAACTCGATCGCGGAGTCGAGGTCGGGCACCGACACCAGGGGGAGCACCGGACCGAAGATCTCCTCCTGCATCAGTTCGGAGTCCGGATCCGGGTCGGTGACGAGCGCCGGCGCGACGATCCGCCTCGCCTCGTCGATCGCGCCGCCGTACTGCTCGCCGCCATGCGTCGACAGGATGCGCCGCAGTCGGGCGACATGCCGGTCGTTCACGATCCGGGTGCTGTCCTGGGCCCCGCGCAGCGGCAGTTCCGCCAGCAACCGCTCGACGAGCGCCGGTCGCACCGACTCCTCCACCAGCACGTAGTCGGGAGCGGTACACGCCTGGCCGGCGTTCACCGCCTTGGCCCAGGCGATCCGCCGAGCGGCGACGTCCACATCGGCGTCGGAGGCCACGATCACCGGGCTCTTACCGCCCAACTCGAGCGTCACCGGGGTCAGATTGCGAGCGCTCGCCGCCATGACCGCACGGCCCACCGGCGTCGAACCGGTGAAGAACGTGTGATCGAACGGCCGCCCGGCCAGCGATGCGCTGACCTCCGCGTCACCCAGCACGAGGCGAACCGCCTCGGCATCGACGTACCGCGGCAGCTGCTCCGAGAGCAATCTCGCGGTCGCGGCGGAGATCTCCGACGGCTTCACGACCGCGGCGTTCCCCGCTGCCAGACAACTCACCAGTGGATGAAGGGTCAGCAGGATCGGGAAGTTCCAGGCGCCGAGGATGAGAGCAACTCCCCTGGGCTCCGGGACAATCCACGCTTTACCCGGCGCGGTCGCCGCACTCACCCGAACCCTCTCCGGCTTCATCCACTGCGCCAGGTTCGCAAGCGTGTGCCGGATCTCGTGCCGGACAGGCGCGATGTCGGCCATGAACGTCGCCATCGGGTCTCGCCCGAGATCGGCGCGCACCGCGGCCGCGATACCGGCCTCGCAGTCGTCGATGAATCGCAACAACCCCTCGAGCTGAGCCACCCGCCAGGACAGCGGCCTCGTGCGCCCACTCGTGAAAGCCGCGCGGGCACAATCGAGTTCGTCCTCGATACCGGCGGTGGTCGAGCCGGCTGGGATCTGGGTAACACTCATCGATGACTCCGGTTTCTTCGCGGGGTGCCGACAGCCCACCGTGGGCCGGCTAGATACCGTGAGCATACATAGTGTTCAGACGTGACGTCAATCACAAAAATGGCAGTGCAGATCCCGGGTTCGATCGATGTGCGTCACGCACGATTCCACCGCCGATCACCGGGAGTACGGCCGGAAGAATCCGAAATCGACTCGGCAGGAGGGTTTTCGAACCCCCCTGCGTCGCGTTGTGCAGCGCGGTCAGCGACGTCCGTAGATCGCTGCGAAGACGAATCGTGTGACCATCTCCGTGACGGCGGCACGGTCGCCGAGATGGGCCTCCCCGGCCAGCGAACCGGCAATCGTGCGTTCGATCGTCCACAACAGGGTCGCCGCGTACTCACGAACGGGCGGCCCGGCGGGCGCGAGACCTCGCTTCCGATCGGCGAGGATGATCGACTCGAGCACGGTCTCCATCGCACTCATCGCCGCCAGGTATTCGACACGCAGGTCGGGCAGGCGCGGCCACTCGTGCACGGCGTTCTTGATGACCGCCCCCGCGTGACCATCGACGTTCAACCACTGGTCGACCTGACCCATGAGCGCCGACGGGTCCGCCCGGTCGACCTCGACGATGTCGGCGAGCCCGGCGACGACGTGCGCTGCCGCTTCCCGGAACAGGACGACGAAGGCATCTTCCTTGCTGCGGAAGTAGAAGTAGAAGGATGCGCGAGAAGTGTTGGAGTGCTTGAGGATCTTCGCCACCGACAGCTCGGCGAGGGTCTCTGTCATCAGCAGCTCGCGCATCGAGTTCAAGATGTTGCGCGCGGTCTCGGCCTCGACGGCCACGGGTTCCGCGGCCGGCGGTGCGGTCACCTCGGTCGCGGTGTCCTTCGCCTTCGCGCGCCGCCCCTTCACCGGGGTGCGTCCTCCGTAGATGGCCGCCTCGTTGATCGCGGTCAACGACGTCGTGACGCTCGCGGCCGCAGGCAACCGATCATCGAGACCACGGGTGCTCACGTAGAAGGCACGCTCGGCGCCACCGACCAGCATCGCGGCGAGCATCACCGCGGGAGCTCCGTCAGGTGCCCGGCCCTCGGCTCGCTCGAACCTGATCTGTTCCGCCAGAGCGGACACGAACTGTTCGAACATGCGCTGCCACGCCTCGGCGACCGCCGGTCGGCTGTGCATGTGCTCGATGACCGCGCAGATCACCGCGCCGTGCTTCGACCACATCTCGAGCGTCTGGTCGAGACTCGACCCCATTCGCCGCGCCCGGTCGCGGCCCGGGCCTGTCCCCCACGGTGCGTCGAGACCGTACGACTCGTCGAAGACACGGCCCAGGAGCGCAACCAGCACGTCGTACTTGTTGGCGAAGTAGTGGTAGAAATTCGCCCGGGACAAACCGCCGACCTCCAGGATCTGCGCCACCGTCAGGTCCTGGAGAGATGTATTGGCCAGCAATTTCTCGGTCGCGTCGAACACCGCGGTCTCCGCCGCGGAACTCCCGTCGTGGTCACGGGGGCGTCGACGCGCGAACGAACCCTGGCTCATGGGAGAAGGGTAGTGGATGTCCGGACACGCCGTCTGCAGGGTCGTCTGCAGGGAGGGGCCGGCGGTGACCCGATCGTTCACGACCGGAGTCCGGCACCGGTCCGGAGTCCCGCCAGCAACGCCTCGTCGAATTCGTCCGGACACTCCAGCATCGGATAGTGACCGGCGTCCAGCTCCACGAGCTCACCGCCCAGACGATCCCGCACCCACCGGGCACCGCGCACCGAGAGCGCCGGGTCCGCGTCGCCGACGATCTGCGTCACCGGCAGCGACAGACGATCCAGCAGATCGACCTGCTCGGTGGTCATCAAGGTGCGCAACGCCGCCCCCGCGGCCCAGCTCGGGGTCTGAAGCGAGATGCGGTGCAGCCAATCCAGCACCGAAGGTTCCGGGTCGCTTCCCTTGAACGGGTCCCCGACCGCCTTCCGCCGGAAGGAGATGCGGTCGGCGTGCTCGGCCGCGAGCATCGCCTCGAGCGTCCCCTCCGGCGGCACCCCGAAGGGGAAGGTCTCGTGTCGCGCCGACGCAACGCCATTCGACGCGACGAGTACCAGGGAACGCGCGAGATCCGGTCGCCGACAGGCCAATCGCATCGCGACCAGGCCACCCAGCGACCATCCGACGAGGGCCACCCGGTCGAGGGCGCGTTGATCGATGACCTCGATGGCGTCGTCGCAGAGTGAGTCGATGTGATAGCCGGCGCGAGGGGCGTCCGAGTTCCCATGGCCCCGAAGGTCCATCGCGACAACCCGGTGCCCGCTCTCCGCGAGGACACGGATCTGCCGATCCCACACCTCCCCACTCAGACTCCAGCCGTGGATGAGCAGCACACCCGGCCCGTCACCGACATCGTGGAACGCGATCCGGACGCCGTCCCGCGTCAGGACATGGAAGTGGTTCATCCGAGCCGGCCTCCGCCGACGAAGGTCGCGACCTCGTCGACACTCTGACGGTGTGTCCGATAACCGTTGACCGGGTGATCGACATCCGCGTAACCGAAGGAGATCCCCAGCAGGACCAGCCGATCAGCGGGTAGACCGAGATGCTCACGGAGGAGGGGTGCCTGAGTGGCGAGCGCCGCCTGCGGAATCGCGGCCACCCCGCGACTGTGCGCCGCGAGCAGAAAACTCTGGACGAAGAGCCCGCAGTCGACGGCGCCGTAGGTGCCCAGGACTTCGTCGGTGGTGAGCACGGCAACGTGCGGGGCGTCGAAGAAATCGAAGTTGCGCAACGTCTGTCGCGCCGAACCCACCCGATCGTCCCGGTCGATACCGAGGCTGTCGTACAGCTGCCATCCGCTCTCCCGACGGCGCTCGCGATACACCCCCTCGTAGGCCCGCGGGAACTCGACGTCGGGCCGGACATCGGCCCCGGACGCAACCCGCGCCCGCAGTGCTTCCCGTAGGCGACCGGTGGCGTCGCCCTCCGTGATGTGCAGGTGCCACGGCTGGGTGTTGCACCAGGAGGGGGTTCGGCGTGCGATGTCAAGGATCGCTTCTATCTCGTTGCGCGGCACCGCCGTAGGCCGGAATGCGCGGCAGCTCCAGCGCGTGGCCAGCAGGTCTCGCAGCACTTCGGCGGCGACGCCGGAACCGACTGCGCCGGTCTCGTGGGCCGGGACTCCGGACATTGGCTTGTCTCCTCCTGATGGATCTTGCTCGCCGGCCGGTGGCACCAGCGACGAGACACCTAACCAGACATGCAGTGTAGACATAGTGTTCAGTCGGGTCTACCCTGCCGTGTAACGGCCGTCACACCGGCCGCTTCACGCACTCGGCGAGGAAGAGGACATGACACCCCACGCAGCACCACAGGCGGACGAGCAGACTTTTCGCGGCGACCTGGATGTACCGGCGGGATTGCCCCGCGGGATCGACCTGGGACGAATCGCGAACAAGGACAAGGCAATAGCCATGTACGGGAGAGGCCTGGTCGAGAAGCTGACCGACCACGCACTCCTCGCCGACGACTACGCGTACGCGGCGATGCTCGACTTCAAGGACCCGTCGTACACCTCGACGTGGCGCACGTTCGACCAGGCGCTCGAGTACGGCATCGACGCCGTGGACGATCCGAGTCCCGGATTGATCGCGCTGTTCGAGCAGCTCGACCGGGTCCCCGAGTGGGTCGACTTCGACCAGCTCTACCGGGGCGCGGTCGCGTTCTGGCGCGCCGGACCGATCGTCCCGCCGGTCCTCGCCTGGGGTGCGATCGCCGGCGGGTTCTCGATGTACAGCGCCACGCGCCCGGTCCTGTTCAGCGGCCGCCTGCGCAAAGAGGACAAGGTCGGGACGCGACTCATCGAGAGCTTCCGTTACGTGGTGGCGGCGTACACCCCGGGCGGGATGAGGCGCTTCGAGGAAGGGTTCCGGCTGACCGCCAAGGTCCGCATGATCCACGCCGCCGTCCGTCACAGCCTCGGGCGCTCGGACCACTGGGACTGGGCGAACTGGGGCATCCCGATCAACAACCTCGACAGCATGGTCACCCAGGCCGGGCAGTTCGGTGTCAAGTTCACCGATGCCGTCCAGTCCGCCGGAATCCGTTACAGCGACCGCGAACTCGACGACATCTTCGCTCTGAGCCGCTATGTCGGTCATGTCATCGGTGTCCCGGAGGACATCTTGCACACCGACTACGACGACGCCCGCCGAAAGACAGATCTGCACACTCTCATCGAGTTGCCGCCGGACGAGCTCTGCCACGACGTCGTGCATTCGATCATCGAGTACAGCGTCGAGAACCCGCCCGGCGATGTCGAGGTCCTGCCGGGGCCGGTCGCGAAGTTCATGACGAACGAACGAAGGCTGAAACTCGCTTACGGACTGCTGCACTCGTGGATTCCGCCGCAGGTGATGGACGCTCTCGGCGTCGAGAAGACCGCTTGGCGGCACATTCTGCCGGCCATCAGTCCCCTCGTCACCTTCGCCGATCGTGTCGGGCGGATACTCCCGCACGACGACGAGAAGGCAGCCTTCGCCATGCTTCGCCAGTTCAACGACGCGATCAGGCTCCCTGATGGAGCCGACAAACAGATGGCCGTGGCCAACCCGGACGAGGTTCACGCAGACATCGCCGCGAACAAGGGCGGCATGCCGGTGGTGGCGAAACGATGACCACACATCGGACATCGGCACCGCATCGGACATCGACACCACGTCCCCCGTGGCCGGGCCCCGATTGGTCCGGCGCACCGGACAACTCGTTCCGGCCGAACGCGGAGTTCGGCGACGCGGAGCTCGAAGCGGCGCTCGAGGAAGCGAATCTGCCGATTCTGCTCGGATCGCTGGCCTTGCTCACCGGTGACGACCGCTGGATTCGTGAGCCGTTTCTTCCCACCCCGCCGCCCGACCTCGGCGACCACGATGGCGGTGGTTTCGGTCCGGAACTCGCGACCCGCATCCGACAGGAAGCACACACGGCAATGTGCGCCTGGCGTGACGGTGACCTGATGATGTCCGATCCCCCGGCACCCGAACGACTTTCGCGAATCCTGTCGGTCATGCTGGCCGAAGCGATCCCCGACGACTACGGCCGGCTGCTCGGCGAGGAGATGGGGATCCACCGACGCCACTCCGAACCGTCGTCACCGCCGGCGGACGGTTTCCGGGTCGCCGTCATCGGTGCCGGCATCTCCGGACTCGCGATGGCGATCCGCCTGGAGCAGGCGGGAATCGACTACATCCTGATCGACAAGAACACTGCCGTCGGCGGCACGTGGCACGAGAACGTGTATCCGGGCTGCGGCGTCGACACCCCGAGTTACCTGTACGCGCTGTCCTTCGACCCCAAACCGGACTGGTCGAGTCACTTCGCTCCCCAGCATGAACTGGCCGAGTACTGGCAGGATCTGGCCGAGCGGCACGGCGTGCTCGCCCGAACACGGTTCTCGACCATGGTGGATTCAGCCGTCTTCGACTCCGGCACCTCGACGTGGACACTCACGGTCCGTTCGGTCCACACCGGTGAGACCGAGAACCTCACCGCGACCGCCGTCGTCAGTGCCGTCGGACTGCTGAACCAGCCGAGCTTCCCGGACCTTCCGGGACTCCAGGACTTCGACGGTCCGGTTCTCCACACCGCCCGTTGGGATCCCGAGTTCGACCTCCGGGGCAAACGCGTCGCCGTGGTGGGCACGGGCGCCAGCGCGATGCAGTTCGTCCCCGCCGCGGCCGATATCGCCGCACAGGTGCGTATCTTCCAACGGTCACCGCAGTGGGCGATGCCTCATCCGTTGAAAGGTGCTGCGGTACGCGCGTCGACACACTGGCTGAACGAACACGTGCCGTTCTATCTGGCGTGGTACCGCGCCCGGCTGTTCTGGCGCATGGGCGACAAGGTGTGGCGTCTGCTGCAGGTCGATCGCGATTACCCGCACCTCGGCCGCGCCATCAACAAGGGGAACGACCGGCTGCGCGCGATGCTCACCGCATACATCGAGAGCGAGTTGTCCGATCGCCCGGACCTGTTGGAGAAGAGCCTTCCCGATTATCCGCCGTACGGAAAGCGTCTGCTGATCGACGCGGGCTGGTTCCGCACCCTGCGTCGGGACAACGTGGACCTGATCACCACCGGGATCGAGACCATCACCCCGAGCGGTGTCGCCACCACGGCGGGAACGACTTTCGAGGCCGACGTGATCGTCCTCGCCACGGGGTTCCGATCGGTGGACGTCCTCGGCTCGGTCGAGGTCCGCGGACGTGACGGACGAACTCTGCGGGAGGTCTGGGGCGATGACGACGGTAGGGCGCATCTCGGGATCACCGTGCCCGGGTTCCCCAACTTCTTCTGCCTGTACGGCCCGAACACCAACACCGGCCACGGCGGGACGGTCATCGCCGGGACGGAGATGCAGATCCAACACGTGACCGCATTGCTCGCCGCGATGATCGACGATCGCCTCGCGACCATCGAGGTTCGTCCCGAGGCGTACGAGGCCTACAACCGGGAACTCGACGAGGCACTCGCGGACACCGTCTGGCATTTCGGCGGCACCACCACCTACTACCGCAACGATCGTGGGCGGATCGTCACCAACAGCCCATGGCGCTACGTCGACTACTGGCGACGGGTCCACCAACCCGATCCGGCCCACTTCCTCACCACCCGCGACACCGTCACGGCCGGGCTGCACTCCGCCGTCGCGGAACCTGTTGCCCAGTCCGGGTGAATTCCCACTCCCCCAACGCAATCGAGACAGGACCCATGAACCGCACACAGACATCGCCGGAACCCGTCGCGGCTCCCGGTATCTCCGCCACCACCCTGGTCGACGCCTTCCAGGCAACCGCGGCGAATCGCACCCACTGCACCGCCCTGACCGCATTCGGCGAAAACCGTTCGTACACCTGGGGTGAGTACCGCGACGCGGTGGAGGAAGTGGCCACCGGCCTCGCGGGCCTCGGCGTCTCCCGCGGTGACACCGTCGCCCTCATGGTGCGCAACAGTCCGGAGTTCCACATCCTCGACATGGCGGTGCTGCACCTCGGCGCGACCCCCTTCTCCATCTACCTGACCTCGGCGCCCGAACAGATCAGCTACCTGTTCGAGAACGCGGGCAACCGCGTCGTCGTCGCCGATCCCGAGTTCGTCGACGTTCTCCGACGCACGGCGGCGCCCACCGTCGAACACATCGTGGTCAACGGAGCCGTCGACGACGGTCCGTACGGTCGCGACGACGGTCCCGAGGCGCTCATCTGCCTCGCCGACCTCCGGCGGCATCCCTCGGACGGCTTCGACTTCGAACAGGCCTGGCGCACCCTCGGGCCCGACGACCTGGCGACCCTGATCTACACCTCCGGGACCACCGGGGACCCCAAGGGGGTCGAGCTCACCCACGCGAACCTCATGTTCGTGATGTTCACCTGCAACCTGCGCTTCCCGTTCGCCTCCGACGGCGCGGCGATCAGCTATCTCCCCACGGCACATGCGGCCGACCGCGTCTTCTCCCACTATCTGGCGATCGTGACCGGATGGCCGATCACGACCGTGCGTGACGCGACAGCCGTCTTCGCCGCCGTGGCCGAGGCGCGTCCGACCTGGTTCCTCGGCGTTCCCCGGATCTGGGAAAAGCTCCGTACCGCACTCCTCGCCCGTTTCGCCGCACTTCCGGACGATCAGCGGGAACCCACGCTCGCGGCAATCGAGGCGGCAACGCGCAGGGTACAGATGGAGCAGCGTCACGAACCCGTCCCGGCCGAGGTCGAAGCGTCGGTCGCCGCCGCCGACGGACAGATCTTTGCGGGACTCCGCGCTCAGCTCGGCCTCGACCGCGTCGCGCTGCTCATGACCGGCGCCGCCCCGATCGCGCCGGCGGTACACGAGTTCTTCCTCGCCATCGGCACTCCGCTCCAGGAAGGTTTCGGCATGTCCGAGACCGGAGCACTCGGCTTCACCAACCTGCCCACCGACATTCGCGTCGGGAAGGTCGGACTCGCGCAACCGGGTACCGAGGCGAAACTGGCGCCGGACGGCGAACTGCTCCTGCGCGGCCCCCATGTGATGATGGGCTATCGCAAAGACCCCGAGAGGACCGCCGAGGCCATCGACGAGTCGGGTTGGCTGCACACCGGTGACATCGCACGGATCGACGAAGACGGATGGGTCACGATCGTCGACCGCAAGAAGGAACTCATCATCAACGCCGCCGGTAAGAACATGTCGCCGGTGAACATCGAGGGCAAACTCAAGAGCGCATCGCCGCTCATCGGCCAGGCGTGTGTCTTCGGCGACCGGCGCCCGTACAACGTCGCACTGATCGTCTTGGATCCGGACGCCGCGGACACCTACGCGGCCGCGCACGGTCTCGCCGACGGCTCCCCGGCGACACTGGTCGCGAATCCTGCCCTGCAGGCCGTGATCGCCGAAGCAGTCGAGCGCGCCAATGGTCAGCTGTCACGGGTCGAGCAGGTCAAGCACTATCGGCTGCTCGCCGACGAGTGGCTACCGGATTCCGACGAACTGACACCGACCATGAAACTCAAACGACGCGCCGTCGCCGACAAGTACGCCTCGGTCATCGACGAGGTCTACTCCGAGAGTTCGCCGTAGCCACCGAAACCGCCCCTGGAAACCACCCTCTGTAGTCGCGCCGACGTGGTGTCGTCGGACAGTCTGTGGAGGGCGAATTTCAGGGGCGCTTTGCGGTTCGGGCTAGGACTTGGCGGTAGCGGCCGGCACCGCGCTCGGCAAGAACGCCGGAAGAACGAAGGTACGCAACATGTCCCGGTGTTCGGGGTCGTCCGGACGATCGAAGTCCAGACGCCCGACGAGGATGAACTGGACGAGCGCGATCCACTCCGCCATCTTCTCCCTGTCGACGTCCCGTCGGACCTCGCCGCGCTCCATCGCCCGTTCGATGACCGGGTCCCACATCTCGGCGGTCAGCCGCGCGGCGAGGCCCGAGGCACCGACCAGCGGTTCGGCCATCTGCATGTGCTCGGGGCTGACGAGGATGCGGATCAACGGATCACGACGTCCGCGGTCGACCAGGAAGATCAGGCCCTCGACGAGCTGATCGGCGAAGGTCTCCTTCTCGAGCAAGAACTTCCGCGCTTTGGCGAACAGCATCCGCGAGCGCCGCTCGATTATGGCCGAGATGAGCGTGTCGCGGTCGCCGAAGTAGCGGTAGACGGTCGGGCGGGACACACCGGCCTCACGACCGATGTCGTCCATCGTCGTCTTGGATACGCCGTATCGCTGGAAAACCTTCTCGGCAGCGACCATGATCTGTTTACGGGCCTCGTCGACGTCCTCGCTCAGGACGTTGCCCGTCTTTCTGCGTGCCACGTGTGTGCACCTCCCTCAAGCGATGTTACAACGGACAAACTGTGTCATCTGTCCACGAGGCGGAAAATTCGAGACAGCCTCGTCGTCCGTGGCGTCGAGGCGGCCGACAAGCAAAACGACCGAGGCGCGGATGTCCTCCGCAACCTCGGCCGTCTCACACCCAGCGCGTATCCCGCCTAACGCACGCGCACCCCTCAGCGCACGCGATCGAAGCGAGTGTCCACGTCCTTGTACTCGTCCCGGATCACCGTCTTGGCGATCTTTCCACTTGGGAGCCGGGGCAGCGGGTCCTGCCGGATCACCACGTAGCGGGGCACCTTGAAGTCGGCCAGGACCTGCTGGCAGTGCTCGACGATCGTCTTCTCGTCGACGTCGCCCGAGGTCGTCACGATGGCCGCCGGCGTCTCGCCGAACCGGTCGTCGTTCGCCGCGATCACGGCGACTTCCTGGACACCGTCGATGGCGCCGATCGCGATCTCGAGTTCCACCGGCGAGATGTTGATGCCGCCGGAGATGATGAGGTCCTTGAGACGATCGACGAACTTCACCCGACCCTCTTCGTCCGCCTCGCCCAGGTCACCGCTGTGCAGCCAGCCGTTCCGGAGGGCCTGCGCGGTGGTCTCGGGGTCGTTCCAGTATCCGGGGGTCACACCCGGGCCGCGGACGACGAGCTCGCCCTCTTCGCCGGGCGCCGCTTCCTCACCCTTGTCGTTGAAGACCTTGACCTCGGTGAAGATCGACCCGGTGCCGCACCGATCCGGGTACTCGAAGGCCTCCTCGCGGATCGTCGCGGTCGCGACGCCGCCCGCTTCGGTCATGCCGTAGATCTGGCGCAGCAGCACGCCCTTGTCGCCCCAGCGCTTGAGCAACGGCACCGGCACCGCGGCGCCGCCGACGATCGCGGTCTTGAGGGAACTCAGGTCCGCGTCGGCGAACTCCGGGGCACGCGAGATGGCCTCGAAGATCAGCGGAACACCGAAGATGGCTTCCACCGAGTGCTTCTCGAGGAGCTTCACCGCGTTCGAGGGGTTCAGTTCCGGCTCGATGACCAGCGTGCCGCCCAGAACCGTCGTGATCAGGAGTCCGTACACCAGACCCGGGGTGAAGGCGAGCGGCAGGACCAGCAGCGTGGTGGTTCCCGGCCGGAAGCCCTCCTCGGTGAGCGTGTTCTCCAGGACGATCGACGTGAGGGTCTGATTGGTCAGGATCACCCCCTTGGACAGACCGGTGGACCCACTGGTGAACAGCACGGTGGTCGGCTCGTCCCGATCGAGATCGACCCGGAAGTCGTCCGCACTCCCGCTACGCAGCGCCTCGAGCTCGGCGTAGGTGACCACGGTGAACGGTTCACCGATCGCGGCGGTGTCCTCGGCGAGCTGTTCGAAACCCGGCGCAACGATCACGACGCCGATTCCCGCGTCGTCGGCGATCTTCCGCAGCTCCGCCGGACGGTAACGGCTGTTGAGCGGAACCAGGACACCACCGGACTTGAGCGCACCGAGGGCCGCGACCGGCCACTCGAGCGAGTTCGGCCCGAGCAGGCCCACCCGGTCACCCCGGGCGACTCCCTTGTCTTCCACGAGGAGGCGGGCGATGCGGCTGCTCCAGTCCCGGAGCTCACGGTAGGAGATCTCGGACTCGGAGAACACCACGGCGGTGGTGTCACCCTTGGTCCGGGCCCACCAGTCGAGGGCTTTGCCGATGGTTGCGGTCATGATCGTACTTTCTTCTATGTCAACGGGTTTCGATGCGACCGAGGGGCGCGGCCGCCGCACTGCGAGAATCCGGCGGGACGACCGGCCCCCCAATCACCTAACGCTTATAGGATAAATCGGACTTCGCCGACACGGGCCGATTCGGCCGAACCGACCCCCCGGCGATCACGAACCGGCGGCGCGTCCTTCGGCGACCAGCCTCTTGGTCTCACGACGGAAGACCTGGTTGGCGATCTCGTTGCGGCCCAAGAGCATCTCACCGGCGTCGGCACTGCCCATGCCCACCTGTGAATCGCGCAGCAACGGGAAATCCTCCTGATGCAGAACCGCGAGCAGGATCTCCCAGTTCTTGTTCCACAGGCGCTCCCAGCGCTCCTGTTCCATTCCGCTGTCCTCGACCGACGGAACGATCAGACGCTGCTCCATCCGCGACTTGGTCGGGTCGGTGGGATGCGGCCGGAAGGTCAACAGCTGGAAGTGATCCGGCTGGCGGAGCAACGTGCTGTTCGGCCCGAGCCAATGGGTCTCGGTGACGTACTTGTCCAGCGGCGCGTCACCGGGATCCTCTTCTAGGAACCGGTCGATCGTCTTGCGCGGCGCGATGAACCGGCAGTGCCGCCCGAAGTCCTCGAAGGCCATCACGTTGGTGTGGATGATCTTGCCCGCGGTGTTCGGGTGCGCGTACTGGATGTGGTAGCCGTCCAGGAAGGCGTCCTGCATGATCTTCCAGTTGGTGGGCTCGTCGAAGCCCCCCGCCCGGAAGCACACCAGCTTGTCCAGGTTGTACTCGGCGAGCATCGTGTCGATCTCGGGACCGAGCCACGCCGCGACGTCGATCTCGGCCGAGGCGTTGTCGACGACCCAGATGAATCCGTGACGCTCCTCGGTCGGGATCTCGATGAGTCCGTGGTCGGAACGATCCACGTCGCCGAAGGTCGAGTCGCGCGTGATGGTCCGCAGCGATCCGTCCGGGTCGTAGGACCAGCGGTGGTAGCCACACGAGAAGATCCGGCAGCGCCCCTTCTCGCTCTTCTCGAGCATCGCCCCGCGATGCCGGCAGAGATTGACGAACGACCGGACACTGCCGTCCTTCTGCCGCACCACGATGATGTTGTTCCGCGGCATCTGGACCGTGACGAAGTCGTTGGGCCGGGAGATCTCGCTGCCGTGCGCGACGATCGAGGGCACACGGCCGAAGATGTGGTCGCGCTCCTCCTTCGCGAGCACCGGATCGGTGAACTCTTCGGACTCGAACTGGACGATCTCGTCGAACTTGTCCGTCGTCTCGTTGCGCAGGAGATCCAGCGCACGCCTGATTCGATCTTGACGGGGAAGCGAAGTGGTCATGATTCCCTCCGTGGAGGAGCGGTTGTCTGCGAGTAGGGATGCACCCGGCGGGCTGCCGCGGATACGGACCTAAACCTACAGTAATAAGTTTTATGGGGCAACGGTGCGGCCTGGGTACCGGTGCGGCGAGCGGGGAACACAACCCGCCGCACCGGTGGTCTGGGACGCCGGGTCAGGACTCCGGGGTGAACCGGATCGGCATGCGGACGCAGCCACGCACCTGGCTGGCGTGGAACACCGGCGGATCCGATTCCACGAGCTGGAAATCGGGGATTCGGCGCAGGATCTCTTCGAGCGCGACCGTGAGTTCGATGCGCGCGAGATGTGAACCGAGGCATCGGTGTGCGCCACCGCCGAACGACAGATGGCGGTTCGGCTTACGGGCGATGTCGAGGGCATCGGGGTCCTCGAACTCCTCGTGGTCCCGATTCGCCGAGCAGAGCATCAGGATCAGCTGCTCGCCCGCCGAGATCTTCATCCCGCCCAGTTCGACGTCACGGGTGGCGCGACGCCCGGGCACCACGGCCGCCTCGATGCGCAGGATCTCCTCGACCGCGGTCGGGATCATCAGCTCCGGGTCGTCGATGATCTGCTGTCGCTGCTCGGGATGGTTCACCAGGTGGACGATCGCCCACGCCAGCGAGCCCTGGACGGTGTGCAGGCCGGCGATGAGCAGCAGGAAGAACATGCGGTTCAGCTCTTCGTCGGTCAGCAGCCGGAGTCCGTCCTCGAGCTCCACCTCGGTGTGGATGAGCTGCGAGGTGACGTCGTCGCCCGGGCTCGCCCGGCGCTCGTCGACCATCTTCTGGAAGTAGCCGAGCATCTGCATGCCGGCGATCGCACGAGCTTCCAGCGACTCCTGTTCGGAGCCACCGGGCTTGCCGAACAGCACGACGTCGGTCGCCTCGGTGAACAGCGGCGCGTCCTCGACCGGCCAGTCCATCAGCGCCAAGAAGATCCGAGCCGGGAGTTCGTGGGCGAACTCCGAGATGTATTCGGCCTCACCCTTCTTCGCGAAGCCGTCGAGCAGGTCGTTGACGACACCTCTGATGTCATCGGACAGCTTTTTCATCCGCGCCGGACCGAACAGCGGCTGCAGCGCCTTGCGGTAGCCGGTGTGCTCCGGGGGATCGAGCTCGATCGGGATGAATTTGCCGAAGGCCTCGTTCGTCACCAGGTTGTTGGGGTAGCTCGAGAAGGTCTCCGCGTCGCGCAGGACCTCGTGGATCTCGTCGTAAGAGGTGACGATCCAGTGGCCGCCGTGGGCCGTCGAGTAGACGACCGGTCCCTTCGCGGCGAGTTCTGCGGCAAATTCCTGGAATCGATCGATCGGGGCTGCGATGGACTGGTCGTAGACGTCGAAGTCGACGGTGACGTCCTCGCGGGATCGTTCCGCTGTTGTCATTACTGGTCCTTTGTGGTCGTGGAGTCGGTGGTGAGCAGCGCCAGGGCCCGTTCCGGACACATCGACACCGCCTCGCTTGCCTGAGCCGCCTCGTCCGGGGTGAGAGCGCGTTCCGGAACAACGGGGTCGCCCTGATCGTCGGCGTCGATCAGATCAGGGGCGACCCCGTAGCACAGTCCGTGTCCGGCGCACGCCACGCGATCCACGATGAGAGTGGTGGGCTGCGGGGAGGACATGGTCAGGCGTTCGGGTTCTTCTGCTCGAGGTCCTCGGGGAACCACATGCCGACGCGCGACATGGTGCCGCCGTCGCCCGAGGAGATGACCTGGCCGGACATGTAGGCGGCGTCATCCGAGGCCAGGAACAGGGCGATCTTGGCGTTGTCGACGAGTGACGGCGGGCGGTTCAGCTTGAGCGGGATCGGCGAGACGAACGGGTCCCACGGGCCGGAGACCTCTTCGTAGGACTGGCCGACGACCGGCGAACCGGCGGGCATCAGGAAGTTCGGCGACATGCCGTGGGTCGGTGCGAGGCCGTTGACGCGAATGCCGAAGGGGCCGAGGTCCAGGCTCAGGCCGCGCACGAGGCCGTTGACGCCGGCCTTGGTGGCCGAGTACAGCGCGATCTGGTGGTAGGCGAGGAACGAGGCCGCCGACGAGGTGGCGATGATGGTGCCGCCGCCGTTGCGCTTGAGATGGGGAACCGCGGCCTGGGCGGTGAAGATGACACCGGAGAGGTTGACGCCGAGGACATTGTTCCAGTCCTCCTCGGTCAGGTCCTCGAAGTTGACCTGCTCGCCGCCGGCGACGGTGGGCACGCCACCGCGCGAGACGACTCCCGCATTGGCCCAAGCGATGTCGAGCTTGCCGAACTCGGCGACCGTCTGGTCTACCGCGGCGGTGATCTGGTCCTTCTTGGAGACGTCGGCGGTGATGGCGATCGCCTCGCCACCCTGCTGCTCGACGAGCTTCACGGTCTGCTCGGCGCGATCACCGTCGATGTCGACGACGGCGACCTTGGCACCCTCCGCCGTGAACAGCTGGGAGGACTGACGGCCCAGACCCGAGCCGGCTCCGGTGATGAGTGCGACTTTGCCTTCGAGTTTCATGTTCGATCCTTGCTCTGGGGGGGGTGAGTGGCGATACCTGCCGAGTTCGCGGCCAGGCTGACTGACGCCGTGAAACGAGGTGACTCGCATCGTGACGTGTGAGTCGATGTGATGACCGCCACCTTCGGGCACCACGTTAGATCGTTGAACATGAGACGTCAAGTGATATTTGTCAGCAGCTCAAGGTTTTCTTTTCTCGTTGCCACACAGCTGATTTCAACGACGACGACCAGGCGTGACAGTGTCACGCCTGGTCGTCTGTTTCGTTCCGCGCGCCACCTTGGCGACCCGGAAGGATCGCCACGTTGGCGTCGTTCAGTTGTCGGTCGTGCAGCCGTCGGAGAGGTCCGCCCTCACCCGGTTCAGGACTGCGGGGGCGCCGGTAGGTGCACGGTCTTGATCTCGAAGAACTCCTCGAGACCCTCCGCGCCGCCCTCGCGGCCGACACCGGACTGCTTGTAGCCGCCGAACGGCAGGGTGAAGTCGAGAACAGAGGTGTTCACGTTGACCGTTCCGGTCCGGATGCGTTGCGCGAGTTCGAATCCGCGCTCCACGTCGGCGGTGAAGACGGCACCGGACAAGCCGTAGACGGAGTCGTTGGCGATGGCCACCGCGTCGTCTTCGTCTTCGTAGGTGATGATCGAGATGACGGGACCGAACACCTCTTCCTGGGCGATCGTCATGTCGTTGCGCACGTTGTCGATGATCGTGGGCTGCACGAAGAAGCCCTGATCCCCGACCCTACCGCCGCCGTAGACGACCTCGGCACCCTCGGCCTTGGCCTTCTCGATGTAGCCCTCAACGCGCTCACGGTGACGCTCCGAGGTCAGCGGCCCCAGGAAATTCGTCTGCTCCCAGGGGTTTCCGATCGGGATCATGTCGAGGGCCGCCTTGTACGCCCCGACGATCTCGTCGTGACGCTTGCGCGAGACGAGGACGCGGGTCAGGGCGACACACGCCTGGCCGGACTGCATGCAACCGGCCATCGGCAGGTTGGCCATCACCGTGTTCAGGTCAGCGTCGTCGAGGATGATCGCCGCGGACTTGCCGCCCAGTTCGAGGGACACCTTCGCGACCCGGTCGGCCGCGAGGCTCATGATCCGACGGCCGGTGGCGGTGCTGCCGGTGAAGGTGATGTGGTCGACCTTCGGGTTGACCACGAGCGACTCGGAGACCTCACGGTCGGCGACGAGCACGCTGAGGACGCCCTCGGGGATCACACCCTCTTCGACGAGTTCGGCGACCACGTCGGCGAACACCGACGGCGACAGCGGCGCCTCGGGCGAGGTCTTGAGGACCACCGAGCACCCGGCGGCCAGCGCCGGGATCACCTTGAAGGCGATGCTGCCGATGGGACCGTTCCAGGGGATGATCGCGGCGACGACGCCGGTCGGCTCCTTGACGATGCGGGAGACCCCGCCGTCGGCGCGCGGACGCTCCTCGACGACATTCACCTTGCGCGCCTCGGCGGCCACCGCACGGTACAGGCCGAGCACCATCTGCTGGGTCATCGCGCTGACGGGCGCGGTGACGCCGACCTCGACGATGCCGAGGGTCGTCAGTTCGGGGATCCGCGTCTCGAGGCGGTCGGCGATGGCGTCGATCACGTCGGCACGTTCCGCAGGCGACTTGCGCGCCCATTCACCGCCGTCGAACGATGCCCGGGCCACGTCGACGGCACGCGCCATGTCCTCGGCGGTGGCGGCACGGACGCGGGCCGCGGTGCGCTCGGAGTACGAGTCGACCACGTCGATCCAGTCATTGCCGCTCGATTCGACCCAGCGGCCTCCGATGAAGACTCGGTCGCGGTCGGCGATGGTGGCGAGTGGGTCGGTCGCCTGTTCGGTCGTCGTCATGGAACAGCTCCTCGATGAGTGGATGTGCGGCCCCGGAGTCCAGGGCGGACAACACGGTGACGCAGCGTTGTGAATCGGGTCACAGGAGAGACTAGTAACCGAAAGGCGTTAGGTCAACACCTGACATGTTCTGTCATTTGTCTCGCAGCTTCGGGCACGAGAAAGCCCCCGCCGCAGCGGGGGCCGACGCGCCGGATTACTCCGCGTTCACCAGGTAGAACACCGATGAACCACCACCGGCCGCCTGGGGTGATGCGCCGATCTGGACCCAGAAGGTCGATCCGCCCTTGGACGCGGACAACACGGCGACCGACTGACCACCTTCGGTGGAACGGTGCGATTCGGTGTAGCCGGCGTCGGTGAGCTTCTTCGCCGCCGCGTCGAGCTGGTTGCCGGCATTCGCCGGACCCTGGACGGTGACCTCCCAGCCGTCGGCGCGTGTACCGCTCGCCGAGAGCACGTGCCCGTCGATCAGCGGCACCTGCGTGACGGGAAAATCCGACGGCAGCGGGACACCCTCGGGACCGGCTTGCTCCTCCTCGCCACACCCGGCCAGTGAGCCCGCGACCACCACGATCGAAGCCAGTACCACAAGGAGACGCCAGAGCCAGTCGAACCGGAACATACGGGCAACGGTAAAGTAGTTCCCGCGGGTGTTCGCCCGTGACACCCCGCCGGGAGAAAGACGGAGTGCCCTTTTGATATCCGTGTTGACTGCGTTGGCAGTGTGCGCACTGATAGCGCCCGCAGTCATCCACTGGATCGGCACCCGGGGCTTTTACATCCTCGCGCTCGCGCCGCTCGGCGCCCTGATCTGGGTGATCACCCACTGGCCCGAACCGGAAGCCGACCGCGTCGTCGTGGAGACGGTGAGCTGGGTTCCGTCGCTGCAGATGGACATCGCCACCCGGTTCGACACCCTCGCGGCGATCCTGTCCGTGCTGATCCTCGGGGTGGGCGCCCTCGTGCTCTGCTACTGCGCCCATTACTTCGACGACGCCCGTCCCCGCGTCGCGCTGTTCGGCGGCGAGATGGTCGCGTTCGCCGGTGCCATGTTCGGTCTGGTCGTCTCCGACAACATGCTCGTGCTCTATGTGTTCTGGGAGCTCACGACCGTGCTGTCGTTCATGCTGGTCGGCTTCTACGGCGTCCGCGCGACTGCCCGCCGGTCGGCCACCCAGGCGCTGCTGGTCACCACCTTCGGCGGTCTGGCCATGCTCGTCGGCATCGTCATGCTGGGCGAACGGTCCGGGACCTACCTGCTCTCGGAGATCATCGCGGCGCCGCCGACCGGCGTCTACGTCGACGTCGCGATCGTCCTGCTGCTCGTCGGCGCGCTCAGCAAATCGGCCATCGTCCCGTTCCACTTCTGGCTCCCGGGCGCCATGGCCGCCCCCACCCCGGTCAGCGCGTACCTGCACGCCGCGGCGATGGTGAAGGCCGGCATCTACCTGATCGCGCGGCTGGCCCCGGCCTTCTCGGTCACCGCCAGCTGGCAGGTCGCCGTCGTCGGACTGGGCGCGTTCACGATGGTCCTCGGCGGCTGGCGGTCGCTGCGTGAACTCGACCTCAAGCTCATCCTGGCCTTCGGCACGGTGTCCCAGCTCGGGTTCATGGCCGTGCTCGTCGGCATCGGCGACGCCAACGTGGCCATGGCCGGACTCGCCATGCTCGTCGCGCACGCCATGTTCAAAGCCTCGCTGTTCATGGTCGTCGGCATCATCGACCACGCCACCGGTACCCGCGACATACGTAAACTCGCGCGGCTCGGTCATCGGCTACCCGTGCTCGCCATCACCGCCGCGGTCGCCGGCGCCAGCATGGCCGGCATCCCCTTCACCTTCGGTTTCATCGGCAAGGAAACCGCCTTCGCGTCGGTCTGGGACACCGGCGCCCTCGCCCCCTGGCAGGCCCACACCGTCGACATCGTGCTGCTCGTCGGCTCGATCATCACCTGCGCGTACACGCTCCGTTTCCTGTGGGGGGCCTTCGGTCGCAAGGTGCGGCACACGCCCAGCCCGGCAGTGGCGAAGATGCACGCACCCTCATGGGCCTTCTACCTCTCCCCGGTCGTCCTCGCGGTCGCCGGTGTGGTGGCCGGACTCGTCAGCGGACCGATCGGCGATCTCTTCGAGCCCTACGCCGAGACCCTGAACAGCTACGGCCACGAGATCGAACACCTCGCCCTGTGGCATGGATTCGGCCTCCCGGTGATCTTCTCGATCATCGTCATCGTGGGCGGCGTGATCGCCTTCCTCGGCATCCGCCGAATCCGCGACCGCGTCTTCGGGTTCCGGCCCCTGCTCAACGCCGACCGCATCTACGACGCTGCGCTGCGTTCGGCCGACACCATCTCGCTGCTGCTGACCCGCAACACCCAGCGCGGTTCACTGCCCATCACCCAGGGCGTCATCCTGTGCACGGCGATCCTGCTGCCGACGATCGTCCTGTTCCTCGGCGCGCGCGACCGGCTGCAGGTCGACTACAGCGCCACCGCGGTCCAGGTCGTCATCGGCGGAATCATGATCGCCTCGGCGCTCGCCGCGGTCGTCCTGCGCAATCGTCTCGCCGCGACACTGTTGGTCGGCATCACCGGCTACGGCTGCGGCATGCTGTTCGCGCTCTACGGTGCCCCCGACCTCGCCCTCACCCAGTTCCTGGTGGAGACCCTGACGCTGGTCATCTTCGTGCTCGTGCTGCGCAAGCTGCCCGCCGAGCCGGAGAAGCGGCACGCCACCGCCTTCAAGCCCCTCCGCGCGCTGATCGGTCTCGCATTCGGCGCCATGCTCGTGGTGATCGGTCTGTACGCCGCCTCCGCGCGCTCGACCGAGCCCCTGCACGTCGACCTCCCCGAAGCCGCCTACAAGTACGGGCACGGCGCGAACGCGGTGAACGTGCTCCTGGTCGACATCCGCGCCTGGGACACGATCGGCGAGGTGTCGGTGCTGATCGTCGCGGCGACCGGCGTCGCCTCGATGGTGTTCCGCAACCGACGCTTCGGCGCGGCACCACGCGTCGCCGACGCCATCCGGCTGCAGGCGGGCATCAGTGGCGACGATTCGGACGACGACGATCCGATCCCACCCGACCGCACGACGTGGCTGCTCGGGTCGGGTCTGCGCGACCCGCGGCACCGTTCGATGGTGCTGGAGGCGACGACACGTCTGCTGTTCCCGACGATGGTGGTGCTCTCGGTCTACTTCTTCTACGCCGGCCACAACTCGCCGGGCGGTGGTTTCGCCGGCGGACTCACGGCAGGACTCGCACTCGTCCTGCGGTACCTCGCCGGCGGACGCTACGAGCTCGGTGAGGCCCTGCCGATCGAACCGGGCCGCATCCTGGGCGCGGGTCTGGCGATCTCCGCCACCACCGCGATCACCTCGATGTTCCTCGGGGCCCCGGCGCTCTCGTCGGCCGTCTTCGAGATCACCGTCCCCGTCCTCGGCGACATCAAACTGGTCACCGCGCTGTTCTTCGACCTCGGCATCTACCTCATCGTGATCGGCCTCGTGCTCGACGTGCTGCGCAGTCTCGGTGCGCGACTCGACGTCGAGACGACGATGGCCCGCACCACGGTCCGGTCCCGGACCTCGTCGGAGACGGTCCCGGCCGAATCGGACGAACCGACCGCCGAGAACGTACCGACCGGGAAGGGACAGGTGGCGCGATGAGCACCAACCTCCCGCTCCTGCTGGTCGTCGGATTCATGGCCGCCTGCGGTGTGTACCTGCTGATGGAACGCAGCCTGGTCCGGATGCTGTTCGGCCTGCTCCTGTGCGGCAACGCGCTGAACCTGATGATCATCGTGGTGTCCGGCGGGATGGGCAATCCGCCGATCCTGGGCCGGTCGTCGGAGAACCGTGCAACCGATGCCGACCCGCTCGCACAGGGGATGGTCCTGACCGCGATCGTCATCACCATGGGTGTGGCGGCGTTCGTGCTCGCGCTGGTGTACCGGCTGTTCGTGATCAACCGCGACGACGACGACGTCGAGGACGACGTCGAGGACGTCAAGATCAAGACCGGCACGCTCGACACCGCCCCCGACCGCGACCGCAGCGACGACCCGGTCACCTTGTCCGACACCGTGACCGGCGACTACTTCGACGACGCGGGCAACCCGCTCACCCCCGAGGAGGCCGCCGAGCGGCACTCCGCCCTGCATGAGACCGACATCATGCCGACCGACGCGGACGTCATCGACGAGATCGGTTCCGACGACACCGAGGACGACCCGGACGTCGTTGGCGACAAGGTGCCCGACGACGACTCGGGCGAGCCGAATGTCATCAGCAGCTCCGGGGAGAAGATCGCCGCCGACGACGCAGCACACAGTTCCGAAGGGGGTGACCGATGACTCCGCAGCCGTCCTGGATTCCCGTCCTGATCGCCCTGCCGACGCTGGTGCCCCTGGGCGCCGCCGCGCTCTCGCTGCTGCTGGGCCGGAGCCCCCGGTTCCAGCGCGTGGTCGCCATCGGGGCGATCTCGGTGGCGTTCATCACGTCGTGCCTGCTGCTCTACCTGACCGACCGGCACGGCACCTTCGCCGTCGCGATCGGCGGCTGGGGCGACAAGGGCTACCCCAACGGTCCGCTCGGGATCACGCTGGTCGTCGATCAACTGGCCGCCCTGATGCTCGTCGTCTCGACGATCGTGCTGCTCTGCGTCGTCGTGTACGCGATCGGTCAGGGTATCCGGGACGGCACGGCGCAACAGCCGACGTCGATCTTCCTGCCGACCTACCTCATTCTCACCGCGGGTGTCTGCAACGCCTTCCTCGCCGGCGACCTGTTCAACCTGTACGTGTCCTTCGAGGTGCTCCTCACGGCGAGTTTCGTGCTGCTGACGCTCGGTGCCAGTGAGGAGCGCGTGCGAGCCGGCGCGTCGTACGTGATGGTGTCGATGGTGTCGTCGCTGATCTTCCTGGCCGGCATCGCCTTCGCGTACGCCACGACCGGCACGCTGAACCTCGCGGAGATGGCCGTCCGTCTCGACGACGTCTCCAGCGGTACCCGCAACGCCCTCTACGCCGTGCTGCTGGTCGCCTTCGGCATCAAGGCCGCGGTGTTCCCGCTGTCGACCTGGCTGCCCGACTCCTACCCCACCGCCCCCGCACCGGTCACCGCGGTGTTCGCCGGTCTGCTCACGAAGGTCGGTGTCTACGCGATCGTCCGCGCCCACACCCTGCTGTTCCCCGGCGGGTCGATGGACACGGTGCTGATGGTCGCAGGTCTGCTGACGATGATCGTGGGCATCTTCGGCGCGATCGCACAGTCCGACATCAAACGTCTGCTGTCGTTCACCCTCGTCAGCCACATCGGCTACATGGTCTTCGGTGTCGCCCTGTCGTCGGAACTCGGCATGTCGGCCGCGATCTACTACGTCGCCCACCACATCCTCGTCCAGACCACGTTGTTCCTGGTGGTGGGACTGATCGAACGTCAAGCGGGTTCGGCGTCGCTGCGTCGTCTCGGTGGCCTGATCGCCAGCCCGATCCTCGCCGTCCTGTTCCTGGTCCCGGCCCTCAACCTGGGCGGCATCCCGCCGTTCTCCGGGTTCATCGGCAAGGTCGCCCTTCTCCAGGCCGGCGTCCAGAACGGCTCGGTGCTGGCCTGGATTCTGGTGACCGGTTCGGTCGTGACCAGCCTGCTCACGCTGTATGTGATGGCCCGCATCTGGACCAAGGGTTTCTGGCGGCCACGTGCCGACGCCCCCGAGGGCGAGCTGGCCGACCAGGGACCGTCCGCACTCATCGACGAACGCGACGAGGGCGCCTTCTCCGACCGTGAGGACGTCGGCCGCATGCCGGCGATGATGGTGCTCCCCACGTTCGCGATGGTCGTGGCGGGTCTGGTGCTCACGCTGTGGGCAGGCCCGATCTTCGACTTCACCGACAGTGCCGCGACCGACGTCGTGCACCGCGGCGTGTATGTCGAGGCCGTACTGGGCGGAGGTGAAACACGGTGACCACCGGAGAACCGCACACCGGCAAGCACACGGGGCCGCCGAAGCGGCGCGCGCCCGTGGTCTCCACCAAGGGGCCCGTGCTGTCGCTGGTGATCAACACCTGGCGGGTGTCGCTGCTGTTCCTCTTCTGGCACTTCGTCAGTGCCCTGGTGTGGCTGCGCAATCACACGAGCCTGCCCACGTGGCTCGGCGGCGACAGCCGCGAGGTCGCGGTCCGGCTCTGGACCATCGCCTGGCTGACCTTCGTGTGGGTCTTGTTGTGGGGCACCGTCTCCTGGGCGAACGTCATCGGCGGTGTCGTCCTGGCGATCACGGTGCTCACCGTGCTGCCGCTGCCCCGCGTGCCCGTCGAGGGCCGTATCCATCCGTTGTCGGTGGCGCGGCTCCTCGTCCGGATGGTCGTCGACTTCTTCGTCTCGAGTGTGCAGATCGGCTGGATGGCCCTGCGTCCCGGCCGTCCGCCGCTCGGCGCGGTCGTGCGAGTCCGGGTGGCGATCAAGTCGGACATGGTTCTCACTCTCGCCGTCGACTACCTGAACCTCGTGCCGGGCACGATGGTGCTCGAGATCGACCACCGGCGGCGCATGCTGTACGTCCATGTCTTCGACGTCCGCTCGGAGAAGAAGGTGCGCGCCTTCTACGACCAGGTGGCGTATGTCGAGCGCATGTTCATCAAGGCCTTCGAGCGCGACAGCGAATGGCATCCCAGCCCGTACCACGGCATCGACGAGGACTTCCATCACGTGCGGCCCATCGAACCGGTCGACGGCGCCCCACCGGCCGAAGAACCTGACCGGACCACGGGCCGGTCGGATCGAGGGGAGTCATGAGCGTGGTGTGGACGATCGTGGCGGCGATGCTGTTGCTCGCCGCGGTCCTGACGACGATCGCGATCCTGCGGGGTCCGACGACACTCGACCGCCTGGTCGCGCTCGACGTACTGATCGCCCTGTGCATGTGTGGCCTCGGTGCGTGGGCGGCCTACAGCCGGGACTCGACCGTCGTGCCGGCCATCGTCGCGCTGTCGTTGGTCAGCTTCGTGGGATCGGTGTCGATCGCACGCTTCCGTGTGCGGGATGACCAGACATGACGGTGAAGAAATGATTGTGGACATCGTCAGCGCGACGCTGATTCTCGTCGGCTGCCTCCTGGCGGTCACCGCGGCCATCGGCCTGGTCCGGTTCCCGGACACGCTGAGCCGAATGCATGCGGCCACCAAACCGCAGACCTTCGGCCTGCTGCTGGTCCTGATCGGTGCCGTCGTGCGACTCGGCGACAGTGTCGACAGTGGAATGCTCATCCTGGCCGGACTCTTCGCGCTGATCACCGCACCCGTGGTCGCACACCGGATCGGACGCCTGGCGTATCAGGAGCAGCGTGCCCGCGACGGCCTCATCGAGGAGCGGGACATGGAGTCACCCGACCGGGATTAACCGCCCAGTTCGGCCACGACCGATGCGACGACGTCGCGCATCGAGTGGGTGTCGCGGTACACCGCGCGCTGCCGCTGATAGCTGGCGCCCTGCGCGATGATGTTCTCGATCCCGGCGAGTTCGTCGACGCAGTCGAGGTCGCGCGCGATCGGCTGTAGGCGTTCGAGCAGGTCGTGGAGATCCTCGGTGACGAGTCTCTCGGTGCAGTCCGCGTCGAGGATGACGATGGCCTCGAGGCCGTAACGCGCTGCCCGCCACTTGTTCTCCTGAACGAGCCAGGGCGCCATCGTCGGCAGCGTCTCCCCCGCGGAGAACCGACGGTCGAGATCGACGACGAGACAGTGGATCAGTGCGACGATCGCCGAGAGCTCACCGAGGTTGGTCATGCCGTCGCAGACCCGCACCTCGATGGTGCCGAGATGCGGCGACGGGCGGATGTCCCAGCGGATCTCGTTGAGATGGTCGATGATCCCGGTCGTCTTCTGGTCGGCGACGAAAGCCTCGAACTGTTCCCAGGTCTCGAACTGGAACGGCAGCCCCGCGGTCGGGAGCTGCTGGAACATCATCGCGCGGTTGCTGGCGTAGCCGGTGTCCTGGCCGGCCCACATCGGCGACGACGAGGACAGCGCCAGCAGATGCGGATAGTAGTTCAGCAGGGCGTCGAGGATCGGGAGCACCTTGTCGCGGTGGCTGATCCCGACGTGGACGTGGACGCCCCAGATGAGCATCTGCCGACCCCACCACTGGGTGCGCTCGATGAGCTCGGCGTACCGGTGCCCTTCGGTCAGCAGTTGGGTCGAGTACTCGGCGAACGGATGGGTGCCCGCGCCGTAGAGGTCGACGCCGAGTTCTTCGGTCAGTACCCGCACGATGCCGAGCGTGTCGGTGAGATCCGCGACCGCCTCACCGGTCGTCCGGCAGATGCCGGTCACCAGCTCGACGGTGTTGCGGAGCAGCTCCTTGTGGATCTTCCCCAGACGTTCCGGGTGATGCTCCTCGACCGCGGCGAAGAGCGCCGCCGCCGAGTTCGACAGATCGCCGGTGACCTTGTCGGTCAGCGCGAATTCCCACTCGACCCCCAGAGTGGGGGACGGCGACCCGTCGAACTCGATCGGTGTCATGGACGGCCGCGATCGCTGTCGGATCGCGGTGCCTAGCTCTTCTCTTCGATGACGCCGCAGGCGATGCGGGAGCCGGCGTCACCGGTCTTCAGGGTGTCTTCCTTCGGTCCACCCGGGTACTTGTCGGCCGGGATGTTGCCGAAGTTGTCGGCCTTCTCGTGGATCATGATGGCCTTGCCGAAGACCTGCTGGAGCTTCACCGCGTCGGTCGTGGTGACCGTTCGGCCGGTGTGATCCTTCAGGATGTTGATCGAGACCAGGTCACCGCTCGCGGGGTGGCTGGTGTTGCCGTTGACCTGCAGGTGCCCACCCGCCGAGGTGAAGGCCTGTGCCCCGCCTGCACCGGCGTCGCAGGTGCCGTTCTCGTGGATGTGCATGCCGTGGAAGCCGGCCGGGAGGTCACCGTCGGTGATGCGGACGCTGACCGTGACCGCACCCTCGCTCTGGCTCTCGGCCGAGAAGGTGGCCTCGCCGACGACCTTGCCGGAGGCGTCCTTGATCTCGGCGACCGCGGTCTGGCCGCTGGGCTCGCTGTCCACGTCGTCCTCGGCACCCGGGGGCAGCGGTTTGTCGGAGACCACCGGCGGGGTCGTGCCGGGGACATCAGTGGGGTTCTGGTCGGGGCTACATCCGGCCAGGGCCACTCCGATCAGTCCCGCGGAAGCCAGCGCGGCGAGGGCGCGCGACGCGGTGAGTTTCGAACGTCCGGACATGTCACTCCTTGATCACTGTCACCGGGTCTGCGCCCGGTTGGGGCGGTTCACTGGGCGTCGGCCCAACGGTGCGCGACAACTACAGGCGCGCTGTTGAATTGTGGATGCTTCGACGATAGTCCGGCCTCGTGCGTCACGATCCACTGACCGCGGTCACCACGATGACCGGGAGCCCGCCCTTGCACCGGGTGAACGAGCTGGGACGCTCCTCTACGGAGACGGTGCCGCCCAACGCCTCCGCGAGCTGCTCGGCCTGCGCCTTGTCGGAGTCCTCGTCGTAGAAGACCGTGTTCTCGCTGAAGCCACCCGCGGTGTAGTTGCCGGGCTGGGCCATCGTGTAGCCCTTCTCCTTCAGCAGGTCGGTCACGTCCGACGCGAGTCCGGACACCTGGCCGGCGTTGATGACGCACACGCGCTTCGCCGACGCCGCGGCAGAGGTCGACGACGGGGTCGCTGCGGTGGGCGTCGAGGTGGCGGTCGCGGTCGTCTCGGTCTGGGGATCGCTTCCCGAGGTCGCCGCGGAATGCCAGCCGAGCCCGATGAAGACGACGGCCACTGCGAAGAGCATCATCGCCCCCGCGCGCAGCGGGAGGCGATTGGGCTCACGGTCTGCATTCATCACCGACGACCTTAACGCACCTCGGGTGGCTGACCGGGGTCAGCGTCTCAGGTGATCTCGAAGCCCAGACGACGCGCGGCGCGGGCCTTCTGGCGCGACGCACGGAGACGGCGGAGTCGCTTGACGAGCATGGGATCCGCGGCCAGCGCCTCAGGACGGTCCACCAGCGCGTTGAGCACCTGGTAGTACCGGGTCGCCGAGAGACCGAACAGTTCCTTGATCGCTTCTTCCTTGGCGCCGGCGTACTTCCACCACTGCCGCTCGAAGGCCAGGATGTCGTGTTCCCTGCGCGTCAGTCCGTCCGCACCGACCTCGTGCGGATCGAGCTGGGCTCCGTTGTCGGGGGTGGGTTGATCGCCTTCGTTCTGGCTACGCGCGACTGCGCCGTCCATCTCACTCCCTCACCGATGAAACCTGATGACCCTCACACCGTCGCCGACGTGCGCCGAGCCGGCGGACCGACCCGAGTTGACCGACTCGAGATTCCGGGACATGGCGACGAATCACAACAGTGTGGTTCGCAGACAATCTAACCACGGTCACGCCGTCCGATCGCGCTGTGACTCGCCACGACGCTCGGTCGGTCGAGACCACGCGTGAGCTGTCGCTGTAAGCCTCACCTCACCACGTTCACGTCGATCCGGGGAATCGGATGATTTCCGGACTGTGGCGCCGTACCCGGCGTCGTTCCGGCGCCCTGAGCAGCTATAGGGTGATCGGCATGGCGATTCTCCCGATCTGCATCGTGGGCGAGCCGGTGCTCCACCAGCCCACCTCCCCGGTCCCGCTCGACGCGGACGGCCGTCCGTCGCAAGAGGTCATCACCCTCCTCGACGACATGTACGAGACCATGGACGCGGCCCGTGGCGTGGGGCTGGCGGCCAACCAGGTCGGGGTCGGGTCCCGGATGTTCGTCTACGACTGCCCCGACGGCGACCGCATGGCCACCCGACGCCGCGGCGAGGTCATCAACCCGGTCCTCGAGACCTCCGAGATCCCCGAGACCATGCCCGATCCCGACGACAACGACGAGGGCTGCCTGTCCGTGCCGGGCGAGCAGTTCCCCACCGGCCGCGCCGACTGGGCACGCGTCACCGGCGTCGACCGGACCGGCGCCGAGGTCGTCATCGAGGGCAACGGCTTCTTCGCCCGCATGCTGCAGCACGAGGTGGGACACCTTGACGGGTTCCTCTACGTCGACGTGCTCGTCGGCCGCAACGCGCGGGCCGCGAAGAAGGCCATCAAGCGCAACAAATGGGGTGTCCCCGGGCTGACCTGGCTGCCGGGCACCGTCGCCGACCCCTTCGGGCACGACGACGAAGACGAGGACTGACCCACCAGGTGACTGTCTCGCTGTCGGGTGCCGTCGTCGGCGACCGGGTCGTCGTGCGCTATCTGCTGGGTTCCACGACACCCGCCGACTGGCGCGGCAATCCCGATGCCGCACAGTCGGATGTGACCGGCATCCTCGTCGACGACGCGGATCCCTTGCGGCTCGAGCGTGACGGCGAGGTGGTGTCGATCCCAGTCGCGACGGTGACATCGGTCCGGCTCCTCTCGGCACGTCCGGTGCGCAACAGGGAGATCCGCACACTCGAAGAGGCAGCGGCCCGTGCCTGGCCCGGCGTGGAGACCGCATGGATCGCCGGCTGGTTCCTCCGCGCCGGACTCGGCTTCACCCGCCGCGCCAATTCAGCTGTCCCACTGGACATGTCGGCCCATCCCGACGCGACCACGCTGCAGCGGATCGCTCGCTGGTACGCCGACCGCGACCTGCCGCCGCTCCTGGCGCTGCCCGACCGGCTGATGAAGGCATCGACCATCGGCGGCGTGGAGGACATCGAGGTACAGACGCTGACCTGCGACCTCGCGTCACTCACCGAGCGCCTCGCCGATTCACGGTCGGACGCGGTGCGGCTCGCGGACGAACCGGATGCGGCGTGGCTCGACGCCTACGCCGGACACCGAGCCGACGCCGACACCGACGTGGTCCGGCAGGTGGTGACAGCGGGTGACGAACCGCTGGTGTTCGCGTCGATCGATGCGGGCGGCACCGCGGCAGCTATCGGCCGGGGCATCGTCACCCAGGCCGCCGACGGCCGGAAGTGGCTGGGGCTCTCCGCATTGTGGACCGACCCCGCACGACGCCGCGCCGGCCTCTCCACCCAGGTGCTCGCCGAACTGGTGGCCTGGGGAGCCGAGAATGACGCCGACGCCGCCTGTCTGCAGGTCGAGACCACCAATCGCTCTGCCGGAGCGTGGTATCGGCGGCTCGGATTCGGCCTCCACCACGCCTACCGCTACCTGACCCCCGAGATCCCCTCCACCGACATCCCCACCGAGGACATCCCCACCGAGGACCACTGATGGCCCGCCGTTCACGTTCCCGTTCGACGCCCAGCGTCGCCCAGCGCCGGCGGCAGGCCGCGATCACCGTGGCCGCGTTCGTGATCATCGGGCTCGTCTTCGCGATCACGTGGTTCATCAACAACAGCCGCGACTCGAGCGCGGACGACATGCGTACGGCTGCGGCGTCGTCCACGACCAAGGCCACGAAGTCCAAGGCATCGAAGGCCGCGACCACAACCAAGACGACCACAATCAGGACGACCACCACCAAGACGTCGAGGCCGAAGACGTCCACGGCCCGGACGGCGACGAAGACCTCCAGGGCGTCGAAGACCTCGAAAACACCTGCTCCCGCATCGATTCCGGCGCACGTCACCCGCACGCTGGCGTACATCGACGCGGGCGAATGGCCCGAGGCCGCCCGGGCGCCGGGCACGAAGGGCGGAATGACCTTCCGCAACAACGAGGGTCATCTCCCGGCCACCGACGCGAACGACCGCCGGATCACATACCGAGAGTGGGACGTGAATCCCAAGGCCCCCAACCGCGGCCGGGATGCCGAGCGGATCGTCACCGGCAGTGACGGTTCCGCCTGGTACACCGCCGACCACTACCGCTCGTTCATCCAGATCCGAGGACCGTCATGACCGCGCCGCACGACGATTCGTTCATCGAGGACCTCCGCGCGTTCCTCGCCGGCGTAGGCCAAGACGGCCCCGCCGTCGCCGTCACGACCGCGCCGAGACTTCCCGATCTCGAGCCCGACACCCGCATCCGCACGGTCAGCGGCGCCACCGCGACCGACCTCGGTGGCCTGTACACCTCCTTCGCCCGCGTCTGGGATTTCCCGGACCACTTCGGGCGCAACAAGGATGCTTTCGACGACTGCATGCGGGATCTCGAAACCGCAGCCGCCGAGGGCGACGCCCCGTCGACGATCGTCGTCCACATCGCCCAGGCGCATCGGTTGCTGGATTCCGACGACGCAGGCTTCACATGGTTCGCGCAGTCCGTCGAGTTCTACCGCGATGAGTATCAAGATGGTGGACGCACCTTCGCGGTGATCCTGTCGACCTCGGATTCTCGTCTGGGCGAGGTGCGCTCCCGCTGGTCCGATGCGGGTGTGGCAATCACGGACCTGTCGAACCTCCGCTGATCAGGCCACGCCGGGTCGTGGCCCACCATGGCGTCGGACCGTCGTAACCTGGGGCGGAGATGACTACAGAACCGGCACGACGCGGCCGAGGCCGCCCTCCCGGCCCTCCGGTGGACCTCGACGCCCGTCGCGAGGAGCTACTCGACGCGGCCGAGGCCGCGATCCGCAGCTCCGGGGCGGAGGTCGGACTCGCCGAGGTCGCCAAGGCGGCCGGACTCACCCGCTCGGCGGTGTACGCGGCGTTCGCCGACCGGGACGCGCTCATGAATGCCCTGGCGGCGCGGCATGCGCGGAAGATCGTGGAGAAGCTCACCGTCGTGGTCAGCGGAACCATCGAACCGGCCGATCAGACGCGCGCCGCCATCGACATCCTGGCCGAATGGTTCGACACCGAACCCCAACTCGCCCAGCTCCTCACCGGCCGGCTCGACCAGTCCGCCGACGGGGAGTCCGGGGCCGTGGTCAGCGCGATCGCCGAGATCCTGCGCGCAGGCTTCCGCGCACGTGGTGGCGACGACGCCCCCGCCGATTCCTGGGCGCACGCGCTCGTGGGCGCGGTCTCGTCGACGGTGAGCTGGTGGTCGCGCACCCGGTCGATCCCGCGGTCGACGCTGGTCGATCACCTCCATCTCCTCATCTGGTCCGGTTTCGAAGGCGTCGACAGCAGGGCGAACGCCCGCAACCCTTGACCACAACCCATCAAAAAGACACACTGTCTTTTTATGAACGCCATGAGTACCGTCACACCGCAACGCGCCGCCTCGATCACCGGCGCCCGCAACTGGACGGAGGTGAGGTCCGCCCATCCCGAACAGGTCGACGCGATGGCCGACGGGTTGATGGTGGGCGACCCCGCCGCCGACGCCGTCATCGCCGAGATGTTCGCCGGCGAGGGGTGGGCGTGGCCCCAGATCATCGCCGCCGTCGACGATCCGACCCTGGGCGCCGACGCCCCACCCGCCCTGCAACGGTTCCTCGACCAGGCCGCCCATACACCGCCGTGGTTCGATCCGGCCGTCGCACGCGCCGGCGCCGAGGCGTGGTGGCGTTTCGGTTCGCTGCAGTCGAGCACCTTGTACCAGTCGCTGATCTACGGATATCAGGCCCGTGGATTCACCCGGCCCCTGGTGGAAACCGGCCGATTCACCGAAGGCACCTGGGACCGCGTCGTCGCCACCGGACGGTGGGTCACCCTCGCCACGGCCCCCGGAATGATGGAACCCGGCAACCCCGGCTGGTCGCAGACGCTGCGAATCCGCTTGGTGCACGCCATCATTCGCCACCACCTGCACGCGGGCGAGACATGGGACGACGATCAGTGGGGCGTACCGATCAACCAGACGTACTCACAGCTGACCATCACCGCCGGTTTCCTCGTCCTGCCACTCCGGGTCGCCAAGGACTTCGGAATCCAGTACTCCCAGGCCGAACTCGAGGCGATCACCCATCTGTGGCGTTGGATCGGCTGGGTGATGGGCGTCGACGAGCACCGGCTCCCGAAGAGCTTCGCCGACGCGCGGCGGACGGACCACATCGGACGCGAATTCCACCTGACCCCACCGGAGGAGTCCAAGCTGCTCGTCCAGGCACTCCTCGACGACGGGTACCGAACCGATCTCCGACTGCCCAAGCCACTCAACAACGCGGTGCACCGGTTGTCCCGGCCATTCCTCCGGAGCCTGTTCGCCTCCGTGTCGACCCGCTGGGTCGACGACGAGGTCGCGGCCGCAATGGGTTTGCGGTCCACGCCGCTGCATCACCTGGTGACCCTGGCGCGACCCGTCGTGCGCTCTCGCGAGATGGCGCGCGGCGCCGGACTGCTCGGCTCCGAGCGGAAGGTCGCGCATCGCGAACTACAGCTCGTCACCATGCAACTCGGCATCGACCTCGAGCACATCATGTCCACCCGTTACGACGCCGCCGACAAGGGCCACCTGGAGACCGTCGCATGACCGCCACCTTCACCCTCCGCCAGAAACTCCGTTGCACCCCCGAGGCCGCATGGCATCTGCTGACCGATCCGGAGCAGATGTGCCGGTGGTCGACGGCACCGATCAGCCCGCTGTCCAGCGGCCCGCAGGATCGACTCGACACCCCGGGCGCGCTGCGCATGGTGACGCTGCCGGGAGGACGGGTCAAACTGCGCGAGGTCATCGAAGATGCGGAGTTCCCAACGACATTCAGGTACCGCGTCTACGACGGTGGTCCTCTGCTGGTGGACCACCGCGGTCACCAGCGCGTCGTCGAGACCCCCGATGGCGTCGAGGTGCACTGGACCGTCCACATGACCCTCTTCCCCGGTGTTCTCTCTCATGTGATGGCCCGCAAGATCCGCGGAGAGGTGCAACGGTCCCTCGAGGTGATGGCGTCGATCGCCGGCGAGCTCGACGACGCGACGCTCACTCCCCCGAGCACCAGCCCACCCCGCGAACCCGACGACCTCGACGAACTCGTGGCGTCCGCGCTCGCGATCCGCGACCTACAGCAGGAGATCGCCGACGAGCTCGCCGGCGCCAACGACCCGAAACAGTGGTTCGCCCGCGTCTACCAGTACGTGACCGAGACGATGATCGACGCGGCCACCGGACGTCTCGAACTGGGACTGACCCACCCCGATTGGGTCCTCGCGATCATCCCGGTCTTCCACGACTACTTCGCCCGCAACCTAGACGCCTACCGGAACGGCGGCGACGTCGAGGAACCGTGGCGGGTCGCATGGTCTACCTGCGAGATCGTCAGCCCGGAGAAGCCGCATCTGCCGGTCATGGAAGGACTGCTGGCCGGGGTCTCGGCACACATCGAAGCCGATCTGCCGCGGGCGCTCGCGGAGGTCCGTCTCGACCGCTATCCCAACCGTGATCTGCGCGAATTCCGGCCCGACTACCTCCGGCTCGCCCCGGTCTTCACCGTCGCCTCCGACCGGCTGCTCGCCGATCTGCCCCGGAGCCACAAGCCCTGGTGGGCCGGGATCGCCGGCCGGTTCAACACCCAGTTCCGCGACGCCTTGCTCGCCCGGACCGGGTACGACGTGGCCCGACACCGCGTCCGGTCGTTCGAACGCGCCGTAGAGCTGGCCGCCAACCCCCGGTGACCCTGCAGGCCGACCGGCCACATTATGGTGGACCCGACATCGGCCACCACCATGATCGAGGAACGCTGCATGCGCTTCGCCACCTGGAACGTCAATTCGATTCGGGCGCGATCGGAGTCGGTCGTCGCGTGGATGGAGCAGGCCGACATCGACGTGCTGGCGATGCAGGAGACGAAGTGTCACGACGACGCGTTTCCGCTGATGAGTTTCCTGGCCGCCGGTTACGACGTGGCACACATCGGGCAGGGCGCCTACAACGGGGTCGCGATCGCGTCGCGGGTCGGCCTGGACGGCATCGAGATCGCCTTCGACGGCGTGCCCACCTATCCGGTCGACAACCAGCCGATCCGCGAGGCTCGCGCGATCTCCGCGGTGTGCGCCGGGGTGCGCGTGTGGAGTCTGTACGTCCCCAACGGACGTACGCCCGACGATCCGCACTACGAGTACAAACTGCGCTGGCTCGACGCGCTCGGTGACCACATCGCACTGCGGCTGGCTCACGATCCGGCCGTCGAGATGATGCTGGCCGGCGACTGGAACGTCGCCCAGACCGACGACGACGTCTGGGACCGCGAATACTTCGAGGGACGCACCCATGTCACACCTCCGGAACGCGCAGCGGTGCAGCGCTTCCTGGACGGCGGTCTGGTCGACTCCGCGCTCCCCTACGCCCCCGGTTACACGTTCTGGGACTACACACAGTTGCGCTTCCCGCGCGACGAGGGCATGCGTATCGACTACGCGTTCTGTTCACCCGCGCTCGACACACGCGTTATGGGCGCGCACATCGACCGCGAGGCGCGGAAACGCAAGGGCGCCAGCGATCATGCCCCGGTGGTGTTCGACCTCGCTTGACCGCTCCCTGAGGAGCGAGCCTGCGAGCATCTCGAAGAGTCCTTTCGATACGCCCTTCGCAAGCTCCGGGCTACTCAAGGAGCAGAAAGAGCGAGCTCGCGAGCGTCTCGAAGGGTCAGGCGAAGGACTTGCCCGGAATCCAGTAGGCCTGCGCCTTCACTGACTTCTTGGGGATTCCGTAGTCGTTCTTCAGCGTCGCCGACACCGCGCGGGTGCTGACCGAATCCAGTGCGACCCAACCGAAGTGGCCATTCGCATCGAAGGCCGCGGAGCGTACGGCGTCGACGAGTGCGGCCCCGTCGCGCTCACGGGCGATCCAGTGGACGGTGTCGTGCGCACGAGCACGCAGCGGCAGGGACCTGTCGCTCTCGTGCTGATACTCCAACCAGATCGTGGCAGGCGTCTCCGGGCGACCGGATGCCTCGATGGCGTCGAGCAGCGAGTTGATCGCCGGGAGCGAAGCCGCGTCACCGGCCATGACCCACCCGCGGACGTCGGCCGGCATGGCGAACTTCGAACCCATCACGGTGGCGTTGATCGTGTCCCCGGGCTGCGCCTGCTGCGCCCAGCGGGCGGCGATGCCGTCGTGGATCGCGAACTCGATGCCGAAGGTGTCGGCGGCAGGGTCGGCGTCGACGAGGGTGTACCCCCGTTGGTGGAGTTTGCCCGCGTCGTCGAACCACATCCGGATCCACATCGTGGGGTGCAGTGCTCGTTTCGCGAGGAGACCGCCGCCGCTGAAGGTCAGACGCACATAGTGTTCGGTCACCACCTCGGAGCCGGTCACGGTGAGCCGGAAGTCGTCGCCGCCCAGCAGCTTGAGGACGGCGCCCTGCCATCCACGACCTCTTGTCACCACTTGGCTCACTGTTGCTCGACCGATCCGAGCGTCCCGTCCTCGACCATCTGGCGGGTTTCGAGGCGACGGATCTTGCCCGAGGTGGTACGTGGAACCGAATCGGGGGCCAGGAAGATCACGTCCGCCGGCATGATCCCGCATGCCGATGCGACCTCCGACATGACCTCGGCACGAGCCTTTTCCGGGTCCGAACCCTTGTACTCGGCGACGATCACCAGGCCCGGACGCGACGACCCTTCGCCCCGCGCCATCGCGACCACGCCGCCACGCCGAACGCCGGCGGCCTCGGCGGCCGCGCGCTCGATCTCGATCGGGAACAGGTTGCGTCCGGCAACGATGATGACCTCTTTGGCCCGTCCACAGATGACCAGGCGGTCGTCGATCAGATAACCGAGGTCACCTGTGGAGAACCATTCCCCCGCACCGAGATCGGCGCTGCCGAGGTAGCCGCGCATCATCGAGGCACCACGGATCTCCACGTGGCCCACGGAACGACCGTCGACGGCGGGAACGTCAATATTCGGTTCGACGATCCGAATCTGCATGCCGCCCAGCGGCTTTCCGAGGATCGCGTACCGGCGTCGGATGGGTTCGCCGCCGCCGGGCGGGGTCACCGTCACCTCGTCGTAGTGTGCGCCCTCGCCGACCGCGGGCATCGTCACGGCACAAGCGGATTCGGCCATGCCGTAGGCGGGTGCCGCCGCCGAGCGATCGAAACCGAACGGCGCGGTCGCCTCGAGGAACTTGTCGAATGCGTCGGCGTCGATCGGCTCGCCGCCGCTGATCGCGACGCGGAGGTTCGACAGGTCGACGTCGCGCAGGAGTTTCCCGTAGCGACCGAGGATGTCGTAGGCGAAGTTCGGGGCGGCCGTCACGGTGGCCTTCGTCTCGGTCAGCCACTGCATCCACTTGAACGGCGCGGCGGCGAACGCGGTGTTCGGCAACACATAGGTGGAGATGCCGGTGGTCATGCCGGCGAGCAGGAACATCAGGCCCATGTCGTGGTACAGCGGGAGCCAACTGAACCCCGTGTCGCGGGTGCGGTGCAGTCCGAGGCGGCTCACGAGTTCGATCGCGTTGGAGTACACGGCCGACGACGTGAGCACCGCGGTCTTGGGGTCACCGGTCGACCCGGCGGTGCCCTGCAGGACAGCGACGGTGTTGCTGTTGACGTTGCGGGCGACGAAGTCGGTGGTGTCGGCGGCGACACCGAACTCGGCGACCCGCGCGATCCTCAGGTGACCGTCGACCTTCGACAGCAGGTCGAGCTGGGAGCCGCTGCCCAGGACGGTGCCGACACCGATCGAGACGAATCGCGAGTAGGTGGCCTGCGCCCACCGGTCCTCGTCGGCTCCACGGATGGGTCCGGGCAGAATGCTCACCGGCACTCCGACGAGCCACGCACCCTGGATCGCGGCGATCAGGTCGACGGTGGGATCGCCGATGAGTCCGACGGCGAGCGGCTCGTGGAGCTCACTGTCGGCGAGCAGCTGCACCGCGATCTGCTCGGCGCGTGCGTGGACCTCGCGCCAGGGCGCGGTCACCCACTCGCCGGTGTCGGAGTCGAGCACGGACAGCGTGGTGTTCCCCGCCGACATCGCCTCTCGGACAGTTGCTGCCAGGGTATTGGTGGAGCCGGCCTCCTCCAGGACCACGCTGCTCTGCGACATGTTCGTTCCCCGTTCTCGCCGACCGCGGCGTCGGCTGTCTCGTAAATCTGGCGAATGGCGTCCACTGCGCCGGAGCGCGCGAATCGCGTGGGTCGCGGCGACCGAACTCAGCCCACCACCCATGGGTAGGTTAGCCTAATCTTTGTAACGCACAAGGGGCGGTCGACTGCCCACCGAAGCGTGATTCAGATCATTTGGCGACATGGCGGTTCATAACTTAGGCTAACCTAAGTTTTGTCGCCGGCAGACGTTGGTCGCGGCGATTAGTTAGTATACCCTACCCTAAATTGGCGTACACGAGTAGACGACGTTCCCGAACCGCGAGAGGCACTTCGACTGATGGCCACGAACTCCGAGATGACATCCACCATCACCGATCTCGCCGACCCTGCCGTCATCCGTGCCGAGGTCGCCGGCGCTCTCGGCGTGACATCGGAGTCCCTCGACCCCACCCAGGACCTCATCGCCCAGGGACTCGACTCCCTGCGCATGATGCGACTGGCCGGCACCTGGCGCAAACGCGGCATCGACATCGACTTCGCCCGCCTGGCCGCCGCACCCACACTCGACGCCTGGACTGCACTCATCGGAAGTCCCGCGACCACCGCAGACACCGACGAGTCCCCGGAGAACGTCGACCCCACAGCACCTTTCCCGTTGGCGCCGATGCAGCACGCGTATTGGATCGGCCGCTCCGACAGCCATGCGTTCGGCAACGTCGCCGCGCACCTCTACATCGAATTCGACGGTCACGACATCGATCCGGACCGCTTCACCACCGCCATGAGCGCGCTGCTGGAGCGTCATCCGATGCTGCGGATCCGCGTACTCCCCGACGGCACCCAGGTCGTCGGACCCGCACATCCGGAGGCCATCGCCGTCCACGACCTCCGCGGCCGGCCGGCCGCGACGGTCGACGCGATCCTCGCCGAAAAGCGTTCACACGGAACGCATCGCGCCCTCCCGGTCGAGGAGGGCGCGGTCATCCGCGCGGAACTGAGCCTGCTTCCGGACGGCTCCACCCGCGTGCACCTCGACGTCGACATGATCGCGGCCGACGCCATGAGCTACCGCGTGCTCGTCGACGATTTCGCGCGTCTCTACCGCGGAGAGACCCTGCCGGAGCTCGGTGTCACCTTCGCGACGATCACGGCCGACCGGACGTCCCGTGAGATCCGCGACGAGGACCTCGCATGGTGGCGGGAGCGCATCCCCCACCTGCCCGGACCCCCCGAACTCCCAGTCGACGATCGCGCCGCCCGCGGCGAGGTGGAACCGCGCAGCGTCCGCCTCCACCATTCGGTCTCCGCCTCCGAGTGGAAACGACTCGAGGAACACGCCCATCGCCGGGGCGTCACCCCCGCGGCTGCGGTGGCGGCGGTCTTCGCCGAGGCCGTGGGCACGCACTCCGCGAATTCCCGCTTCCTGCTGACTGTTCCGCTGTTCGACCGTCCGCAGATCCACCCCGATGTCGAACGCGTGGTCGGCGACTTCACCTCCTCGATCCTCGTCGACGTCGACCTGAGCCAACCGGCGACGCTGGCCGAGCGCGCACATCAGATGCGTTCGGCAATGCATGACGCCGCTGCCCACGGTTCGATGAGCGGCCTCGACGTCCTCCGCGAACTCGGGCGTGCACGAGGCGAATCCGTCGTCTCGCCGGTCGTGTTCACCAGCGCGCTCGGGCTCGGCGACCTCTTCTCGGCGCAGTCCACCGACGTACTCGGCGACCCCACGTGGATCGTCTCACAGGGTCCCCAGGTACTGCTCGACGCACAGGTCACCGAGATCGCCGGCGGCCTGCTCCTGAACTGGGACGTCCGGGTGTCCGACCTCGACGAGACCACCGCCCGCGCGATGTTCGACTACTACGTCCGTCTCCTCGGCCTCCTCGTCGACGGCGAGTGGGACCTGGCCGCGCCCGATCCGGTCGCCGATGAGGTTCGTACACAACGTCGCTCGGTCGAGCACCCGCTCCCTGCCACCGATGTCTTCGACGGCACCCTGCACGGCACGATCTTCGGCCGCGCGGCGCAGCGGTCCGCGTATCCGGCGGTCATCACCGATGACCACACCTGGACGCACGGCGAGCTCACCGACGACGCACTCCGTGTGGCGGGCGCACTCGCCGCGGCGGGCCTCCGCACCGGGGACACCGTGGTCGTCCACCTGCCCAAGGGCGGCGACCAGGTCGTCGCCGCACTCGCCGTGCTCGCCGTCGGCGCCGCCTACGTACCGATCGCGCCGACGCAACCGGAGGCCCGCCGGGCCCGGATTGTCTCCATCGCCGGACCACGCGCTGTGCTCACCGCCGATGTCGGCGCCTGGGCGGACGGCGACGGACCCGCCGTCATCGACATCGCACATGCCCGAACCGCGGCACCGGCCGAGCCCGCAGAGGTGTCCGGCGAGGCGTTGGCCTACATCCTCTTCACCTCCGGATCGACGGGACTGCCCAAGGGCGTCCAGGTCCCACATCGTGCCGCGGTGGCCACCCTCACCGACCTCCTCGACCGCTACTCGCTCGACGAGCGTGATCGCAGCCTCCAGGTCTCCTCGCTCGAGTTCGACCTCTCCGTCTTCGACATCTTCGGACTGCTGGCCGTCGGCGGCGCCGTGGTGGTGCCCGGTGACGACGAGCGCACCAAGGTCGACGACTGGGTGCGGCTTCTCACCGAACACTCGGTGTCCGTGCTCAACTGCGTGCCGTCGATCCTCGGCATGATCCTCGACATCGGTTCGCTGCCCGCGTCGATGCGGGTGATCATCATGGGCGGTGACAAGGTCGAGGTGTCGCTGCTCGACCGGGTCGCCGCACAGCTGCCCGACTGCCGGGTCGCCGGCCTGGGCGGCACCACCGAGACCGCCATCCACTCCACGATCTGCGAAGCGGACGACGTGCCCGCCGGTATGGCGTTCGTGCCCTATGGCGTTCCGCTGCGCGGCGTCCGGTGCCGGGTCGTCGACGAGACCGGCCGTGACCGTCCCGACCTCGTCCCCGGTGAACTGTGGATCGGCGGTGCCGGCGTCGCCGACGGCTATCGCGGCGATCTCGAGCGCACGGCGGATCGCTTCGTCCACCATGACGGCGAGACGTGGTATCGGACCGGTGATCTCGCCCGCTATCTACCCGGCGGATTCCTCGACTTCCTCGGCCGCGCCGACCACATGGTGAAGGTGCGCGGCTACCGTGTGGAGCTCGGCGAGGTCGAAGCCGGACTGCTCGGGCTCGACGAGGTCGGTTCGGCGGTCGCCTGGTCCGACGGCCGCGACCTGCGTGCCGCGGTCGTCCCTGCCGGCGCACGGATCGGGGAGGACGAGATCCTCGCCGGACTCTCCGAAACGCTCCCGCCGCACATGATCCCGCGTTCGATCGCCGTGCTGGATGCTCTGCCCCTCACGGCGAACGGGAAGTACGACCGCAAGGCACTGGCAACCCTCGTCGACCCGTCGGACAGCGGCCCGGCGGTCGTCGCACCGCGTACTCCGCTCGAGGAGGCGCTCGTCGTGATCTTCTCCGACGTGCTGCCGGTCCGGCCGATCGGTGTCACCGAGGACTTCATCTCGCTCGGCGGCGACTCGGTGCAGGCCACCCGCCTCGTGGCGCTGTCGCGCACCTGGCTCGACGCCCCGCGCCTGTCGGTCGCCGACATCTTCGGTCACCGGACCATCGCAGGCCTCGCCGAACGGCTCACCGCCCTCGAAGGCCCGCGCGTCACGCGCGTCGCCGAGATCTTCCTCGGCGTCGTGGCCCTGACCGACGACCAGGTGGACGCCGAACTCGCCGGGACCTGACGCGCGGCCGGCAGCCCCGGCACCCACCACGACCGCACCCACCACGACCGCAGACTTCACGACAGCAAAGGCATCATGACCACTTCATCGGCACCCGCGTACGACCTGCACTCGGTCGATCTCGACGACCTGTCGCACGCCGTCACGGTCCACGGATGGCTCACCCATCCCAAGGCCAAGTACTGGGACATGCTGGAGAGCTCGGTCGCGGACGTGGAGAAGATGATCCGGGAGACCGCGGCAGCGACCGCCGGCACGCCCTACGGCATGCGCCTGGGCTACCACGACGGCCGACCGCAGTTCCTGTTCGAACTGTACGATCCGCAGACCAGCGAACTCGCCGACCCCGCAAGCGGTTACGTTCATGCCGAGGGCGACATCGGGATGCATCTGCTCGTCGCCCACGCCGAGCAGGCCCTGCCCGGCTTCACCGGCGCGGTGATGCTGCACATCATGCGGACGGTGATCCTCGAGGTCGGCGCCGCGCGTGTGGTCGTCGAACCGGACGTGCGCAACACCGCGGTCCACCGCCTCAACGCCAGCGTCGGATTCCAGGCCGACGGCGACTATCCGGTCGGCGACAAGATCGCTCATCTGAGCTACTGCACGCGCGACGACTTCCTCCGCGTCACCGCCGGCGGCACCAGCGTCGGCGCCGTCGAGGTGACGGACCTGGGAGCGTGATCCGTTGACCGTCGAACAGATCCGCCATACGCGAACCGCACTGCCGGGCACCGTGTCCCATCGGGAGACGTATCACCGCAGGATCGCCAGGAAGATCCTGGCGGAGTTCTCTCACGAACGCGCTCTGAGTCCCGTCGAGACCGGACCGGGCCACTACGTCGTCGTCTCCGCCGACGGCGACACCGAATACCGTTTCCGCGCCGAGGTCCTCGCGCTGGAGAACTGGGCGATCGAGGAGTCCTCGTTGCGTCGTGTGCGACGTGGCGAGGAACTACCCGTCGACGCCATCGCCCTGGTCGTCGACCTCGCACCGCTGCTCGGCATCGGCCCCCAGGCGCTGCCGGACTACCTCGAGGAATTCATCAACACCCTCGCCATCAGCGCCGACCGATCCGACGAACGGCGCGTCACGGCAACCGATCTCGCGTACGCCGACTTCCAGACCATCGAGAAGACGATGACCGAGGGCCATCCCTGCATCGTGGCGAACGCCGGGCGCCTCGGCTTCAGCGCCGAGGACATCGAGCGCTACGCACCCGAGGTCGGCAATCACTTCCGGCTCGTCTGGGTCGCTGCCCGCCGTGAGGACTGTGACGTGGCGACGGTCGGCGGCGTCGACTACGACGCCATGCTGGTCGAAGAACTCGGCGTCGACACACTGGCCGACTTCGACGCTGTCCTACGCGAATGCGGTTGTGAACCCGACGATTACCGCTATCTCCCGGTGCACCCGTGGCAGTGGACCGAGAAGGTCCGCAAGCTCTACTCCGCCGATCTCGCCGACCGGCGCATCGTGTTCGTGGGTGAGAGCCCCGACCTGTACCAGGCGCAGCAGTCGATCCGTACGGTCTTCAACTCGACCAGGCCCACCCGCCACTACGTCAAGGGCGCCCTGTCGATCGTGAACATGGGCTTCACCCGGGGCATGTCGGCGGATTACATGCGCACCACCCCGCTGATCAACAACTGGGTCCGCGGACTCGTGGCCGACGACCCGTACCTGGCCGCCATCGGATTCGAGATGATCTTCGAGGTCGCGGCCATCGGCTACCGCAGCCCCACCTTCACCCCGATCACCCAGCCGGGATCGGAGTACCGCAAGATCCTCTCGGCGCTGTGGCGCGAGAGTCCGGTCTCGCTCGTGCGCAGCGACGAACAGCTCGCCACCATGGCGGCGCTCCTGCACGTCGACCACCACGGCGACTCCCTTGTCGGTGCGTTCATCGCACGGTCGGGGATTCCCGCCGCCGAGTGGATTCGACGCTACCTCCGGACGTACCTCCATCCGATCGCCTACCTGCTGTACCGGTACGAGCTGAAGTTCTCCCCCCATGGCGAGAACCTGATCCTCGTCCTCGACAACGGGATCCCGGTCCGCGCGATCCTCAAGGACATCGGCGAGGAGGTCTCGGTCTTCGGCGATCCGGAGGGGTTCCCGGAGAACTGCGCTCGCGTGCTCACCGCCGAACCCGACGAGATCCGCAACCTCGGCGTGCTCTCGGACATCTTCGACGACTTCCTGCGCCCACTGGCGGGCATCCTCCACACCCACCGGCTCGTCACCGATGGGCAGTTCTGGGACCTGGTGGCCGAGAGCCTGCGCGAATTCGTCGCCGCCCATCCCGATCTCGACGACAAGTTCGCGAAATGGGATCTGTTCGCGCCACATTTCGGTGCGGTCCACATGAACGGCCTGCAGCTGCGCAACAACAAACGGATGGTCGACATCGAGGACTCCTACGCATCTCTCATCGACGCCGGCCATCTGCTTGCCAACCCCGTCGCCGATCGGGGGCCCCGATGACCACCACGACCCCGTCGGCCGAATCTCCCGTCGCGGAGATCCTGCGCGACGCCCACGGCATCCCGCACGTGCTGGCCGCCACTCCGGCCGGGGCACTTTACGGACAGGGCCGTGCCTGCGGTCAGGACCGCCGGTGGCAGATCGAGTTCATGCGGCTGCGCGCCGAGGGCCGCACCGCCGAGGTCTTCGGCGGGTCCTGCGTGGAGTGGGACACCTTCGCCCGGCGAGCACGCCTCGATGCGGCCGCCGAACGGATGTACCACGCTTCCTCGGAGCGCACCCGAAACCTGCTGCGCGCCTATGCCGACGGCGTGAACAGTACCCTGTCGGATGCCGATGGCGTTCCTCCGGCACCGGAACTCGCAGCGCTCGACCATCATCCGGAGCCCTGGCGGCCGTGGACCCCGATCTCGGTCTTCATCATGCATCACGTGCTGTTCGGCCGGTTCACCACGAAACTGTTCCGGCTCCACGCCTGCCGCACCACCGGACCGGATGCATTGCGGTTCTGGGCCTTCGAGGGCAGCGAGAACGACCCGACCGTGCCGAGGATTCCCGACGAGGCATTCCTTCGCGAGATCCTCGATCTCACCCGGCCCACGCCGGTCGCCGAATCCCCCGTCGGGGAAACCGTCGACCTGGGGGATCCGATGTCGGGCAGCAACGCGTGGGGTGTCTCCGCGGCCCGCAGTACCACCGGGTCGCCGATCGTCGCCGGCGACCCGCACCGATTCCTCGAACTGCCCGGCATCTACCAGCAGTTCCACCTCGCCTCGACCGACCCGGCACAGTCCTTCGACGTGGCCGGTTTCGCCTTCGCGGGCGTCGCCGGGATCCCGCACTTCGCTCAGGGCGAGGAGATCGCCTGGGGCATCACCAACGCGATGGCCGACTACCAGGACCTGTACGTCGAGCGACTCACCCGCGACGAGACGGGCACATTGCTCGTCGAGGTGCCCGGCGGAAACCGGGCGCCGGCCACCGTCCACACCGAGCAGATCGGCGTCCGCGACTCCGAACCCGTTGCGGTCGAGGTGATCACCACACACAATGGCGCCGTCGTATTCGGTGGTCCGGATGAGCCGTTCGCGATCAGCCTGCGTTCGCCGCTGCTCTCGACGGACGTCACCTTCGACGCCCCGCTCGACCTGCTGTTCGCCCGATCGATCGCCGACGTCGAAGCCGCGCTGTCGTCCTGGGTCGAGCCGGTGAACCGTGCCGTCGTCGCGCACGCCGACGGAACGACCGTCACCCACGTGGCCGGACGGGTACCCGTCCGGGCTCCGGAGAACTACTGGCTACCGGTTCCCGGCTGGGACGAGCGCTACCAGTGGCAGGGCTACGAACCGGGTTCACTGGGCGACCCCGATTTCGACGCGACCGTGGCCGACGGCGGTGTCAGCGTGACCGCGAATCAACGGATGTCCACGGTCCCTGCGCTGCAACCGATCACCACCGAGTGCGTGGAGGCGTTCCGCGCCGACCGCATCACCGCTCGTCTCGACGAACTCGACGCGGTCAGCGCGGACGACTGCGGGAACATCCACCGCGACATCCGCCTCGACCAGGCGGAGGTGGTCCAGCGACTCCTCACCCGGGTGGTGGGCAACACCCCTGCCGCCGAGGACATCCGACAACGCATCCTCGCCTGGGACCGCACCATGGGCGCCGACAGCAGCGACGCCTTCCTGTTCGCCGAATTCCGCAGTCAGCTGGTGCTCGGAGTCGCGCGCACCGACGTCCTCGCCCCGCTGCGGGGTCCGCACGGCTTCCCCGCGGTGTTCCAGCCGTGGTTCGTCCCGGAGCCGCGCCTCGCCACCGCCATCACCACGGTGATCACCAACTCCGCCGTGATCGGGATAGACATCGGCGAGGTCGCGCTCGACGCGCTCGACGCCGTCGTCACCCGCGTCGAGGCGATCGGGCACGTCCCGAGCTGGGGCAGCGTGCACGTGCTCGCCCCGATCCACGGTTTCGATCTCGTCGGCGCGTCACCGAGACATCCGGAGCTGTTCGCGGCGCTGCGACCCACTCCACTGCCCCTCGCCGGGGATTCGGAGTGTGTCTTCGCCAATGCGTCCGCGGTCGGCACCCACGTGTGCATCACCGGCTCCGCGGCCCGCTATGTCTGGGACCTCGCCGACCCGCGGGCGAGCCGCTGGGTGGTGCCGCTCGGCGTCAGCGGCGACCCGGATTCCGAGCACTTCCAGGACCAGGCCCCACTGTGGGCGGACGGCCGATTGATCCCGGTGGCCCGCGACTGGGATGTCCTGCGCGCGCAGGACCCCACCGTCATGTCCACCGTCACTTCGACCGCCACTCCGACCGAGGGAGAACCGTGCCCACATTGACCGAAGCGCGACTCACACTGCTCCGCCGGCGGATCGCGGAGTCCGGCGACTCCGCTGCGGGCGAGGCCCGCCCTGACCCGAGCGCAGAGACCCCGGATTCCTTCGGACAGTTCGGCATCGCCGAACGTCGAATGTGGAAGATCTACGAGCTCGATCCGGAATCGGTGTCACACAACATCGGTCTGGTCATCGACTTCGACGGCGATCGAACCGTCGAATCCGTGGTCGCCGCAGCGGAACTACTCGTCGAACGCTTCGAGGTTCTCAGTTCGATCGTCGAGGTCGAGGCCGGCGTACCCCACCGTGTGAGGGTCCGTCGAGAAGGACGTTGGGACGCAACCCGTTCGTTCTGGACCTGGGGTCTCGACGACGCCTCGGTCGGCTCGACGGAGAGCGACACCATGGCAACACGGTTGACCCGCACTCCATTCGACCTGTTCGCCGAGGTGCCGTTACGCCTGCATGTCTCGGGAGGTGACGGGCGGGTGACCATGATCCTGGTGGTTCACCACCTCGCGGTCGACGACACCTCGTGGCCTTTGCTGCTCGGCACGCTCGTGTCCGGCGAGTGGATCGGGGACGTGCACGCAGAGTCCCGGCCCGCGACCCCGGATGCCGCCACTGCGGCCGAGACCACCGACGCCGCGGTACGCCACGCTCTCGACACCTGGGCGGCCGATGATGTGCGCCACCCGCTCTCCGGCGAACTGCCCGCCGAGAGCGCCGCGGAGAGCTGGCTCTCCCCGATGGACGATCGGGAGGGCATCAAGGTGGCCGCCGCGGTCGCCGACGAATCGCTCGCCGCGTTCGACCGGGTCGCACAGATCGTCGGCGCTACACCCAACGCGATGCTCATCGGAGTGTGCTCGCTGGCCGCGTTCGCGCTGACCGGTTCACCCGACCATGTGCTCGTGGTCCCGGCCGACAACCGGCGCCGCACGCAGTCACCGCAGCGTATCGGCTACTGCGGCAACATCATCCCGATGCGTTTCCGCGTCGACCCGACCGCGACCGTCGAGCAGGCCCTACGCGATGCCGCCTCGGTGATCTACCGGGCGATGGAACACTCCGGCACCGACTTCGGCCCGATCCTCACCGCACTTCGTCAACGGGGCGGCCGGTTCCCGGTCATGGAGATCATGGCCTCGGTGCGTCCCGCGCCGCTGCGCGGCATCGCCCGGCCCGACGACCCTCCGGTCACCTGCCGTTCGGTGTTCAACGGAATCGCCAACTATCCGTTGTCGATCGCCTTCGAGACCGACGACCACGCCACCCACGTCGAGGTCGATCACCAGCCCGGAATCGTTCCCGACCACGTCGCCACGCGCGCCACCGGCGTGTTGACCGCACTCGTCGACCTCATCCCGTCCGCTCTGGGCTCGACGGTCGCCGAACTACTCGCGGATCTCGAGAGACGGGTCCCGGCGTGACGGACCGACACGCGCACGACCGAGCGCATGACCACACCACCATCGAAAGTCCAGGGGGAACTCAGTGACCGAAGACCGCGTGTCCGCTTGGGGGGCTTCCCGTTTCGCCCGGCCGGGAACGGGTTGGGCGGACGTCGGCCGCGGTCTGGCCGAGGCGGCCGAGTCGGTCACGGCTCACCACCACGGCGCGCCACTGCCCGCCGGGGATCCGGTGTCGGTGCTCGCCGCGGTCACCGCATCCCTGGGTGGCCCCGGAATCCCCGATTCCGGGATCGGCGAGTCCGAGGCCCTGTCACGACTCGCGCGCCTGGTGGCCGAGTACGGTCTCGACCTCACCCATCCGCTGACCGCAGCTCATCTGCAGCCGGCACCTCTGTCCGTCGCGGTCGCCGCGGATGCACTCGCGAGCGCCACCAACGCCTCGCTGGACACCTATGACTCGGGACCCGCAACGCTCGCCCTGGAGACCTGGACCGTTCGCTCACTCGCCCGCATGGCGGGATTCGGCGAGCAGGCCGGTGGAGTCTTCAGCCCGGGCGGATCGATCTCGAACCTGCTGGCCCTCATGATCGCCCGCGATCACACCGCCGCACGCCGTGGCATCGACGTCCGGCACGACGGCGTGGGTGCACTGCGTCGACCCGTCGTGTTCTGCTCTCGCGTCGCCCACTTCTCCGTGCACCGCGCCTGCGCCGCACTGGGTCTCGGCGAGTCCGCAGTCATCCCGGTCGAGGTCGACTCCCATCACCGGATGGTCCCGGAAGCACTCGAGAGCGCGATTCGGCAGGCCGGCGATGTCACCCCGCTCGCGATCGTGGCGACGGCCGGCACCACCGACTTCGGCACCGTGGACCCGCTGCCCGAGATCGCCGACATCGCCGAGCGTCACGAGATCTGGCTGCACGTCGACGCCGCCTACGGATTCGGCACGCTGTTCTCCGATCGTCTGTCCGGACTGCTCACCGGCGTCGACCGGGCGGACTCGGTCACCCTCGACCTGCACAAGGTCGGCTGGCAGCCGGCCGCCGCCAGCCTCATGCTGCTCTCTGATGCCAACCGGTTCGTGTCGCTGAACCGTTCGGTCGCCTATCTCAACCCCGACGACGACGTCGAGGCCGGTTACAGCGGCCTGCTCGGTCAGACCCTGCAGACCACCCGCCGGCCCGACGTGCTCAAGGTCGCGGCCACGCTGATGGCCTACGGACGCCGCGAACTCGGCGGGATGCTCGAGCGGTGCAACGACCTCGCGGTGTACGCCGAACAACGGGTGGCCACGGAGTTGCAGCTCGAACTGATCGCACCGGTCACGCTGACCACCATCGTCTTCCGCTATCGCTGCGCCGACCTCGACGCGGTCAACGGCGAATTGCGGCGTCGCCTCATCGCCGATGGCAAGGCGCTCATCGGGCGCACCCAGGTACGGGTGCCCGGCGAGGACGAACCCCGGACCTGCCTGAAACTGACGCTTCTGAACCCGGAGACCTCGGAGAGCGACATCGACGACCTGTTCGACGAACTTCTGCGTCTCGCAATCGAAGTGGAATCCGAGAACACCTCGGTGTCCAGCGACCAGGCCCACAGTGAAGAAATGGTGAGGGTGTCGGAATGACCCGAGTTGAGAATGTAGATGTACTGGCGGTCGGCTGCGGCCCGTTCAATCTGGGGCTCGCCGCGCTGGCGTCGACCGTCGAGGGCCTCGACGTGCTCGTCGTGGACACCCGCGACGAGTTCCGGTGGCATCCGGGACTGATGTTCGACGAGGCCCGACTGCAGGTGGGTTTCCTGTCGGACCTGGTGACCCTGGTCGATCCGACGCACCCACTGTCGTTCCTGAACTACATGGCCGACACCGACCGGATGTACCGGTTCCTCGTGCGGGAGAACTTCTACCCCACCCGCATCGAGTACGAGGCCTACCTGCTCTGGTGCATCAAGCGGCTCGACTCCCTGCGTTGGGGCACCACCGTCACCGAGGCCACCTGGGATGACGAGGCCGACGCCTTCCGCGTCTCGATCGTCTCCGGCGGCACGGCGTCCACCGTGACCGCCCGTCACATCGTCGTCGGTGTCGGCACCGAACCCTTTGTGCCGGAATCATTGTCGTCGGAGTCCCGGGCTGTCGTCCACAGTTCGGATTACCTGTACCACCAGGACCGGGCGCATGCCGCCGACTCGGTGACCGTCATCGGTTCGGGACAGTCAGGCGCAGAGATCGTCATCGACCTGCTGGAGGCGAATCTCCGTGGCGGCCCCTCCGTGCGCTGGTGGACCCGTACCCCCTGGTTCGCGCCGCTGGACTTCACCAAGCTCTCCCTGGAGATGACCACCCCGGCGTACATGGACTACTTCCACAGCCTTCCGGAAGCGGCTCGCGACCGAATCCGCCCGCAACACTGGCAGTTCCACAAGGGCGTATCCACCGACACGCTCGAGCGGGTGCACGAACTGCTGTACCAGCGCCAGCTGCGCGAGAAGCTCAACCCCGTCCAGCTGCGCATCTCGACCGAGGTCGAGGGCATCGACACCCTCGCCGACGGCACACTGAAGGTCCGGGGACGCCACCTGGACACCGGAACCCGGCTCGCCCACACCACCGACATGGTCATCGCTTGCACGGGCTATCGGGCCCGTGAGGCGGACTTTCTGGCCCCCATCGAGTCGCAGCTCCACCGGGATTCCCGGGGCCGTCTCGTCATCGGCGCGAATCACGAGGTCGAGACCGAACCCGCCCTGATCAACCGGGTTTTCGTGGCCAACGCCGAGGAGCACGCCATCGGCGTCTCGGCGCCCAACCTCGACATCGGCGCGGTCCGCAACGCCCGAATCCTCAACGCCGTCATGGGCCGCGAGGTGTACCGGCTGCCGAAGGACACCGCTTTCACCAGCTTCGGCATCGACGACTCCGACGACATCGTCGGGTAGGACTTCATCGAGTGGCCACGGCCCGACCCGCGATGCGGGTCGGGCCGTTCTTTCGTTGCGGGGACGGCGGTTCGAGGGAGTACGATCCCTCGCTACGCTCACCCAGATTGACGGCGCGCGACATCGATCCGACTGGACGACATCAGCCGAGGTCGCACAGCCGGAGCCGTGTCGCATGCGACGTCATTCCGCACTCGCTCAACCGATTCGACGAGCCACCCCCTCGCTCCCTGAGGTGCGAGGAGCGCAAGCGACGAGCCTCGAAGGGAGCATTCCAGGCGTTGGGAGATCAGCTCGTCGCGGCCGCGAAGCTCGGCTTGAGCAGGTCCAGCACGTACGGCACCGAATTCGGCGATGGCGCGTTGAGACCGGTGATCTGCGACTGCGACATGAAGGTGACCGCGTTGTTCTTCACGGCCTTCAGATTCTTGTAACCCGGGAGCTTGCGGAGGGTTTCGGCCTGCTCCGGCGTCGCGGTGGCGACGACGAGGACGTCGGCGTCGAGCATCGGGATGTTCTCGGTGCTGAGGCCGAAGCGGGGATTGCGGGTGCGCTGGTACTCGGCGACCAGCTTCGGCGCCATCTCCATCTTCAGTTCGCTGAAGAGCTTCGCCGCACCGTCGTTCGGGTCACCGAGTACCGACAGCTGGTCGTTTCCGTACATGAAGGCCAGCGCGTAGGTCTTGCCGGCGAGACCGGGGAACCCCTTGCCGACGGCGGTGACCTTCGCGTTGGTGTCGTCGATGATCTCGGTCGCCTTGTCCGGTTGGTGCAAGACGGTGCCCATGACCGTCACCATGTCCTGCCAGGGGTCGATCTCCTGGCCGCTGATGGAGTTGACCGTCGGCGCGAGCTTCGCGATCTGTTCGAATTCCGGGCTGTTCGAGGCGAAGCCGGGTGCGAAGATCAGATCCGGGTCGAGCTTGGCGATGGTCGTGGCGTCATCGCCCTTGGTCGGGTCGATGAACGTCGAGTCGGCGAGCTTCTGGCCGTACCACGGCTGCAGTTCTCCCGTCGCCGACTTGGAGTAGTCGTAGTAGCCGACCGGGGTGACACCGAACGAGAGCGCCACGTCGGTCCACTGGTCGCCCAGGGTCACGATCCGCTTCGGCGTCTCCGGGATGGTCACCGACCGACCGTCGGGCAGGTTCAGTTGCACCGACCCACCGGCCGAGTCGTCGGAACTCGAACAGCCGGCCAGCAGGCCCGCGAACATGAGCACACCCGTGATGAGCGCGCCGAAACGAAGTCGTGAGGTCACGTCAGATCTCCAGAACAGTAGGTGTCGACGAACGGTGAGGGTCTCAGAGCGAGCAGGGCAGCAGGACGAAGCTGGCGATGAGGCAGACGCTGCTGTTCGACAGCTTCCACTTGTCACCGCTCCACACCCAGGTCATCGCGCGGTTCTGGCTGCCCCGTCCGACGACGCTGATCTGCAGGGGGGCGGTCATCTTGTTACCGCTGATCTGCACCGGACCGACCATCTGGTAGCTGAGGCCGACATTTCCGTAGGTGGTGATCGCCTGGGCGACCGCGTCGATCTGGCGCAGGGCACGCTCGCCGCCCTGGAGTTCGGCGGCGCGAGCGGCACGGTTGCCGCGAGAGTTCATGACGATCTTGACCTTGGTGTTGAGCTGGCCGGGTGTCAGCGCCGTCGGGGCCGCGGCGGCCTGCTGCTGCGAGGGCGCGGCAGACGTGCCCGGCGCGGGAGCCGGTGCGGGCGCGGCGGCGTCGGGGCCCGCACCGACCGTGCCACCGCTCTCGGGCACGTTCTCCGTCGCAGCGGGTGCGGGTGCTGCCGCCGGGGCGGGCTGCCCGGGCGCGGCGGCCGGCTGCTGGGTGGCGGCCGGACCCACCAGGCCCTGCTGTTGGGGTGCCTGTGCAGAGCCCAGGTTCACGACGGTCGGCTGCGCCGCCGACGCGGTGTCGTTGCGTTCGCTGACCACGATGCCGACCACGCCGATGGTGACGACGATCGCCGAGATCACCGCCGCGACACCCGCCGATGCCAGCACCGTCGGAATGCTGACCCCGCCCGAGCGCTTCTCCGAACCGGCTTCCGGCTCGTGGGTGTCACCCACGTATCCCGGGCCCTGGTAGCCGACGTCGTTCTGCATGGTGTTCTCCGTGTTTTCTTGGGTATGGCGTGTTCACTCGTGTGGCGTGGCCGCGCGCTCGATGGGCGTCACCACGTACTGCATCGTTCCCGATTTCCACCGAGATTGCTAGGCAAGCCTAAGCTATCTTCGGGGTCACTCGGGCGGTAGGGCCTCGTTCAGCACCTGGTCGAATGTCGTCACGAACTTCTCCGCGTAGCCGGGCAGTGCCTCTGCATCGGTGACGATGCCGAAACTCGTCGTGGTGCCGAGGATGAGGACCGTCACCGAGAAGGAGTAGCCGGCCAGCGGCGACAGCGGGGTGAGGCTCACGATCGACTTGCCCAGCACCGAACGCACCCTCGAGAAGCCGGGGTTGATGCCGATGTGGATGTCCGGGTGCATGTGCGCCATCGAGGCGTTCACGATCGCCCGCTGCAGGCCCCAGAGCGGCGCGCGCGGGAGGTCGTCCGCCGCTGCGAGATACAGCTCGGGCCGCCGCTGCGCGATCGTGGCCAGCTCACCACGAGCCCGTTCGATCTGCTGCGACAGGTCGGTCTCGTTGCCGGGCAGGTTGAGCAGCGCCACGGACACAGCGTTGCCGGTGTGCCGGAACTCCTCGTCGAGGGTCACCGGAAGCGTCACGCGGAGGACCTCGGCCTGCGGCGACGCCGGCGGGTCGACGCTGAGGGTCCGGCCGATGGCCCCGAGGACGAACTCGTGCACGCTGGAACCGTTGGCCTTGGCCGCTTTACGAAGCGCGCGGGTCGACGTGCTGAACAGCGCATGTTCACGACGCCCCGACTTCGTCAGGCTCGGCCAGGCGCGCTTCTTGCCACCACCGGCGGCGTGCTGATCGTTGAACGCCGCCTTGGCCTCGCCCAGCTCCTCCGGGTCGATACCGCTGATGTGGAACCGGGGACTCGTGGCGAACCGCTCGAACTCGGCGAGGTCCTCGCGCTCACCGTCGGCGAGCAACGCCGCGAAGGCCGCACCGGCGATGCCGTCGGAGATGCTGTGATGCACGCGGAGCAATACCCACTGACCCACGCCCTCGCCGCCGGCAGAGGGCGTGAACAGCGTGATGTCCCAGAACGGACGCGGACGCGGCAGCGGCGTCTCCAGGAGCGTGGAGACACGACGCTGCAGGTGCTCGCGATCGGTGAAGCCGAGTTCCGAGACGTGTTCGCCCGCATCCCAGTTCTCGTCGGCGAGCACCACCTCGGGCTTACGCCACCGGCCGTTCTTGACACCCAGCCGGAAGATCTCGAACAGCCGCCCCCGTTCACGGACCCGGGCACGGATCTCGTCGATGCCGAGAAGCGTTCCCCCCGTGTCGAGTTCGAGGATCATCGACCAGTGCATGGGCCGGCTGTCGGTGTCCATGTGCAGGTAGGTGTGGTCCGGGGGTGCGAGCTCGGTGACGCGAGCGTCGGCCGGGGTAGTGACTGTGCTGTTCATCGATGACCGCCTGGATGAAGGACGCTCAGGGCGCCTGGGTGAGAGAACCGGAGAAGTGCTGCTGGTAACGCTCGGTGTCGGGTTTCATGGCCGCGGCGACCAGTTCCCAGAGCACCTCGTCGGTACCGCCACCGACGCGCGCGAGTTTCATGTCGCGCCACCAGCGTCCGATCGGGGTCTCGGTCTCGAGGTAACCGATACCGCCGAAGATGTGCAGGCATTCCGAGGCAACCTCTTCGCCCAGGTTCGCCGCGGTCGCCTTGAGCGCCGCCGCGGTCCGGAGGTTGATCCTGCCCCCGGCGGCGACGCCGTCGAGCGAGTAGCTCAGCACATCCACGCGGGCCTGCAGGTCCGCGAGGCGCAGGCGGAGCGCCTGATGGTCGTAGAGCTTCTTGCCGAACTGGGTGCGCTCCATCATGCGGGCGAGCGTCACGCCGAGCATCACCTCACAGGCGGCCGCGATCTGCGCGGCGACCGAAAAGCGTTCGTGTGCAAGGCCCCAGCTGATGATCGCCAGACCCGTGCCAGGGCGGGCGATCAGCGCCTCCTCGGGGATCCACGTGTCGATGGTCACCGGCGCGGTGTCGAGGGGCCCGGCACCCAGCTTCTCGTAGGGCGCGCCGACGCGGACCTTGTCGATCGGCACCGCGGCCAGCGCGACGTTGCCACCGGTGTCGGAGCCGTCCTCGGTGCCGCGGCACACGACGAACATGTAGTCGGCGATGGGCGAGAGGGAGACGAACTTCTTGGCTCCGACGACCCGGTATCCCCCGCCCTCGGCGAAGATCCGCGTCTCCGAGTTCTGCAGATCCGACCCGCCCTGCTCCTCGGAGGCGCCGATGCACAGGATTGCGTCGGTGGTCATCGCCCGGTGCGCGAGATCTTTCAGGAAGTCGTTGCGGCCGAAGCGTCGGAGGATGGCGATCGCCGAATCGTGCAGGCTGACACCGACGCCGATCGCGGCCGAACCGAGCGATCCGAGACGACGGCCCAGTGCGAAGTGGTCATGCAGGTCGGTGAGTCTGCGATCCTCCCACTTGCGGGTGAAAACCCCGGCCTCGCCGAGATGTTCGAGCAACGGACGGGGAAATCGATGATCCCTCTCGGCCTGCGCCGTCCACGCGGTGACCTTCTCGTCGAACGCGTCGTCGAGCAACTCTTCGAACGTCTGCACTCCGGTGTCCACACTCATCCCCCACACTCCCTAGGCCGGTGTTCCGGCCTTCGAGCGGACCAGGTCTTCGAGATCTCCGACCGTCGTGGATTCGACGAGTTCACGTTCGGTGAGCTTCACGCCGAGACGCTCCTCGATCGCCACGACACCGATGGCGAATGCCACCGAGTCGAGCCCCAGGTCGTCGATCAGCCTCGACTCGCGGGTGACGTCGCCGAGCGCGAGGTCGAGGTCCTCGGCGAGGATTCCTTGTAGCGCTTCGGTGATGTTGTCGGACATGTGATCACTCCTGAGGTGACGATGGTGGTGGGTCGGACGTTACGGATGGTCAGCGTGGGATGACGTAGGGGGCGACGCTGCCCAATTTCTCACAGGTCTCCTCGAACTCGCGCTCAGGTGTCGACTGCGCGACGATGCCGGCACCGGCGCGCAGCCACGCTTTGCCCCCGGTCGCGAAGACGGTGCGCAGCGCGAGGGTCGCCTCGAGCTCCCCCGACGACGACGCGACGAGTATCGCACCGGAATACGGGCCGCGACGCCGGGACTCGAGCCGGTCGATGGCCTCGACGGCCGGGGTCTTCGGAACTCCCGAAGCGGTGATCGATGGGAAAACGACTTCGAGTGCGCGCCAAGGTGTTTCACCGTCAGCGAGAGTGCCCTTCACGGTGGAGGCCAGGTGCTGGACGCTGCCCCGCTCACGCACCTCCATGAACTCGCTCACCGCAGTCGTGCTCGCGGCCGAGATCGACGCGATCTCGTCGAAGCAGGCACGAACCGACATCGCGTGCTCGGCGACCTCTTTGGCGTCACCCAGAAGCTCGGCGCGGGCGGCGGCATCACGCTCGGTCGAGATTCCGAAAGCCCTCGTACCCGCGAGAGGTTCGGTCACCACCGTCCGGTCGCCGTGCACCGCGACCACGAGCTCGGGACTGAATCCGGCGGCCGCGAGATCACCGAGCGACAGCAGATACGAACGCGCCGGGGTGTTGTCCGCGCGACCCCGCGCGTAGGTGGCGGGGATGTCGACCGGGAACGGGATGTCGACGACGCGGGAGAGGATGACCTTCTGATAGCGCCCGGCGGCGATCTCGGCGACGGCGGTGGCGACGCGATTGCGGTAGTCCTCCGAGTCGACTCGCACATCGACCGGGCGCGACTCGCCGGGAGGGCTTGCCGTGAGGGCGATCTCGAGGAGACGACGTGCTCGTTCGGAATCGGCGGTGCCGGTGTCCACGCCATCCGCGTCGACGAAGGCCTCGAACTCGGGGACGATCAGATGGGCGAGGACCGTGTCGTCGGGAACACGGTCGAGGATGCCGTGGTACGGCGCGCAGAAGTCGAAACCGACCCAGCCGTAGAGACGCCAGTCGGCGATCGACAGGGATTCCGTCGCCGCGGCGAGAGCATCAGCCGGGTCGCCGTGCCACGCAGTGGTCGTCCGGCGCCCCCGGTCGTCGACGATGACCTCGCCGCGCGTGACGACCACACGCGCACGGACGCCCGCGGCGAAGGTCCAGCGACGGTTGCGCTCATAGACGACGTGGTCGCCGAACTCGCCCGAGCCCGCCCAGGCCGCCGAGATCTCGGCGGCGGCGGAGTCGCTGACCGGCGTCGCCGGCCCGGGCCCCGCAGCGTCGAGCGTCGGGGTTCGCGAATCGGTCGTCAGCGACATGTCCTTGTCCTCCGGTCGTGGGCGGCAGCGCCAGTGATCTTAGAGATATTAGGACAGCCTAAGCAAACAACTCTACGATCGATGGCGTGGCTCACATCAGCGACCGATCGGTAAGGTTACCCTATCCTGCCTGTGTTTGAATGGGTCCCATGCAGACGCATCTGGACCGAGTGACCGACCTGCTCGACGGTTTCACCCCGTACGCCGACGTCCAGGCCGAGCGCTACCGGGACGCCGGACTGTTCCGCGGCCTCCCGCTGTTCGCGAGCTTCGACGCCAGTGCCGATCGCATCCCCGAGGCGCCGGCCGTCACCGATGCGTCGACCGACGGACCGCGGACGCTCAGCTACTCCGACCTGCGTGCCGCCTCGCTGCGTCGTGCGGCAGGTTTCGTCGAAGCCGGACTCCGGCCCGGACAACGCGTCGTCCTGCAGCAGAACAACTCCCTCGACTTCGTCGTGAACCTGTTCGGTCTGCTCCGCGCGGGCATCGCCCCGGTGATGACCCTGCCCGCCCACCGGATCACCGAGATCGCCCACCTCGCGGCCGGCGCCGGGGCCGTCGCCTACATCGGCGAGGACGGACGGCGCGGCTTCGACTTCCGGGATCTCGCCACCGAGCTGCAATCCCGCGTCCCGGACGTCGAGCACGTCTTCATCTCCGGCGATCCCGGTCCGTTCAGGGCCGCACCGGATACGGACCCCGCGGCGGTCGACCTCCCGTCCCCGCCGGATCCCGGTCTCCCGGCGCTGTTCCTGGTCTCGGGCGGCACCACCGGTCTGCCCAAACTGATCGCGCGCACCCACGACGACTACGACCTCAATGCGCGACTGTCGAGCGACGTCGCGAACCTGACGGCCGACGACACGTACCTGGTCGCGCTGCCCGCGGCCCACAACTTCCCCCTGTGCTGCCCGGGCATCCTCGGCGTCCTCGGCGTCGGCGGCCACGTCGTCTTCACCGACAACCCCAGCCCCGACCACACCTTCGACCTCATCGAACGCCACCGCGTCACGGTGACCGCGCTGGTCCCCGCCCTCGCGCAGCTGTGGTGCGCGGCGACCGAGTGGGAACCCGCGGACATCAGCTCCCTGCGACTCCTCCAGGTCGGCGGCGCCAAGCTGGCCCACCCCGACGCCGTCGCGCTCGACGAGGCGCTCGGCGACGTGGTCCAGCAGGTGTTCGGCATGGCCGAGGGGCTCATCTGCTACACCCGGCCGGACGAACCGCGCGATCTCGTCCACGAGGTGCAGGGTTCACCGATGTCCGAGTTCGACGAGGTGCGCGTCGTCGACGAGCAGGGCGCCGACGTTCCCGACGGCGAAGAGGGCGAACTGCTGGTGCGCGGCCCGTACACGATCCGCGGGTACTACCGGGCCGACGCCCACAACGAGAAGTCCTTCACCCCCGACGGCTTCTACCGATCGGGGGACAAGGTGACCCGACTGCCCTCCGGACACCTGTCGGTGACCGGCCGCATCAAGGACACCGTCGTCCGGGCCGGCGAGAACGTCGCTGCCGACGACGTCGAGGAGAACCTGCTCGCACACCCGTCGGTGCGACAGGTCGCGGTGGTCGGACTGCCCGACGATGCGCTCGGTGAGAAGATCTGCGCCGCGGTCGTGCTCTCCCACGACCATCCGCCGGCCCAGCCGCTCGAACTGGCCACGCTCCGCACGTTCCTCGCCGACCGCGGCCTCGCGTCGTTCAAGCTCCCCGACGTGGTCCGCATCGTGCGGTCCCTGCCCGTCACCGCCGTCGGCAAGATCGACAAGAAGGTCCTGCGTACGACGCTGCTGGCGGGATGAGCCGGTTGAGCCGCCCGTCCCGCTGGTTGAGCCGCCCTTCCCGCTGGTTGAGCCGCCCTTCCCGCTGGTTGAGCCGCCCTTCCCGCTGGTTGAGCCTGTCGAAACCTCACACGGGCGCGAGCTCCACGATTCCCGGGTGATGGTCGAGGTAGTCCTTGGTGAACGAACACACCGGCCGGATCCGCGCGTTGTGTTCACGGGCGAAATGGATGACCGTCCGGGTGAGACGCGTCGCAAGCCCGTGGCCGGTGTACTCGTCGTAGAGCACGGTGTGCAGAACGGTGATGGTCGTCTGGCCGTCGACGGTCTCCATCGAATAGCCGAGTACGCCGACGAGATCGCCCGCAACCCAGAGTTCGAACCGTTCGCGGTCGGGATTGTGCACCACCTGAGCGATCTGCTGCAGGATGGACCTCGCCGATTGCGGCGGTCGATGCCGGTTCTTGCGTAGCACCTACACCTCCTCATGTCGTCACCGTCTGCGGGTCACCGGCATCACGCCACTTCTTGACGTTCGGCCCCCTGTGACTAGGGTCACACCCTACCTTACGGATCCGTAACTGCTGAGAAAGGGTCTCGATCTGCCTGGCATCGGGTGGCTGCTCCGCGGACGTTGTATGGTGGCGAGCGCAACACAACTACACACCGCGGGGGCTCTCACGATGACCGAGGGCTGAGATGGCGACGGGCGGTCGCCGACCGCTCGAACCTGTCCGGGTAATGCCGGCGTAGGGAGACCATCATGGGCACACGTGTATCCACCACACCCACCACTGCAACCTTCGAAGACGGCGGACTGACCACGGGACCGATCGAGGGCAGTTCCAAGCACTACCTCGCCGTCGATCATCTCCGCGTACCGCAGCGTCGGATCCACCTCACCAACGGCGAACACCTCGACGTCTACGACACCTCGGGTCCGTACACGGACACCGAAACCGAGATCGATGTGGAGCGCGGACTGCCGAAGACCCGCGACTCGTGGCACCGCCCGGAACCGATCGACGGCGCGAGCACCCAGCTCGCGTGGGCACGAGCGGGGATCATCACCGACGAGATGCGGTTCATCGCCGCGCGTGAGGGCGTCGACGCCGAACTCGTCCGCTCCGAGGTGGCCATCGGTCGCGCGGTGATCCCGGCCAACCATCGTCACCCCGAATCGGAGCCGATGATCATCGGCAAGCGGTTCGCGGTGAAAATCAATGCGAACATCGGGAATTCGGCGGTGCGCAGCTCGATCGCCGACGAGGTCGAGAAGATGGTGTGGGCCACGCGTTGGGGCGCCGACACGATCATGGACCTCTCGACCGGCGCCGACATCCACACCACGCGCGAGTGGATCCTGCGCAACTCCCCCGTACCGGTCGGCACCGTGCCCATCTATCAGGCACTCGAGAAGGTGAACGGCGATCCGGTCGCCTTGACGTGGGAGATCTACCGCGACACCGTGATCGAGCAGGCAGAGCAGGGCGTCGACTACATGACGGTGCACGCCGGGGTCCTGCTCCGCTACGTGCCGCTGACCGCCCGGCGGGTCACCGGAATCGTCTCCCGAGGCGGTTCGATCATGGCCGCCTGGTGTCTGGCTCACCACGAGGAGTCGTTCCTGTACACGCACTTCGACGAACTGTGCGAGATCTTCCGCCGCTACGACATCACCTTCTCCCTCGGCGACGGACTACGGCCGGGGTCGATCGCGGACGCCAACGACGAAGCCCAGTTCGCCGAACTGCGCACCCTCGGCGAACTCACCACCATCGCCAAATCCCATGGCGTGCAGGTGATGATCGAGGGACCCGGACACATCCCGATGCACAAGATCGCCGAGAACGTGCGCCTGGAGGAAGAACTCTGCGAAGAGGCACCCTTCTACACACTGGGTCCCCTGGCCACCGACATCGCACCCGCCTACGACCACATCACCTCCGCGATCGGTGCGGCGATGATCGCCCAGGCGGGAACGGCGATGCTCTGTTACGTGACGCCCAAGGAGCATCTCGGGCTGCCCGACCGCGACGACGTGAAGGTCGGCGTCATCACGTACAAGATCGCGGCCCACTCCGCAGACCTCGCGAAGGGGCATCCCCGGGCACAGGAACGTGACGACGCATTGAGCAAGGCGCGCTTCGAGTTCCGCTGGATCGACCAGTTCAACCTCGCCCTCGACCCGGACACCGCCCGCGAGTACCACGACGAGACCCTGCCGGCCGAACCCGCGAAGACAGCTCACTTCTGCTCGATGTGTGGTCCCAAGTTCTGCTCGATGCGGATCTCCGCCGACGTGCGCGCCTACGCGGAGGAGAACAACCTGGTGACCGCCGAGGACATCGACCGCAAGATCGCCGAGGGCATGGCCGCGAAGTCGGCCGAGTTCGCCGAGGGCGGCAACCGCGTGTACCTGCCCCTCGAGGCCAGTCGAGGCGGTTCCGCGTGACCGGCCAGCCACCGCAAGGCCACGGGTACCTCGAATTGCTGCCCGTCGCGGCGCCGGGTGAGACGCCGGTCCGCGTGATGACCATCGCCGGATCGGATTCCGGTGGCGGCGCCGGCATCCAGGCCGACATGCGCACCTTCGCGCTGCTCGGCCTGCACGGTTGCGTCGCGGTGACCGCGGTGACCGTGCAGAATTCACTGGGCGTCAGCGGCTTTCAGGAGATCGCACCGGAGACCGTGGCCGCCCAGATCCGCACGGTCGCCGACGACATCGGGATCGGCGCCGCCAAGACCGGCATGCTGGCGTCGGCGCCGATCATCGACGCGGTCGTCGCCCAGTGCACAGACAGCGGTATCGGTCGCGACACGTCGACACCGCTCGTCGTCGACCCGGTATGTGCTTCGATGCACGGGAACCAGCTACTCGCGGATTCCGCCCTGGACACTCTGCGCGACAAGCTGTTCCCTCTCGCGACGGTGGTGACCCCGAACCTCGACGAGGTCCGGCTCATCACCGGGGTCGACGTCGTCGACACCGATTCCCAGCGTGATGCGGCAAAAGCATTGTTCGATCTCGGGCCCGCCTGGGCCCTGGTCAAGGGTGGACACCTGCGCTCCAGCGACCACTCCCCCGACCTGCTCTACGACGGTGCGGAGTTCATCGAGCTCAACCACGAGCGCATCGACACGACCCACGACCACGGGGCCGGCGACACCCTCGCCGCCGCGATCACCTGCGCTCTGGCACACGGGTACTCGGTGCCCGACGCCGTCGCGTTCGCGAAGGAGTGGGTCACCCGCGGACTCGCCGCAGCTTATCCGCTCGGCGCCGGCCACGGCCCGGTGAACCCGCTGTGGCGGGTGGGCCCCAACCGCTGAAGCGTCGCCCGCCACCGTCGAGGTCGATGGGCGACCCTACTTCTCCCAGCCGATGTCCTCGATCGGACCGACGTAGAACTGCCCCGCACCGTAATTGGCGAGATCTTCTTTCACCGCGACCATCGCCGGACCGTTGAAGAGCGGGAGGTTCGAGTACTGGGCGAATGCCTCGCGCTCGACCTTGTTCCCGGCCGCGATCTGGGCCATCGGGTCGCCGATCCGTGTCATCGCCCTGATCTGTGCATCGAGTTGGGGAGTGCCGGCCCCCGCGGGGTTGAACTGCGAGTCGCTGCACCACACCTGGCAGAAGTAGGCCATGCCGAACGGATCGCTCGAGGAGAAGCCCATCATGAACAGGTCGAACTCCTTGTTCACCACGACGGCGGAGAAGTCCGACGAGGGACGTTGTTGCACCACGAGATCGACGCCGACCTTGCCCAGGATCGCCTGGAGCGCCCGTGACAGGTTGGCGCCGGTTGCGTCGTCGCCGACGTTGGGCAACACCAGCGACAGCCGTTTGCCGTTCTTCTCGCGGATGCCGTTCCCGCCCTCACGCCACCCGGCTTCCTCCAGCAGCGCCGCCGCCTTGCCCGGGTCGTAGGACACCACCCCCGCGAGGTTGTCCTCATACCCCGGCTGGAAGGGGTACAGCGACAGCGAACCGGGGAGTTCCTCGGTGTAGTTCAAACCGGTGAACCGGATGCGCGCCAGGGTCTGCCGGTCGATCGCGGCGAACACCGCCTCTCGGACGACGCGGTCGGACAATATCGGCGCATCGAGATTCAGTACGAGCAGCGCCTGCTGCGGCGACGCAGCGGTCCGGATGTCGATGCCGTTCATCGTGAGCACCCGCGCACGCGCGTCCTTGGCCGCCACGCCGGTCGCGTCGATCTCGCCGTTCTGGAAAGCATTGAGCGCCGCCTGCGACTCCATCTGCCGGAAGATCCGCCGGTCGAGTTTTCCGGGCCTCCCCCACCACTTCGGATTGCGTTCGAAGACGACGGTCCCGTTGTCGGCGTCATACGACGAGACCGTGTACGGTCCTGCACCCCATTCCGGATGCGGTTGCCGCACATAGCCTTCGTTGTACACCTCGGGCGAGGTGGCCTTCGGATGGAGCACGACGTTGAACAAGCCGTCGGGCCAGGCGTAGACACCGTCGAAGCGCACGATGACCTCGCGGTCGTCGACACCGCGGGTGACCGAGGCGATCTGGCTGTACCCGTCGGTGGAACTGACGATGTAGCGGTCGTCGACACCCCGACTGGTGCGCCACGTCTCGACGAAGGCGCGATAATCGATCGGCGTGCCGTCGTTGAAGAACGCCTTCGGGTTGATCGTGTAGGTGACCACCGTGTTCCGGCCGACGGTCTCGGTACGGACTCCGGTGAGGTAGTCGGGGTTCGGCGAGTACCGTCCGTCGGGCGAGAAGTAGGCCAGTACCGGGTTGTACCAGCGCCACAGACTCAACGTGTAGGCGCTGGCATCTGCGTGGAAGGTGTTCCACTGGGGCGACACCTCGGTGATGGCCGTCGTGAGGCTGCCGCCGTCCTCGAGGTTCTCCCGGGGTTGCGGATTGAGCGAGGCACCCTCGGTCTTCACCGCACCGCTGTCGACCGCTGCGCCGCAACCGGTCACGCAGGCGATGGTTAGGAGCACCGCGGTGATGAACCGCCACCAGCGCCTCACTGCTCCACCTCCAGGAAGTGGCATGCCGCTCGGTGGTCGCCGCGAACAACACCTTCGTGGTCCGCCGGCCGTAGCCGGGGAACGACGGTGCGGCACCGCTCGCGACGTTCGTCGTCGAGCTGCGCGTGCAACGGACAACGACTCGTGAAGCTGCACCCGACGATCTCGTCTGTCGCGCTCGGTTGTTCGCCGGTCAGGACGATCCGCCGCCGTTCGCGTTCGACGCGCGGGTCGGGAATCGGCACCGCCGACAGCAGCGCTCGGGTGTAGGGATGGGCGGGTTCGGCGAAGACCGCCTCGGTGGGTCCGGCCTCCACGATCGCCCCCAGGTACATCACCGCGGTGCGGTCGGCGAGATGTCGCACCACGGAGAGATCGTGTGCGACAACCAGATAGGCGACATCACCGTCGGCCTGCAGTCGCCGGATCAGATTGACGACGTCCGCCTGCACCGAGACGTCGAGTGCCGACAGCGGTTCGTCGAGGATGATCAGGTCGGGGTCGGTGGCCAGTGCCCGCGCGATGGCGATCCGTTGTCTCTGACCGCCGGAGAAGGCGGCGGGGAAACGGTCGGCGTGGACCGGGTCGAGCCCGACCCGCCGCATCAGGCGCGTCACCTTCTCCTCCGCCTCCGCCTTCGGGATTCCCAGTGCCCGAAGCGGTTCGGCGATGAGGTCGAAGGCGGTGAACCTCGGGTCGAGCGCGTCCGACGGATCCTGGAAGACGATCGACGCGCGCTGCCGCAGTGCGCGCGCCTCCCGCGCGCGGACCGCCGCCGGATCCACCCCGCCGATCCGCACGACACCCTTCGGCTGCGCGAAGTCCATGATCTCCAGCAGGGTCGTCGACTTGCCACTACCCGATTCCCCGACGAGTGCCATCGACTCGCCGCGTCGGATGTCGAAGCTGATGCCGTTGACCGCCCGCACCGATCCCACTCGCCGCTTGAGGAAACCGCTGGTCAGCGGGAAGACCTTCGTCATGTCCACCACGTCGAGGACGGTCGGCCGCTCGACCCGCTCGATTGCGGCCACCGATGTCACCGGCACGTCGGGCAGCGGGAACACCGGCTCACCGTCGATCCGGCCGTCGGCATCGATCTCCCGCGCGCGGACGCAGGCCACCCGGTGGTCGCCGCTCAGCTCCTCCAGGGCCGGCTCGGTCCGACCGCAGTCGTCGAGCGCGACGGGACACCGTGGCATGAACTGACATCGGTCCTGTACGTCGATGAGGACCGGTGGCGACCCCGGGATCGGGATCAACGCGTCGGTCCGCCGGTCCACGCGCGGCACGGCCCCCAGCAACCCGATGGTGTACGGCATGCGCGGCCCGCCGAAGAGCGTGTCGACGTCTGCGGTCTCCACCGACCGGCCGGCATACATGACCACGACGTCGTCGGCATGGCCCGCGACGACGCCGAGATCGTGCGTGATCAACAGCATCGCGGCACCGGTCTCCCGGCGCGCGGTGGCGAGCACGTCGAGGATCTGGGCCTGGATGGTCACGTCCAGGGCGGTGGTCGGTTCGTCGGCGATGATCACCGACGGGTCGTTGGCGATCGCCATCGCGATCATCACGCGCTGACGCATCCCGCCGGACAACTCGTGCGGAAAAGCCTTCGCGCGGCGTCCCGGATCAGCGATGCCGACCAGCTCGAGCAGCTCGACCGACCGCGCCCAGGCCGCCTTGGCGGTCACCGACTGGTGCGCCCGCAGCGCCTCGGAGATCTGCGCACCCACGGTGAACACCGGGGTCAGCGACGACAACGGGTCCTGGAAGACCATCGCGATCTCCGAACCCCGAACTGCCGACATCTGCTTGTCCGACAACCCGATCAGCTCCCGGTCCCGCAGGACGACCGATCCGCTGACGTGCGCGGAGTCCGGCAGCAGTCCCAGAACCGCCAGTGCCGACACCGATTTCCCCGATCCCGATTCGCCGACGATGGCCGTGGTCCGGCCGGGTCGCAGGTCGAGGTCGAGACCGCGGACGGCGTCGACGATCCCGGCCTCGCTGCCGAAATCCACTCTCAGGTCACGGACCGTCAGCACCGCGTCGGACCGGCTCGTCATCGGCGGGTACCTCCACTCGACGTCGGGTCGAAGGCGTCGCGCAGACCGTCGGCGATGAGCGCCATCGACACCGTCAGGAGCGCCAGCACGGCGGCGGGGAACCAGAACAGCCACGGTGACGCGGCGAGGGTCCCGGCACCCGCCTGCAGGAGCGAGCCCAGGGTGACGTCGGGGATCTTGACCCCGAATCCGAGGAACGACAGACCCGTCTCGGCGAGCACGGCCGCCACCACGCCGAGTGCGAAGTTGATCACCAGCAACGACGCGATGTTGGGCAGGATGTGCCGCAGGATGATCGCCGGCGGGGACACCCCCAGATACTTTGCCGCGGTGACGTAGTCGCGCTCCCGGACGGTCACCGCCAGCGAGTGGATCACGCGCGCGAGCATCATCCAGCCGAATGCGATGAGCACGACGATCAGCCACCGCCAGTCGCCACCGGTGCTGTTCGAGACCAGGGCGAGGATGAGGAACGTGGGCACCACGAGCAGCAGGTAGACGACACCCAGGATGATGCGCTGTACCCAACCGCCGAAATAGGCCGCGATCCCGCCGAGGAACGCGGCGATCGCGGTCGTCCCGATCGACACGGTCAGCGCGATCGTCAGCGAGCGCTGGAGTCCGTGCACCACTTGCGCATACAGGTCGTTGCCGGCGTCGTTGGTGCCGAACCAGTGGGCGCCCTCTGCTCCTTGCGTCGACGGCGGGAAGCCGATGGCCAGGAAATCGGTGTCGGTGTAGGTGTAGGCGGTGAACAGCCCGCCGAACACGGCGAAGAAGACGAGCAGGACGAACATGACCAGGCCCAGCACCGCGGAACGGTTGCGCGCGTATCGCTTGGCGAAGATCACGACCCGGCCGGCACGACGCCTCGCCAGCGGCGCCGACGCGGTGTCCGACTCGTCGAGGAGACCGCCGGTCTCGCCCATGATCGGGGCGGTGGCATCGAGGTGCCCGGACTGCGGTCCGCGCGGTTCGGGTGGCATCATCGCCATCTCAGCTCACCCGCACTCTCGGATCGAGATAGACGACGGCGAGGTCGGCGAGGATCGCACCGACCGCGGTCGCCAGCGCACCGAATGCGGCGACCGCGACGACACCGTGGATGTCGTTGGTGTTGATCGAGGTGACGAAGTACCGGCCCATCCCCTCCCAGCCGAAGATGGTCTCGGTGAGGACCGCGCCGGTGAACACCGCCGGGATCGCGAAGGCGATACCGACGGCCACCGGGATGATGGCCGTGCGCAACGCATGTCGTCGAACCGCCACGCCGCGGGTGAGTCCCTTGGCACGTGCGGTTCGTACGTAGTCGGCGTTGATGGTGTCGAGCACCATCGACCTCTGCAGGAGATGCAGTCCCGCGTACTGGATCACGACCAGGGTGATGGTCGGCAGGATGAGGTGTTGAATGCGATCCAGCAGCACCGGGAAGAACCCCTCGACACCCACGCTGGACGCCCCGGAGACGAACACGACGCTGTGGCCGAGGGATTGGTTGAGTGAGATGGCGGCCAGCACGATCCCCAGGCCGACAACGGGAACCGGCAGGTTGATCATCGCGATCGAGATGAACTGCCAGGCACGGTCGGCGAGCTTGTACTGCCGGAGGGCGGTGTAGACGCCCAGGGCTATGCCGAGAAGGGTGGAGACGATGGTGGCGGCGGCCAGGAGCTGCACCGAGGAGACCAGGCGGAATCCGATCTCGGCGTTGACGCTCTCGCCCACGGGAGTCGACCCCCAATCCCAGTGCAGCACCACGCCCGTCAGCCAGTTCCACCAACGTTCGACCAGCGGGGTCTTGTCGTTGAGGTTGTGGGAGGACAGCGTGGCGTCGACGACGCTCTCCGGCAACGGAGGTCGCCGGATCGCGTAGTTGGATCGGGGGTCGAGAAACCAAGTGGCCAGGAAGTAGGTCAGATTGGTTGCGATGAAGACGAGGACAGCCCAGGCCGCGATGCGTTTACACAGGTATCCGATCACCGCGGCTCCAGGTCGTCGTCAGGCCGGTTTCACCGACCGCATGGTGACTCAGGCAGCTCCGCCGAGTGCCTTCGACTTGAGGTGTTCGAACTCCTGCGGGGTGATGGCACCGGAGTCCAGGAGAGCCTTCGCCTCGGTGATCTGCTGGGTCGGAGAGGTTCCCGCAACCGACTTGATGTACTCGTCGGAGGCCTGCTTGGCCTCCGTGTAGGCCTCGCGCTGACGCTCGGCCATGCCCTTGCCCTTCGCGAGCAGGTACACGATGGCCGTGATGTACGGGAAGATGATCAGGAAGACCACCCAGGCGGCCTTCTGCCAGCCCGATGCCTTCTTGTCACGGAACAGATCGGTGATGATGTGCCACAGGACGATCAGGTACGCGACGAACGCGAAGATGACGACTGTGTACCAGATGAAATCCCAGAATGAGTCCCACATTGAAGGTCTCCCGTTTCTAGAAGAAAAGGACCATGCCGAATGGTCCCCGACGAATAGAAGCATGTCACAGCCATGCCCTCGGCATCGTGCTGTCAGGCCAAAGTGGCCGTGAGAAGTAGTAGCACGTCCCCCAGGCATGCACCATTAGCCGCTTATACGAAGTTGTGCCACGAACGGACAAAAGAGAGACGAGATGGAATCGCACACGGCCACGCATGAACTCGAGTTGGGCTTGGACACCTTCGGCGACATCACCGCCGAGCCCGATGGCACTCCGCGATCGGACGCACAGACCCTGCGGGACGTACTCGAGCAGGCGATCCTGGCCGACGAGGTCGGCGTCGACTTCCTCGGTGTCGGTGAGCATCACCGCTCCGACTACTCCGTATCCGCACCCGAGGTGGTGCTCGGCGCCATCGCCGCCCGCACCAGCCGCATCCGCCTCGGCTCGGCCGTGACCGTACTGAGCTCGGACGATCCCATCCGCGTGTTCCAGCGGTTCTCGACCGTCGACGCGCTTTCCTCGGGCCGTGCCGAGGTGATCCTCGGCCGCGGTTCGTTCACCGAGTCGTTCCCGCTGTTCGATTACGACCTCTCCGACTACGAGGAACTGTTCACCGACAAGCTCGCGCTCTTCGCCGAACTGCGCACCGGCGAGCCGGTCACCTGGTCCGGCTCGACGCGGGCCCCTTGCGTGCTCAGCCGGTGTACCCGCAGCTCGAGAGCCCGCCGCTGCCCACCTGGATCGCGGTGGGCGGCAGCCCCGAATCCGTGGTCCGCGCAGCGTCGTACGGGCTTCCGCTGATGCTCGCCATCATCGGCGGTGACCCGGTGCGCTTCCGCCCCTACGTCGACCTCTACCACCGTGCGCTCGCCGAGATGGAGCAGGACGTACTTCCGGTCGGCGTGCACTGCCCGGGCCATGTCGCCGACACCGACGCACAGGCACGCGACGAGTTGTGGCCGCACTACCGCGGGTACGTGGCGCGGATCGGACGCGAACGGGGATGGCCGCCGCCCACCCGGATCGACTTCGAGCGGTCGACGGGCCCCGACGGTGCGCTGTTCGTCGGGTCGCCGGAGACCGTCGCACGCAAGATCGCCTCGACGTCGAAGGCGCTCGGGCTGAGTCGTTTCGACATGAAGTACTCCCACGGCACCCTGGGCCATGCCGAGCAGATGCGCAGCATCGAACTCTATGGCACCCGAGTGATCCCTCGGGTGCGCCAACTGCTCGGCGACAACGCGGCAGATGCGGACTCGGTATGAACCGGTCGGGCCCTCTCTCATCGCCGCGTGCAGGCGCGCTGGGAATCGCCTGCCGAATCAGCGATCGCGGAGCACGACTCCTGCGCTCCGGCAAACGCGTGTCGCGTCAGTAGGGCACGTGCAAGCAGACGCCGTCGCTCAGGTTGTCGATGACAGTTCCTCGGCCGGCGACACGGAGCAGTTCGGTGTGCTTGACGGACCCATCCTGCCTCGCGCGGATCTGAAAGACCCCCACTCGCTGTGGTGTCCACATGGCAGTGGCCCAGGTATCGCCCTGCTCTGCTGTCTGGAGTGCTCGCCATGGTCCCTTGTTGCCCACATCGCGGACCTCGAAGTAGACCTTGATGCGATAAGGCGGCCAGTAGAAGGCCTCGGCTTCGTACTCACATCCGACGCGATAGAGTTCCCCCGAGCCGGCTGGATCGATATCCACCCGACTGATCGTGGCGTTTGCCGGTGCAGCAACCTGAAGGCCGACTGCGGCGACGATCGCGGAAAAACATAGAACAATCCGTACCCGAAGATCAGCTCGCCCTGCCATTGACATTCCCCTTCGACACTCGCGGACTCTGACGAAACAGCCTCCCCGACAGGCACAACCGCCCTGTGTCCCGTTCGATGTTTCAGGACGGGAAATGCCTACAGTTCTTCTACTGTAATCTTCTCGGTGGATTTCTTCAGCGAGTTCAGAAATGGCACTTTCCCGGGTACGGCATGTTCCACCACCCACTCCGCATACGCGGCGTCGGCTTTCCTCAGCGACGACCCAGCGTGAGCTGGAAATCGCCGGCCGGATCCGTCCACGACGACGCGACGTCGAATCCGGCCTCCTCGAGTTCGACACGCAGCGCCTGCGGTTCGAATTTGGTGCTGATCTCGGTGTGGATCTCGGTGCCGGCGGCCAACTTCCACGAACGTCCGAGGGTGCCGAAGTAGGCGTCGATGTCCCGCCGGGCACGCAGCCACATCTCGATGCGATGTTCGCCCGGGTTCCAGCGCGCGATGTGTTCGAAGTCGTCCGCATACAGTCCGCGGGCATCCAGTCCCGTCCGCAGGACCTCGATGAGGTTGCGGTTGAAATCGGCTGTGACGCCCGCCTTGTCGTCATAGGCGGCCACGAGTCGGCCGGTGTCCTTGACGAGGTCGGTACCGAGCAGGAAGAAGTCGCCGGGCGAGAGCGCTTTCGCCAGACCCTGATAGAACTCGCGCCTCGCCTCGGGATCGAAGTTCCCGATGGTGCCACCGAGGAACACCGCGAGCCGGGCGCCGTCGGCGTCGGGGAGATGGAGGTCGGGTTCGGTGAAGTCCGCGACCAACGGGACGACCTCGACGCCCGGATAGTCGGCGGCCAGCACATCGGCTGTGGTCGTGAGCATCTCGGAGCTGACATCCACGGGAACGTAGGTGAACCGCTCGGAGTCGGGGGTGGCGGCACTGAACGCGTCGAGCAGCAACCTGGTCTTGGTGGAGGTGCCCGAACCCAATTCGACCATCACCTCGGCATCCGTGGCCGCCACGATGTCGGCCGAATGCTCACGCAGGATCGCGGTCTCGCGACGCGTCGGATAGTACTCGGGAAGCCGGGTGATCTCATCGAAGAGCCGGCTTCCGCGCTCATCGTAGAGCCACTTGGTCGGCAGCGTCGGCGGGTCCTGCCACAGACCCGAAAGCGCGTCCGCGGCAAGTCCTGTCGTCGCCTCGTCGACTTCGGTACGCGTGTCGTCGCGCTCGGATGTCCTGGGCTGCGCTTCGCGCTCGGGAGTCATCGAGCGAGCCGCAGTCCCGAGAACACCCACCGCGACGCAGCGGGAAAGAAGTTGCGGTAGGTGATCCGCTCATGCCCCGGCGGCGTCACCGCGCTCGCGCCACGCAGGACGTGCTGGTCGGACATGAACTTTCCGTTGTACTCACCGACGGCCCCATTCGCCGGGACGAATCCCGGGTAGGGCAGATACGCGCTCGCCGTCCACTCCCACACGTCACCGACCATCGCGGAGCCGGCCCGGCCTGGGTGACATCGGCCGGGATCGAGAAGCCCGCCCCGCGCGTCGCCGAGTGTTCCGGCCGCGACCTCCCATTCGAATTCGGTGGGCAGTCGGGCGCCGGCCCAGCGGGCGTAGGCGTCGGCTTCGTAGAAGGACACGTGGGTCACCGGCTCGTCGGGCACGACGGGGCGGCGTCCGGACAGGGTGAAGGTGGTCCACCGGCCGTCCTCTTCACGCCAGTAACCCGGTGTCTGCCAACCGGTTTCGTGGATCTTCGCCCACCCGTCGGAGAGCCAGTACTCGTGACGCCGATATCCGTCGTCGGCCATGAACTCCAGCCAGTCGGCGTTGGTCACCAGCCGATCGGACACCGCGAAGTCCTCGAGGTGGACCCGGTGGCGGGGGCCCTCGTTGTCGTAGGAGAATCCACTTCCGACAGCGCCGATCTCGTGCACCCCACCGGAGAACTCCCGCCAGCCGAGCGGCGCGGACCGCCCGGGCACGTCGGGATCCCGGTCGACGTAGACCGGTCCGAACGCATGCGTCGAGAACAGGTGCTTGATGTCCATCAGCAGCAACTCCTGGTGCTGCTGTTCGTGGTTGCAGCCGAGCTCGAGCAATTCGAGCGCCGCGTCGTCGAATCGCCCGGCCTCGAGAGCCTCGACCATCGCCGCGTCGACGTGCTCGCGATAACGCGTCACGTCGCGTACGCCCGGTCGCGTGACGAGACCGCGATCGGGGCGCGGATGTCGTTCTCCCACCGTTTCGTAGTAGCTGTTGAACAGGTACCGGAAGGTCTCGTCGTACACGACGTAGTCCGGGTTCCGACGGAGGATGAACTCCTCGAAGAACCAGGTCACGTGCGCCCGATGCCATTTCGCGGGACTCGCCTCGGTCATCGACTGCGGCGTCTGGTCCTCGGGTGAGAGTCGTTCGGCGAGAGCATCGGTCAGCGACCGCACCTCGAGAAACCGTCGGACGGTGTCGGGACCGTCCGCCGTGGCGATACCCGGAGGCCGGGCAACCGGGGACTCGGGATCTGATCTCGGGTCCGGGCGGACGGTGGGTTCGGTGATGCTCACTGGAAAACCTCCCGTGGCAAAGGCGGTGGAGTGCGGCGGCGTCTTCGGCGGATCTCCGCATCCATCGTCACGACGGTTTGCATCCGTGTCAACGATGGCCGGCCTTGCCCCCCATTCGCCGAATGATCGATCGTCAACCAAGGGTTGACGAAGTTCGGCCGTCAACCTACGGTTGACGCATGACGAAGAACGCTGTTCCCATTCGGCTGGACGACCTCATCGCAGCGATCCGCAAGGTGCACGACGACCCCCTCGACCAGCTGTCCGACGCGGTACTGGCCGCGGCTCATCTCGACGAGGTCGCCGACAGTCTGATCGGCCATTTCGTCGACCAGGCGCGCCGCTCGGGCGCTTCGTGGACTGCAATCGGGGCCAGCATGGGCGTCAGCAAGCAGGCCGCCCAGAAGCGGTTCGTCGACCGGGTGTCGGCCGCCGGCGGCACCGACGGCGGCCTGGCCGGCGAGTCGAACCCGTTCTCGCGGTTCACGCCCCGCGCGGCGAACGTCCTGATGGCGGCCAACGGTGCGGCGGCCGCCGATCGAGCCGAGTACGTGACCCCCGCCCACGTGGCAGCTGCCATGACCGCCGAGCCGCAGGCCCTCGTCTTCGTCGTGCTGCGGGAGTTCGGCGTCGACCCCGATGCGTTCGCCGATGCCGTGGCACAACTCGTCCCGGCGCCGCGGGACGTCCCGGATGCCGAGGCATCGTCCGTCGTGCCCTACGACGCCGCCGCCAAGGCGGTCCTGGAGGCGACCGTCGGCATCGCCGTCGACCTCGGTCACAACTACGTCGGCACCGAACACCTGTTGCTCGGGCTGTTCGCCGACGATCCGGTGGCCGGTGCGCTCACCGGTCTCGGACTCGACGACAGCGCGATCCGCGACAAGATCGTCGCCACACTCGCGCAGTTCGGGGAAGCTCCGCCGGCCGAGTAGCCGAACTACTCCTGATCCGAGATGTAGTGCACCGCGGCCTCCTCGGCCGAGGCCGCGGCGCCGTCGATACCCGCATCCGCAGCCACTGCTTCGGCCTCCGTGTCGATCCCCGATCCCTCGTCCGGAGCGATCAGCCGGCCGGCCCGCCGGTCACCGACCTCGTCACCTTCGTCGAACTCGTCGCTGCGATCGGAATCGTGCGCACGCCAATCGGTTCGGGCGTGCTCGTCGGCAGTGATCTCGTCGAGCGGATCGACCGCACCGACGTCGGGCTCCTCCTCGGCCAGCCGCTCGTCGAGGGTCTCCCCCTCCGCCTGCTCGCGGACCGTGAGTCCGTGGATCGCCGCCTTGGGCGGGTAGTCGGGTGGCGAGTAGCCCTCGTCGAGGACGTCGTCGACGCCGCGGTCGACCAGGGTGTCCTCCGGCTGGAGCTGGTCGTCCTGGTCGAGGCTGAACTCGCCGTCGGAGCCTTCCGGGGTGCTGCCGATATCGTCCTTCACCCTTGCCACGATGCCAGCCGAACGGGGCGTGTGCCAGAGTTCCGCGGACTTGTCCGGTACACGTGACCTCGGGTGGTCCCAGTTCGGGCAAAGCGCCGGTGACCGTCCGTGGGATCGGCGAGAATGTCGAAGATGATCGAGGAATTGCAGGCCGAGGCCGAAGCCCTCCTCGCCGCGGGCGAATACGAGCACGCGCTGGCCGCGTTCTCCGTGCTCCGCGAGGTCAGAGCACGACGCGAAGGACCGTACTCGACGAAGTACCTGTCCAATCTGCACGACTGCGTCCGATGCATGTCCCAGCTGCAGTTGTGGATGGACGCCAACTACCTCTGCAGCGAGTTGCACGGCAAGTACGTGCGGACCCACGGTCGCGGGGAGGCCGACACCGTCGACGTCGCCAAACACTGGGCCTGGGCACTCGTGAACCTCCACGATTATCCGCCGGCCATCCGCCTCTACCTCATGACCGCCGATGCCCTCTGGGACGTCGATCCCGCTCAGGCACAGCGCCTTCTCGGTGCCGCGGTGATCCACCGGCACGACACCGACCCCCTGGCGATCCTCACCCCCGGCGTCATCGACGGGGTGGGGCTCCACCACGCCGACGAGGAACGGACCGTGATCTCGCGTCTGGTGGCCGAACTGGCCGACACGGACAGGGCGTCACGGAGCTCGGCCACCATCGACGGCTTCGCGATCGCCTGACGCATCGCAGAATCTCGCCACTCCCGCCCAGCCGCGCTGTTCGGGCCGGCGCAGCTGCACGGAAGTGGCGATCCTGTCTATCGTCGACGTCTCAGACCACCTCGGTCCGTCGGCGGCGTCGCCGCAGGAGGTAGCTGTCCGCGGCTGCGCGTCCGGCCGAGGTGAATCCCACCGCCAGCAGTCCGGCGATCAAGGCCAGCGGCCATTCGTAACCACTGTCGGTGTTCCAGAATCCCGCATCCCAATGAACGAAGACGATCGCACCGATCATGTCCGCGATCAGCAACGTGGCGACGATGGGCAGCAGGAGGCCCAGGATCAGCAGGATGCCGCCGACCAGTTCCACCCAGGTCGCGTAGTACGCGGCCAGATCCGGATAGGGCACGTCCATGCCGGCTGGACCGAAGGCCACCTTGGTGGCGTCCATCCCCTGTGTCACCAGCTTCTGCCAGCCGTGGGCGATGAAGATGATGCCGAGTATCAGTCGCGCGAGAAACTGCGCGACACTGCCGAATCCGGTCATAATGCTGCTCCTCGCATCGTCGGGCGGGCCTGGTTCCCCGCCGCCAGGTACTCTCACAGTGTCCGCGACGACGAGACCTCGTCGCGGGTGATACGCCGAAATCGAGTCATCAACCGCAACCGCACCGTGACCAAAGGAACCGCATCGTCGGCGTCCGATGACGCGGCCGGCAGCAGCGGCGAACATGCCATACGGCAGAACGGAGTAGGAGTCGAGAGTGCCGGGAAAGTCTGGCCCTGGGTCACGGGGGCACGCCGGGGAGCCCTTCCTGGGTGCACCGTCCGACGTCCTCGATCCCTACCTGCCGGACAACGGAAATCTCGGCTTCCGGATCTCGCGCTACGACCTCGAACTCGAGTACAAGGTGTCGAGCAACCGCCTCGAGGGCACCGCGGTCCTGACCGCGACGTCACATCGGGAACTCAGACGCTTCACACTCGATCTCGCCAGCTCGATGTCGGTACAGCGGGTCTCGGTGAACGACAAGCGCGCCCGGTACAGCCATCGACGCCACAAGCTGACCATCACCCCCGACACCCCGGTGCCGCCCGGCGGGGCGATGACGATCACCGTCCGCTATCACGGCAACCCCCGGCCGATCCTTGGCCCCTGGGGCGAGGTCGGCTGGGAAGAACTGACCGACGGCTCACTCTGCGCCAACCAACCCAACGGCGCGGCGTCGTGGTTCCCGTGCGACGACCATCCGAGTGCCAAAGCGCCGTACCGGATCTCGATCACCACCGACAGCCCGTACCACGCACTCGCCAACGGCGTACTGGAGTCCAAGCGGGTCCGTGCTGCGCAGACCACCTGGGTCTATCAGCAGGTGGAGCCGATGCCGACCTACCTCGCGTCCATCCAGATCGGTCAGTACAAGCAGGTCTCGTTGGCCAGCAAGCCTTTTCCCGTGATCGGCCTCATCCCGTCCCGCCTCGAGGAGAACTTCGGGATCGATTTCGGCCCGCAGACGGAGATGATCTCGGTGTTCGTCGAGATGTTCGGACCGTATCCGTTCCCGCAGTACACCGTCGTCGTCACCGACGACGAGCTCGAAATCCCCATCGAGGCACAGACTTTCTCGACGTTCGGCGCGAACCACTGCGACGGCAGCCGGGACGCCGACCGTCTCATCGCCCACGAGCTCGCCCACCAGTGGTTCGGCAATTCGGTGACCGCGGCACGCTGGCGCGACATCTGGCTGCACGAGGGATTCGCCTGCTACGCCGAATGGCTGTGGAGCCAGCGGTCGGGCGGTCGCAGTGCCGACGAATGGGCACGCCACTACTACGAGAAGCTCGATGCGAACCCGGTGCGGGTGCCGCTGGCCGACCCGACCCCGCGCAAGATGTTCGACGACTGGGTCTACAAACGCGGTGCGCTCACCCTGCACGCCTTGCGGCTGAGAATCGGCGACGGCGACTTCTTCGCGCTCCTGCAGCGCTGGACCGAGAAGTACCGCTACGGGTCGGTGACCACCGAAGACTTCATGGCGCTCGCCGCCAACCACTCGTCGAAACCGCTCAAGGACCTGTGGGACGCCTGGCTGTTCACCCCGGAACTGCCGCCGTTCCCCAGTCCGTCCTGAGGATCCGATGACGGACGTGCCGGCACCGACGCCGGAGACGCCTTCCGGCGCGGCCGGAGAAGTCGACACCGACGCGCGTTCGCTGGGACGCGTCACCGTCGCGACGCTCATCGCCGCCGCGTCGGGCTATCTGGTGCTGCTGCTGGCCGCACGTCACCTCGGTGCGATCGGGTACGGCGTCTTCGCGGTGTTCTGGGCGGCCTACGGTCTCGTCACCGGTGCACAGAACGGTCAGCTGCAGGAGACGACGCGCGCGGTGCGCGCGGCATCCGGTGGTGAGGCCCGGTCGCGGCCGCTGGTCGTGAACATCGGGATCGGCGCCGGTCTCGCCGTACTGGTGGCCGCGACGTCACCGCTGTGGAGCGGCGAGGTGTTCACCGACGAACGCCGGCTGTCGGTGGCATTGCTGGCGATCGGGGTGGCGAGCTTCGCGGTGTACGCGCACTTGTGCGGCGCGCTGTCCGGGATGCTGAGCTGGTCGTCGTTCGCGGTGCTGCTGTCGGTCGACGCACTGATCCGCCTGGCCGGTGCCGTCATCGCGGTGGCCGCCGGCTGGGGCACGACGGCCTTCCTGATCGTCACCGTCATCGGTTCGGTGTCGTGGTGCCTGCTGCTGGTCGGGTCCCCCGCTGCCCGACGCGCGGTCGGGATCGGCGGAGACGTACCCCCGCGCCGGCTCACGACCAACACCCTCACCGCGATGGCCGCCGCCGCCGCGAGTGCCGTTCTCGTCATGGGCTTCCCCGTGCTGATCAACCTGACCGCCAACCTGCGCGGTACCCCCGGCGCCGACGAGGCCCGGGTGATCGGCGCACTGATTCTGGCGGTGACCCTCACGCGTGCACCGCTGCTGGTGCCGCTCAACAGCTTCCAGGGCGTGCTGATCTCGCGCTTCGTCGATCACCGTGACCGGCGGCTCGCGGCGCTGGCCGCCCCGCTCGGCATCGTCGGCATCGTCGGCGGGGTCGGGATCGTGGCCGCGTGGCTGGTCGGGCCCTGGCTGCTCCGGTCGGTCTTCGGCGCCGACTTCGACCTCGACGGCATCGTCGTCGCATTGCTCACCGCCGGCGCCACCTGCCTCGCCCTGTTGACCGTCACCGGTGCGGCCGCGATCGCCGCAGGTGCCCACCGCTGGTACGCCACGGGCTGGTGGGTCGCCACCCTCGTCGCCGTCGGGTTGCTGCTGATCCCGGCCGACGTCGAGGTCAGAACGTGCGTCGCGCTCGTCGTCGGCCCGCTGGTGGGGCTCGTCGTGCACATGGTCGGGGTGCTGCGGCGGCCTATCGCCGGTTGAGCCCCGTCGAAACCTTGCCTGCCACCGCCCCCACCCGCGCTTGCAGGCGATTGAGCCGCGACGTCGCGTGTAAGCGCGCTGCCCTGGCCGCTCTTGGCCAACCGCGAGCCGCGCACCGTTCCGCCTCGGCGGCGAAGAAGCGGTTCTCCTCGTCGAAGCGACGTCCGTCGACGGCTTGCACCGAACTCACCGACCCACTGTGGCGGCGGTAGGAGAAGACGACTTCGGGGTCGTAGACGAGTGATCCGTCGTCGGCGGCGAGGTCGACGAGAAGCGCGAGGTCGAGGACGATCTCCAGCCCGGGCCGGAACCCGACCTCTCGCACCGCGGCGGTCCGCCACAGCAATGACGGAAAGTACGTCCAATTGCCGTGGTACAGGCTGGTCGCTAGGCGTTCACCGGACAGCACCGTCGCGTTCGAGGGGGCCAGGACGCTCTTCATCCGGTCCCCCAGCGGACGCACCGCCTGGCCGTTCTCGTCGATGACGTCGACGCCCGGCGCGATGACCGACGCTTCCGGGTGATGCCGGGTCAACGTGCGGACGGTCGCGAGGTAGTCGGCGTGCATCACGTCGTCGCAGCCCATGACGACGAACCAGTCGGCGGTCACGAGCTCGACGCAGCGTCGGAAGTTCCCGTTGACGCCGAGGTTGGTGTCGTTGCGCAGGTAGCGGACACGCGCGTCGTTCAGCGAGGCGAGCCATTCGCGGGGCGTCGGGTCGGGATAGCAGTCGTCGACCACCACGAGCCGCAGGTCCGGGTCACTCTGATCGAGCACGCTGGTCACGGCCTCGCGGAACTGCGCGACGTCGCCGTAGAAGGGCATCATCACGTCGATCGGCATCCGACCAGACTAGCCGGGCCGAGCCGGGCGGTTCCTCTCCGAGGCCGCGGAATGGGAGTACCGCGACCGGCCGGGTTAGGGTTGTTCACCATGGCCGAACCCATCACCAATGCCGACGTCTGGCTGGTGGTACCCGTCTTCAACGAGGGGCAGGTGATCCGGGAGGTCGCGGCAAAGGCCCGCGAGACCTTCCCCAACATCGTCTGCGTCGACGACGGCTCGTCGGACAACTCGGCCGAGGAGATCAGGGCCGCCGGCGTCCACCTCGTGCGCCACCCGGTGAACCTCGGGCAGGGAGCGGCCATCCAGACCGGCGTCGAATACGCGCGCAAGCAGCCCGGCGCCCGCTTCTTCGTCACCTTCGACGCCGACGGACAGCATCAGGTCGACGACGTGTCGGCGATGGTCGCCCGCCTGCGGACCGAACCGGTCGACATCATCGTCGGCACCCGGTTCGCCGAGGGACGCAGCGAGTCGGTCCCGCTGCTGCGCCGGATGGCGTTGCGCACCATCGTCTTCCTGAGCCCCCGCACGCGACGGCTCGGATTGTCCGACGCGCACAACGGACTTCGCGTCTTCAACAAGAGGGTCGCGGACGATCTCGACCTCCTGATGAGCGGGATGAGTCACGCGTCGGAGTTCATCGCGCTCATCGACCATCACAAGTGGCGGGTCGCTGAGCAACCGGTCACGATCCTCTACACCGAATACTCACGCGCGAAGGGACAGTCGCTGATCAACGGGGTCAACATCGTCGCCGACGGCCTGTTCCACACCCGGATGAGGAAGTGAGGAGTCGATGATCTGGTTCCAGATCCTGGCGATCATCGGCCTGCTCGCACTGGTCGGCTTCTTCGTCGTCAACCGCGGCACCGCCCGATCGTCGGCCGGTGTGAAGATCCTGTTCGTCGCGTTCGTGGGTTTCGGCCTCTACGCGATGCTGCGCCAGGACGACGTCACCTGGGTCGCCAACAAGATCGGCATCCAGCGCGGCCTCGACCTCGTGCTGTTCCTGCTGGTCATCGCCTTCGCGTTCACCACGGTGTCGACGTACCTGCGGTTCCGCGACCTCGAGGTGAAGTACGCACGGCTCGCGCGCGCCGTCGCGCTGCAGAACGCCGAGAACCAGAACAGGCCCGGTCAGGACGCGGCCCCCGAGGACTGATCGGGCATAAGTCGCCGGAAGATCCGAGTTCGACGCACCCCTTGCGTCTACGTATACGTCTACTTATAGTGGGTTCATGCCCAACAAGACCATCTACGTCTCCGACGACGACATCGCCGTCCTCGAACGCGCTCAGCAGGTGTCGGGCGGTAACCTCTCCGGCGCCGTCGTCGAGGCACTCCGCGCGTATGTGCGGGCCGCGGACTATCGCGACGCCGGGTACGACGAGATCGTGCTCCGGGACGGACCCGACGGCGTGCGTCGGAAACGGTTCTTCGGTCGACCCCTCGCCGAGGAGACCGAGTACGACGAGAACACCGGCAACGCAACCAAACTCACCGCCTACGAGGGACGCACCGGCAAGATCGTGCTGTCGATCCACTTCGTGGACTGGAACAACTACGGCGTGACCCGCATGCAGAAGACCGGCAACTGGCTCAAGGACCTCACCGGCATCCCCAGCGTCCGCAGCCTGTTCAGTGCCGAACTCCCCGACTGGGGCGACTACACCGTCGAGATCGTCGACGACATCGAGGGACTGCGAAAACTCGTGCCCGAGAGGTTCTTCGAGCGCACCGCGGCCGCACTGGCACCCGACGTCGAAGACCTCGACGTGTAACGCCTCACCGTAACCGACCACTCCCCCAGAACATCCCGGCGACGCCCCATCGGGCGCTCGTCTGTCAATACATGCATATATGCGCATGTCCTTATTCGTACGGAAAGGAACAGCAATGTCCGATCAACCCGCCATCAGTGCCTCCGGTCTTCGAAAGGCCTTCGGAGACAACACGGTTCTCGACGGTATCGACATCTCGGTGCCCGCCGGCAGCGTGTTCGCCCTACTCGGCCCCAACGGGTCCGGAAAGACCACCACGGTCAAGATCCTGTCCACGCTCGCACAGCCGGACTCGGGCGAGATACGGATCGCGGGACTCGATCCCGCCTCCGACCGCGATGCGATCTGCGCCCGGATCGGCCTGACCGGCCAGTTCGCTGCCGTCGACACGCTGCTCACCGGACGCGAGAACCTCACGATGGTCGCCCGACTCCGGCATCTGCCGAAACACCAGGCCCACGAGCGAGTGGAGAAGCTACTCGCCGACTTCGACCTCGTCGACGCCGCCGACCGCCGCGTCGCCGAGTACTCCGGCGGGATGACCCGCCGCCTCGACCTCGCGATGACCCTCGTCGGCGAACCGTCGATCATCTTCCTCGACGAGCCGACGACCGGCCTCGATCCCCGCTCTCGCCGCACCGTGTGGGAGACCGTCCGCGGACTCGTCGCCCGGGGCACGACCATCTTCCTCACCACGCAATACCTGGAAGAGGCCGACCATCTCGCCGACCGCATCGCCGTCCTCGATCGCGGCCGGATCGTCGCGGAGGGCACCGCCGCCGAACTCAAACAGCTCGTGCCCGGAGGTCACATCCGGATCGGTTTCGCCGACGCCGACAATTGCGAGCGCGCCCGCCGCGCGTTCTCGTCGTCGATCGACGGGCAGGAGGAGAACAGCCTCGCTGTCCCCTCCGAGGGCGGGATCGGAGCGATCCGCGACGTCCTGTCGACCCTCGACGCCGCGGGCATCGAGGCCACCGGCATCTCGGTGCACACCCCCGATCTCGACGACGTGTTCCTCACCATCACCGGCCGGTCGGCCGCCACCCTCTAGGAGATCCGATGTCCACCACCCTCGCCTTCACGCTCTCCGATTCCTCGGTCATGGTTCGCCGCAACCTCGTTCGGCTCCGGCGATACCCCACGATGATGTTCTCCACGATCGCGATGCCCGTCGTCATCCTGCTGATGATGACCTTCTTCTTCGGCGGCGCGATCGAGAGTGCACTGACCTCCGACGGCCCGCTCGACGGGAAGTACATCAACTACCTGCTGCCGGGGCTGCTGCTCTTCGTGCCGTCGTTCCTCACTGTGGCGGTGGCGGTCTCGGTCAACCAGGACGTCACCGAGGGCATCATCAATCGTCTGCGCTCGTTGGCCACCCCGCCGACGGCGATCCTCGCCGGTCACTTCGTCGGTGCCCTGATCCAGGGTGTCGTCGCGGTGCTGTTCCTGCTCGCCGCCGCCTTCGCACTCGGTTTCCGTTCGGAGGCAAACGCTCTCGACTGGCTGCTCGCGGGCGGCCTGTTGCTCCTGCTGACGGCCGGCCTGGTGTGGATCGCCGTCGCCATGGGCGTCGTCGCACCGAATCCGGAGAGCGCCAGCAACATGCCCCTGCCGCTGCTGTTCCTGCCCTACCTGGGCAGCGGGCTCGTGCCGACCGACAGCATGCCGAACGGGGTGCGGCAGTTTGCCGAGTATCAGCCCTTCAGCCCGATCGCCGACACGCTGCGCGGCCTGCTCATGGGACTCGACATCAGCGATCGCTGGCCGTGGGCACTCGGCTGGTGCGTGGTGTTCCTGATCGTCGGCTACTTCTGGGCGGTCACCGCATTCCGCCGCTCGACCGCCGGCTGAGCGGGCGGTCGTCCCGAGTCCGCGGCGCTCAGTCCGCCAGCGAACGCAGGTAGGCGGTCACGTCGTCGTGGCGCGGGAGCAGTCCCGACGCCGCGGCTTCGTGCAATCCGGGTGCGGCGGTGTCCTTCTCGGAGAGTTCGTACTCCAGCGGCGAACCATCCCGCGCGGTGGTCGGCCAGTCGATGGCGAGGTCGGGGTCGAGTGGGTTGATGCCGTGTTCGCCAGACGGGTTGTAGCCGGTGGAGCAGAGGTAGGTGACGGTCGAGTTGTCGGCCAGCGCGCAGAACGCGTGCCCTAGCCCTTCCGACAGGTAAACCGCCCGACGGTCGACGTCGTCGAGCAGGACGGTGTCGTAGGTGCCGAAGGTCGGGGAGCCGACGCGGATGTCGACGATGACGTCGAGGATGGCACCCGACGCGCAGGTGACGTACTTCGCCTGTCCCGGCGGAACATCGGCGAAATGCACACCGCGCAGCACACCAGCGGCAGATACCGACAGATTGACCTGCGCGAGGTCGAAGCGGTGCCCGATCACCTCGGCCAGCAGGTCCCCCTTGAACGCCTCGGCGAACAGTCCCCGTGCGTCGCCGTGCTGGACCGGGGTGAGTTCCCACGCGCCGTCGATCGTGAGCGGTCGCACCTTCATGGATGAGCCTTTCGCGTCGGATGTGTACTCAGAATCCCTTGCCTCGCTGCAGGAGTTCGAGCAGGTAGTCACCGTAACCGGACTTGCGGAGTTTCTCCGCGCGAGAACGGAGCTCGTCGTCGTCGAGCAATCCACGACGCCACGCGATCTCTTCGGGCACAGCGATCTTGAGGCCTTGGCGTTGTTCGACGGTGCGCACGAAATTGCCGGCGTCGAGGAGGCTGTCGAAGGTTCCGGTGTCGAGCCAGGCGGTCCCGCGCGGCAGGACGGTCACCGACAGTTTGCCGCGTTCGAGGTAGTGGGCGTTGATGTCGGTGATCTCGTATTCGCCGCGTGCGCTGGGTTTCAGGTTGCGGGCGATCTCGACCACCTCGTTGTCGTAGAAGTACAGGCCGGGCACCGCGAATTTCGACTTCGGTTGTGCCGGCTTCTCTTCCAGCGAGATCGCGGTCCCGTCGGCGTCGAAGTCAACGACACCGTAGGCCTCCGGATTGGACACCCAGTAGGCGAAGACCGCTCCGCCGTCGACGTTCTCGAAACCCTGCAACCGGCTGCCGAGACCGGGTCCGTAGAAGATGTTGTCGCCGAGCACGAGTGCGACCGACTCGTCGCCGATGTGGTCGGCGCCGAGGGTGAAGGCCTGGGCGAGGCCGTCGGGCGAGGGTTGGGTCTTGTAGGTGAGGTTGATACCGAACTGGTCGCCGTTGCCGAGCAGTCCCTGGAAGGCGGGCGCGTCGTGCGGGGTGGTGATGACGAGGATGTCGCGGATACCGGCGAGCATCAGCGTGGAGAGCGGGTAGTAGATCATCGGCTTGTCGTAGACCGGGACGAGCTGCTTGCTCACACCCTGCGTGATCGGGTGCAGGCGCGAGCCCGTACCGCCGGCCAGAATGATCCCTCGCATGCGCCACAGCCTAGTGCCCGACGCTCCGGCTCACTGCGCGCCCACCCGGGGGCCCTGGCCGGTCCCCATCCGCGTGGCAAGCTCGTCACCTCGGGTCGGGGTGCCGATCTCGGTAGAGTTGCGTCGACGAATACCTCAGGCGGAAGGATCGACGTGCGTGTTCTCGTGACCGGTGGTGCCGGTTTCATCGGCGCCAACTTCGTGCTGCGCACGCTGGCCACCCGCCCCGAGTGTTCGATCCGGGTGCTGGACAAACTCACCTACGCCGCCAATCCCGAGACCCTGGCTCGGGTCGCCGACCGGGTCGAGCTGATCGAGGGCGACATCGCCGATGCCGCCCTGGTCCACCAACTGGTCGGCGAGGCCGATCTGGTGGTGCACTTCGCCGCCGAATCCCACAACGACAACTCCCTGGCCGACCCCTCGGCGTTCGTGCACACCAACCTGGTGGGCACCTACACCCTGCTCGAAGCCGTCCGCGCCCATCAGGTGCGCTATCACCACATCAGCACCGACGAGGTCTACGGCGACCTCGACCTCGACGACCCGGCGCGTTTCACCGAGCAGACGGCCTACAACCCCTCGAGCCCGTACTCGGCGACCAAAGCCGGCTCCGACCTGCTCGTGCGCGCCTGGGTGCGCTCCTTCGGCGTGGCCGCCACCATCTCCAACTGCTCCAACAACTACGGCCCGTACCAGCACATCGAGAAGTTCATCCCCCGCCAGATCACCAACGTGCTCTGCGGGGTACGCCCCAAGCTCTACGGCGACGGCCGCAACGTGCGCGACTGGATCCACGTCGACGACCACAACGACGCGGTGTGGACCATCATCGACCAGGGTCGGATCGGCGAAACGTATCTGATCGGCGCCGACGGCGAGGTCGACAACCGCACCGTCGTGGAAACCATCCTCGAACTCCTCGGCCAGCCCGCCGACGCCTTCGACTTCGTCACCGACCGCCCCGGCCACGACCGCCGCTACGCCATCGACTCCACCCGCCTGCGCACCGAACTCGGCTGGCAACCCGACTACGTCGACTTCCGCGCCGGCCTGGCCGCCACCATCGACTGGTACCGCGACAACACCAGCTGGTGGCAACCCGCCAAAGACGCCGTCGAACAGAAATACGCCGCCACCGAGCGGGTGACGGGCTAGTTCGCGGCCGGTCGTTTGGCGTTCTCGCAGTTCCGCCCCCTACGGTGTTCACATGCGCGTACTCGTGAGCGGCGGCGCGGGCTACATCGGCTCGCACACCGTGATCCAGCTGGTCTCCGCCGGACATGACGTCGTCATCGTCGACGACTTCAGCAATGCCAAGCCCACGGTCGTCGGTCGGCTCGAGGCCTTGAGCGGTCGTTCCATCCCGGTACACGCCTTCGACCTCGCGGACGTGGACAAGACCGAGCACTTCTTCGCCCACGAGGACGTCGACGCGGTGATCCACTTCGCCGGGTACAAGGCGGTCGGTGAGTCGGTGGCCAAGCCGCTGGACTACTACCAGAACAACCTCGGCACGACGTTCTCGCTGTTGCGGGCGATGGAACGCCACAACGTGCACACGCTGGTCTTCTCGTCGTCGGCGACCGTCTACGGCGCCGACCCCGAGTTGCCGATGACCGAGGACCTCCCGACGTCGGCGACCAACCCGTACGGCTGGACCAAGGTGATGATCGAGCAGGTGCTGCGCGACGTCGCGGCCAGTTCCGACGCCTGGCGGATCGCGGCGCTGCGCTACTTCAACCCGGTGGGTGCGCACCCGAGCGGTCAGATCGGTGAGGACCCGTCGGGCATCCCGAACAATCTGATGCCATTCGTCGCGCAGGTCGCCGTGGGCCGGCGCGAGAAGTTGTCGGTCTTCGGCGACGACTACGACACCCCGGACGGCACCGGCGTTCGCGACTACATCCACGTCGACGACCTCGCGGCCGGACACGTCGCCGCACTGGACCGCATCAGCACTGGTCATACCGGCATGTCGACGTGGAACCTCGGAACCGGACAAGGCGTTTCGGTCCTCGAAGTCGTGCACGCTTTCGAAAAGGCGAGCGGCAAGCCGATTCCGTACGAGATCGCACCGCGCCGGCCCGGTGACATCGCCGCGTCGTACGCCGATCCCACCCGCGCGAACGCCGACCTGAACTGGCACGCCACCAAGACGATCGACGACATGTGCGCCGACACCTGGCGCTGGCAGTCGGGAAACCCGACGGGCTATCCGGACGCCTGAGCCGTCACCGATCGGCGTACGGATCGTCGGGATCGACGGTCTCGTCGGTGGCCCACCCGATGTAGCGGCGGGCCGACGTCTCGACGACCTCGCGTGCGTTCTCGTCGACGACGACGCCGAACGCGTCGTACAGTCGATCGAAGGGTAGTGCCGTGACCCGGTCGGCGATCTGACGAACGAGTCTGGGCGACAACGGGATCATGTTCGGGTAGCTGCGCATGAAGGTCACCATCCCCGGCTGCATGACGCCTTTGATCGTGTCGCCGGTCAGCAACGCTCCCCGACCGTCGGCGGCACCCGGCAGGTGCAGGACCGCGCTACCCGGAAAATGCCCGCCGCACTGGATGATTCGCACCCCGTTGAGGATCTCGGCGTCGCCGGACCAGAACTCGACGACAGGATCCGGCCGGGTCAGCCATCGACGATCGAGATCGTTGTAGTAGACCGGCACCCCACCGAACCGGTGACTGAGAGACACACTGGCGCCATAGAGGTGCGGATGACTGGCCGTGATGGCTGCGACGCCGCCGCATTCCACCAGCCGGTCGACGAGAGAGGGACCGACGAAACCCGGTGGTTCCCAGAGGATGTTTCCCTGCGAAGTGGCCACCAGGAATCCCTGCTGGCCGATGCCGACCGACGGCCTCAGCGAAAGTCGGGTGAGGCCCGGCTCGACCTCGGCGACGTCGAGCGCATTGTCGGCGTCCTCGTCGAGTCGGGTCCACTGTTGTCCGCTTGTCGGAATCCACTGCCGGTCGTCGTCGCAGATCGGACAGACCTCGGGAAGGTCCGCGTCGGGCGCGTACTCGTTCGCGCAGAAGACACACATCCACGGCTGCATGACTCGACGCTAACCCCGTTGCCAGCCTCGGGCCCTGATCTCCGAGGGATGTGGTCCATCGGACCGACGTGGGTCAGCACTATATCAGTGCATACCGACAGAAGATTTGCACACGAACTCCATCGACAATCGATGCACGCCTTGATATTCAGGTGTACGATCGAACATACATTCGTAACAACGGCATCGGGGGGTGACCGTCTTGCTCGAGATCTCGAACTCCGACGTCGTGCCGTCGAGCCGCGCCTCCGAACTCGTGCAAGAACTACACCGGATCACCACCGAACTGCAGACCGTCGACCTGACACAATGCTCCGATGCCGAGCTCGTCGACGTCGCCGCCGACACCGAACGCGCCATCGCCCGACTCACTTTCGCCGGCGACCGGCAGATCGTCGAGATCGCCGACCGCGACCTGCCCCACAAAACCGGGCACCGCAGCATCACCCAGTTCA